>NZ_JBSFUR010000006.1:0-288672 GCF_053591895.1 Streptomyces sp. NPDC002867 | reverse complement strand
ACTTCCGATCTGGCGGGCCCGCTGCGCGGGGCGCCTTTCCCCACCCCGCCCCTTCCCGTAACCGGGGGCTCCGCCCCCGGACCCCCGCGCCTCAATCGCCGGCGGGGCTGGATTTCGCTGCGCGAAATCAGCCCGTCCGGGGGTCCCTCCCACGGCCGCCAGGCCGTAGGGGGAGGGCGGGGTGGGGAAAGCGCCCGCCGCAGGCGCCACCGCCCCCCGGTTACGGCAGCCGCGGCGGCGACTTCGCCGCCGTCTCCTCCAGCGCCGACAGCGCCATCCGGATCGCCTCGTCCAGCTGCGGGTCCCGCCCCGCCACGTAGTCCTGAGGCGTCGGCACCACCTCCACGTCCGGGTCCACGCCGCGGTTCTCCACGTCCCAGCCGTAACCCTCCAGCCAGAATGCGTACTTGGGCTGTGTCACCAGCGTGCCGTCGACGAGGGAGTAGCGGCTGTCGATGCCCACCACACCGCCCCACGTCCGCGTGCCCACCACCGGGCCGATGCCGAGCGCCTTGATCGCCGCGTTCACGATGTCGCCGTCCGAGCCGGAGAACTCGTTCGCCACGGCCACCACCGGCCCCCGGGGAGCGTCCAGCGGGTAGCTGGACGGCTGCATCCCGCGCGGCAGGTCCCAGCCCACGATGCGGCGGGCCAGCTTCTCGACGACGAGCTGCGACGTGTGGCCGCCGCGGTTCTCGCGTACGTCGACGACCAGACCCTCGCGCGCCACCTCCACCCTCAGGTCACGGTGGATCTGGGCCCAGCCGGGCGCCTGCATGTCCGGGACATGGAGGTAGCCGAGACGTCCGCCCGACTTCTCGTGGACGTACGCCCGCCGGTCCGCCACCCAGGCGTGGTACCTCAGCGGCTCCTCGTCGGCGAGGGGCACCACCACCGCGTGGCGCGGGTCGCCGCCGCCCGCCGGGGACACGGTGAGTTCGACGGGCTTGCCCGCCGAGCCGACGAGCAGCGGCCCGGGGCCCCTCACGGAGTCGACGGGCCGCCCGTCCACGGCGACGATCGCGTCTCCCGCGCGCAGGGCGACGCCCGGCGCCGCGAGCGGTGAGTGGGCGTGCGGGTCGGACGTCTCCGAGGGCAGGATGCGGTCGATCCGCCAGGACCCGTCCTCCGCGCGGGAGATGTCCGCGCCGAGCAGCCCCTGCCGGGTCGCGCCGCTGCCGTAGCCGCCCGTCGGCATGACGTACGCGTGCGAGGTGCCGAGTTCGCCGTGCACCTCCCACAGCAGGTCGACCAGGTCGTCATGGGTGGCGACGCGGGCCAGCACCGGCCGGTACCGCTCCAGCACCGCGTGCCAGTCGACGCCGCCGAGATCGGCGCGCCAGAACTGGTCGCGCATCAGCCGCCCGGCCTCGTCGTACATCTGCCGCCACTCGGCGGCCGGGTCGATCGTCCGGCGCACGCGGCTGAGGTCGACGGTGATGTTGGTGTCGGAGTCCTCGTCGCGGGAGGCGCGCCGGTCGCTGGGGACGACCTTGAGCGTGTCGTCGGTGTGGAGCAGGATCCGCTTGCCGTCACCGCTGACACGGAAGTAGTCGGCGTCCCCGCAGAGTTCCTCCATGTGCTGCTGGACCAGGTCGTACCGCTCCAGCGCGGTCTTCGGGCCGGGGTCGTCTTGCGTCGCACGGGCCGCGCCGAGGACTCCGCGCAGCGGGTGCCGCAGCCACAGCAGCCCGTCCTTCGCGGCGCGCAGCGTCGAATAGCGGGCGGCCTCGACGGGGAACGGCACTATGCGGTCCGCGAGTCCGTCGAGGTCGATACGGGTGACGGGCGCGGCGCCCTCGTCCGCCGCGGAGTCGGACGCACCGTCCTTGTCCGGGTCGAAGGCCCGCCCGTGCCGCTGCGGCCCGAACGGCGAGGGCGTCGTCGCGGCGAGCGTGATCAGGTGCGGCCGGCAGCCGCCGATGAAGGCGAGGTCGAAGACGTGCGTGTCGTAGACCGGGTCGAAGGACCGCTCGGAGAGGAAGGCGAGGTGCTTGCCGTCGAGCGTGAAAGCGGGCTGGAAGTCCTTGAACCGCAGCGGTGTCGCCTCGGAGACCGTCAGATCGCCGGTGTTGGCGAGTTTGATCTGACGCAGCGGGCTGGGGCCGGGGTGCGACCAGGCGAGCCAGCCCGAGTCGGGTGAGAAGACGAGCCCTGTGGCGTCGCCGTGCTCGCTGCGGTCGACCTCGCGGACCTCGCCGGACTCGCGCTCGACGAGCAGCACCCGGCCGTCGTGCGAGGCGACGGCCGCGCGGCTGCCGTCGGGCGCGACGGCGAGGCTGAGAACGCGGCCGATCCGGCCCGCGGCGAGCCTGCGGGGCGTGGCGCCCGCGGCGGGGCCGGTCGCTGGCGCGAACTCGAGCGCGTCGTCCCCCTCGGCGTCGGTCACCCAGACGACGTGCTCCTCGCCGTCCACGCGGAAGGTGCGCGGCAGCCGGGAGCGCACTCCGGGCTCCACGGCGAGCGAACGCGCGGGCCCTCCGCGGTGGGTGACCCAGTGGATGCCGCCGCGGACCTCGACGGCGCTGCCGCGGCCGGTGTGGTCGGGGGCGGCGTCACCGAGGTGGTGGTCGGCGTCGACGGGCCGGGACCGCAGGTCGGTGCGCTGACCGCCGAGACTGATGTCGAGCCGGCGCGGCTCGGCGCCGGCCAGATCGTCGAGGATCCACAGTTCGCCGGCGCAGGCGTAGACGACGCGGGTGCCGTCGGTGGCGGCGTGGCGGGCGTAGAAGCCCTCGACGCCCGTGTGCCGGCGCAGGTCGGAGCCGTCGGGCAGCGAGGAGTACAGCGCGCCGACTCCCTCGTGGTCGGACAGGAACGCGATCCTGTCGCCGACCCACAGGGGGTACTCGATGTTGCCGTCGACGTCCTCGTGGAGGCGCACGAACTCTCCGTCGCCCGCCGCGTCGATCCACAACTTGCCCGCGGTGCCGCCCCGGTAGCGCTTCCAGGCCGCGGCCTCGCGTCCCATCGTCGCCGACAGCAGCAGCGTCTGCGGGCCGAAGGCGACGTCGCCGACGAGCCCGTACGGAAGGGTGGTGGCGGGGCCGCCGTCGAGGGGCACGGCGTGCGCCCAGGTGCGGCGCAACGACGCCTGCCCGTGGGTGGTGAGCGCGAGGACGTGGCCCTCCGGGGTCCAGCCGCGTACGGAGGTCTTGTAACTGCCCCAGTGGGACAGGCGGTCCGACGGCCCGCCGTCGAGAGGCGCGACGTGCACCTCGGGCGCGCCGTCGCGGTACGAGGTCCAGGCGATGCGCGTGCCGTCGGGCGAGATTCTCGGATGGTTCACGGGCACGTCGTCGGCGCTGACGCGCCACGCGCGGCCGCCGTCGAGCGGCGCCACCCAGACGTCGTCCTCGGCGGTGAAGGCGATCGACTCGCCGTGCAGATGGGGAAACCGGAGGTAGGCAGGGTGCGTCACACCGTCACCCTAGGCAGGTGGAGGCCCTGTGCGGGGGGCTTTGGATCACTTGGCCGGAACGGCGGTCACGGTGACGGTGACGGTGACGGTGGGGCCCGGCTGGGGCGGGGCGGTGGTCCGGGGCCCCCTCGTGCCGGGCGGGGTGCTGCTCGGCACGGCGGAGCAGTCGCCGAGCATGGTCGCCTGGAAGACGACCTTCCTGTCGATCCGGGCGGTCAGATCCCCGCGTACGCACTGTCCGGCGCGCTCGTCGGTCACCTTGCCCTTGATGGTGATGGTCTGACCGGATTCGGTCTCTCCCCGGCAGTCGACCGTCGCGCTGCCCGGGGCCGTGGTGGCGCCCGAGGGGCTCGCGCCCCTGTTCACGATGGCGGTGCAGCTGAGCCACGCCACGTCGAAGGTCAGCCGTTCCAGCGTGGCGGTCGCCGTCCGGTCGGTGGTGACGGCCACGGCGGCGGAGTCCAGCCCGCCGGCCGCCGGCTCGCAGGCGGCCAGGCTCGCGACGGCGATTCCGCAGGCGCCGGCGGCGACCACGGTTCTGAGCACACTCATGGGTGGCAGGGTGCCATCCACGAGTGCCCGGGAAAAGGACGGTTGTGGCCAGCGTGGTGCGCGTACGGCCGGTCCATGACCGGGAAGGCCACCCGTGCCGACGCGCGGCCCCTCCCCCTCAGGACCAGCGGCCCGTGCGGCCCAGCAGCAGGGCCGTCGCCGCGGTTCCGGCGGTCGACGTGCGCAGCACGCTGCGGCCCAGGCGGAACGGCTTCGCGCCCGCCTCCGCGAACGCCTCCAGCTCCTGCGGGGACACGCCGCCCTCCGGGCCGACGACCAGCACGATCGAGCCCTGTGCGGGGAGTTCGGCGGTGGCCAGCGGCTCCGCGCCCTCCTCGTGCAGCACGGCCGCGAAGTCCGCGGCCGCCAGCAGCGCCGCCACCTGCTTGGTCGTCGCCGCCTCCGCGACCTCGGGGAAGCGCAGCCTGCGGGACTGCTTGCCCGCCTCCCGCGCGGTGGAACGCCATTTGGCCAGCGACTTGGCCCCGCGCTCGCCCTTCCACTGCGTGATGCAGCGCGCGGCCGCCCACGGCACGACGGCGTCCACGCCCGTCTCCGTCATCGTCTCCACGGCGAGTTCGCCGCGGTCCCCCTTGGGCAGCGCCTGGACGACGGTGATCCTCGGCGCAGGTTCCGGCTCGGCCGGGCACTCCCGCACCTCGATCGTCAGCCGGTCCTTGCCCTCGGTGGCCAGCACCGAGCCCGCCGCGCCACGCCCCTGACCGTCCGTCAGAACGATCTCCTCGCCCGCCTGCAGCCGCCGTACGGACACGGCATGCCGTCCCTCGGGGCCGTCCAGGGTGACGACACCGCCCGGCGCGACGCCTTCGAGCGACTCGACGACGAACACGGGGGCGGTCATCGCGCACCGCCCAGCGCCAGCGCGGCCCGCGCGGAGTCCAGTTCCGCGGCGAGGAGCTCCACCAGCCGCCCCGCGGGCAGTTCGCGGGCCAACCGGTGGCCCTGCCCGGCCCACAGCGCCATGCCCTGCGGGTCCCCGGCCTTCGCCGCCGCCTTGCGCAGCCCGCTCGTCAGGTGGTGGACCTCGGGGTAGGCGGCGGGGGCGTACGGGCCGTGCTCGTGCATGAAGCGGTTCACCAGCCCGCGCGCCGGCCGCCCGGAGAAGGCGCGGGTCAACGCGGTGCGGGCGAACAGGGGGTTGGTCATGGCCTGCTTGTGGAGGGCGTTCGCCCCGGACTCCGGACAGACGAGGAACGCCGTGCCGAGCTGTGCGGCGCTCGCTCCCGCCGCCAGCACAGCGGCGATCTGCGCGCCCCGCATCAGGCCGCCGGCCGCGACGACCGGAAGGTGCACCGCCTCGCGCACGAGAGTGATCAGGGAGAGCAGCCCGATGCCGGAGCCGTCCGCGGCCGGGTCGTCGCGGTGCGTGCCCTGGTGGCCGCCCGCCTCGATGCCCTGCACGCACACGGCGTCGGCACCGGCCCACTGCGCGGCCTGCGCCTCCTCCGGCGTGGTGACGGTGACCACCGTGATCGTGCCTGCGGCGGACAGCGCGGCGAGCGCGTCGCGCGAAGGACAGCCGAAGGTGAAGGAGACGACCGGGACGGGGTCGTCGATCAGGATCGCGAGCTTGGCCTCGTAGCCGTCGTCCCGCCCCGCGTCGGGGTCGCCCAGCGGGGTGTCGTACCAGGAGGACTCACCGGCGAGCTGATGCCGGTAGACCTCGACGGCCGCCGGATCGGCGCTGCCGGGCTGCGGCATGAACAGATTGACGCCGAAGGGGCTCGCCGTGCGGCTGCGGATCTGTTTGATCTCCTGGTACATGCCGTCCGCCGTCTTGTACCCGGCGGCGAGGAACCCGAGCCCGCCGGCGTCGGACACGGCGGCGGCGAGCTCCGGACAGGATGCACCGCCGGCCATGGGGGCCTGCACGATCGGATAACGGCAAAGACCGGTCAGCGCGGACGACATGCAGGCATCGTCGCATGCCCCGGCGCCCCGACCGAATCCAGGATTCCGCTCCGCCGGAGCGCGCACGGGGGCGCCTGCGGCGGGCTGCCCCCTTCCGGCGGCCGTGGGGCCCCGAAAGCGCCCGCTGCGCGGTGTGGACCGATGCCGGAGCCCCCACAGGCCCGCAGCGGGGCCTCGCGCCCACCTGGCGCGCAGCGCGGTACGAGACCGGGCAGAGCCCGAACCCGCGCCCGGCGGCTCGCGCAGCGCGCTACCGGGGCCGGACCCCCGGGGTGGGGAGAGAACCTACGGGCTAACGCCCGTTGAACGCGTCCTTCAGGCGCGAGAACAGCCCCTGCTGCCCCGGCTGGAACTGACCCGTAGGCCGCTCCTCGCCCCGCAGCTTCGCCAGGTCCCGCAGCAACCGCTCCTGCTCCGGGTCCAGCTTCGTCGGCGTCGTCACCTCGACATGGACGATCAGGTCGCCCCGGCCGCCGCCGCGCAGGTGCGTGATGCCGCGTCCGTGCAGCGGGATCGACTGGCCGGACTGCGTGCCGGGCCGGATGTCGACCTCCTCCATGCCGTCGAGCGTCTCCAGCGGGCACTTCGTGCCCAGCGCCGCCGCCGTCATGGGGATCGTCACCGTGCAGTGCAGGTCGTCGCCGCGCCGCTGGAAGACCGGGTGCGCGATCTCGTGGATCTCGACGTACAGGTCACCGGCGGGGCCGCCGCCCGGGCCGACCTCGCCCTCGCCCGCCAGCTGGATGCGCGTGCCGTTGTCGACACCCGCGGGGATCTTCACGGTGAGCGTGCGACGCGACCGGATCCGGCCGTCTCCCGCGCACTCCGGGCACGGGGTCGGCACGACGGTGCCGAAGCCCTGGCACTGCGGACACGGACGGGACGTCATGACCTGGCCCAGGAAGGACCGCGTCACCTGCGAGACCTCACCGCGGCCGCGGCACATGTCACAGGTCTGCGCGGAGGTGCCGGGGGCCGCGCCCTCGCCGGAGCACGTCGTGCACACCACGGCCGTGTCGACCTGGATGTCCTTCGTCGTGCCGAAGGCCGCCTCGTTGAGCTCGACCTCCAGGCGGATCATGGCGTCCTGGCCGCGCCGCGTACGCGAACGGGGTCCGCGCTGCGACGCCGTGCCGAAGAAGGCGTCCATGATGTCGGAGAAGTTCCCGAAGCCGCCCGCGCCGAAGCCGCCCGCGCCACCGCCGCCGGCCTGGGACAGAGGGTCGCCGCCGAGGTCGTAGACCTGCTTCTTCTGCGGGTCCGAGAGCACCTCGTACGCCGCGTTGATCTCCTTGAAGCGCTCCTGCGTCTTCGGATCCGGATTCACGTCCGGGTGGAGTTCGCGCGCGAGGCGGCGGAAGGCCTTCTTGATCTCGTCCTGCGATGCGTCGCGGCGCACGCCGAGTACGGCGTAGTAGTCCGTGGCCACTTACGACTCCGCCAGGATCTGTCCGACGTAACGTGCCACTGCGCGTACCGCTCCCATCGTTCCGGGGTAGTCCATGCGGGTCGGTCCGACCACGCCGAGTTTGGCGACTGCCTCGCCGCCCGAACCGTAGCCGACCGAGACGACGGACGTGGAGTTCAGTCCCTCGTGGGCATTCTCATGCCCGATCCTCACGGTCACGCCCGATTCCTTGGCCTCGCCGAGCAGCTTGAGCAGCACGACGTGCTCCTCCAGCGCCTCCAGCACCGGCCTGATCATCAGGGGGAAGTCGTGTCCGAAGCGGGTGAGATTGGCGGTGCCGCCGATCATCAGCCGCTCCTCGGTCTCCTCGACCAGCGTCTCCAGCAGGGTCGCGAGCACGGTGGAGACCGTGCCGCGGTCCTCCGTCTCGAACGACTCGGGCAGGTCCTGCACGAGCTGCGGCACGTCCGCGAAGCGGCGGCCGACGACGCGGCTGTTGAGCCGGGCCCGCAGGTCGGCCAGCGAGGTCTCGCCGAACGGCGCGGGGCAGTCGACCATCCGCTGCTCGACCCGGCCGGTGTCCGTGATCAGCACGAGCATCAGCCGGGCGGGAGCCAGCGACAGCAGCTCCACGTGCCGGACCGTCGAGCGGGTCAGCGACGGGTACTGGACGACGGCGACCTGCCGGGTCAGCTGCGCGAGCAGGCGGACCGTGCGGCCCACGACGTCGTCGAGGTCGACGGCTCCGTCCAGGAAGTTCTGGATGGCCCGGCGCTCGGGGGACGACAGCGGCTTGACGCCGGCCAGCTTGTCGACGAACAGCCGGTAGCCCTTGTCCGTGGGGATGCGGCCGGCGCTGGTGTGGGGCTGGGCGATGTAGCCCTCCTCCTCCAGCACGGCCATGTCGTTGCGGACGGTGGCCGGGGAGACACCGAGCTTGTGCCGCTCCGTCAGCGCCTTGGAACCGACGGGCTCCTCGGTGCCGACGTAGTCCTGGACGATGGCGCGCAGGACTTCGAGTCTGCGTTCGCTGAGCATCTCGCGCACCTCCAGCTGCCGGTCTCGGTGTGTGTCCTGGCACTCGATACGGCCGAGTGCCAGCTTTCCCCCGGCCAGTGTACGGCGGCGGGGTACGCCCCTAGCAAGGGCGGCCGACCACGCTACCGCGAGACCTGTGCTGGTCGATGCGGATAGCGTCGCCGTATGGACGCCGCTTGGGAAGACTTCGGGTGGGAACGGCTGGCCGACGGAGTCGGCCGGCGCAGGATGCCGGCCTGGGACGCGACCGTCGGCCTGGTGCTGGGCGAGGAACACGTCCTGCTGTACGACACGGGCTCGACGATCCGCGAGGGCGCCGAGCTCCGCGTACAGGCGCAGGCGCTGGCGGGCGGGCGCCGCGTGACGTACATCGCACTGAGCCACCCGCACTTCGATCACGTGCTGGGCACGGCGGCGTTCGCCGGAGCGGAGATCTACGGGGCGGTCGGCATGGACGCGCTGCTGCGCCGCGAACGCGACGCGATCCGCGCCGACGCGGTGCGGCACGGGGTCCCGGCGGCCGCGGCGGCGGAGGCGGCCGATCTGCTGGCGCTGTCGCACCACCTGGTGAGCGGGGAGTGCACGCTCGACCTTGGCGGCCGCCGGGTGCTGCTGGCCAACGTCGGCCCGGGCCACTCCGGCCACGACCTCGCGCTGTTCGTGCCCGGCGAGCCGGAGGTCGTCTTCTGCGGCGACCTGGTGGAGGAGTCGGGCGAGCCGCAGGCGGGCCCGGACGCGATCACCTCGCGCTGGCCGGCGGCGCTCGACCGCCTGCTCGCGCTCGGCGGCGAGGACGCGCTGTACGTGCCGGGGCACGGGGCGGCGGTGACCGCGGCGTTCGTGCGGACGCAGCGTGACGAGCTCGCAGCGCGCTTCGGCGTGTCGTAGGGCGACCGGTCGTATCGTCATCCGACATGCGCAGCTACAGCCCTGACCTGACACCTCCGTGGAAGCGGTCGGCACCGGTCCCGGAGGTCCCCGCAGAGCCCGACCTGGTGGTGGAGGAGGTCGCGACCGGCTTCTGCGGAGCGGTGATCCGCTGCGAGGCGGGCACCGTGACGCTGGAGGACCGCTTCGGCAAGCACCGGGTCTTCCCGCTGGAGCCGCGGGGCTTCCTGCTGGAGGGCAAGGTCGTCACGCTGGTCCGCCCGTCCGCGCCGGCGCCGGCCCGCCCCGGGCGTACGGCCTCGGGCTCGGTCGCGGTCCCCGGCGCCCGCGCCCGGGTCGCCCGCGCCGGCCGGATCTACGTCGAGGGCCGCCACGACGCCGAGCTCGTGGAACGGGTGTGGGGCGACGACCTGCGCATCGAGGGCGTGGTCGTGGAATACCTGGAGGGCATCGACGATCTCCCGTCGATCGTCGCCGAATTCGCCCCGGGCCCGGACGCCCGCCTGGGCGTGCTGGTCGACCACCTGGTCGCCGGCTCCAAGGAGTCCCGCATCGCGGCTTCGGTGACGGACCCGCACGTGCTGGTCGTGGGCCATCCGTACATCGACGTGTGGGAGGCGGTGAAGCCGTCGTCGCTGGGCATCGCGGCGTGGCCGAGGATCCCGCACGGCCAGGACTGGAAGACGGGGGTGTGCCGGGCCCTGGGCTGGCCGTCCGGCACGGGGGCCGCGTGGCAGCACATCCTGTCCCACGTGCACTCCTACAAGGACCTGGAGCCGGCGCTGCTGGGACGGGTGGAGGAACTGATCGACTTCGTGACGGAACCGGGGGTGTGACCGGGAGTTCCTCCCGCCCCGCCCTCCCCCTACGGCCTGGCGGCCGTGGGAGGTGCCCCCAGCGAGGCTGCCTGGCAGCCCGTCCGGCGCTTGAGGACACCGCGCGAAGCGCGGTACGGGGGCCGGGGCTTGCCCCGGTTACGGGAAGGGGCGGCGTGGGGAAAGGTGCCCCGCGCAGCGGCCCCGCCCCCTCAGTCCACCAGGCCCCGCACCACCGCGTCCGCAAGCAGCCGCCCCCGCAGGGTCAGCGCCGCACGGCCCCGCGCATGGGGGCCGGGATCCAGGAGCCCGTCGGCGAGGGCGCGGCGCGCCGCGGCCAGGCCCGCGGGCCGCAGGAGATCGAGGGGGCAGCCGTCCCGCAGCCGCAGCTCCAGAAGGATCCGCTCCACCCGGCGGTCCTCCGGCGTCAGCACCTCACGGCCCGCACCCGGCGACCGCCCCTGCCCGAGCGCCGCCGCGTACGCGCCGGGGTGCTTCACGTTCCACCAGCGCACCCCGCCCACGTGGCTGTGCGCTCCCGGGCCCGCTCCCCACCAGTCCGCGCCGCGCCAGTACAACTCGTTGTGCAGGCAGCGGCCGGCCTCCGAGGTGGCCCAGTTGGAGACCTCGTACCACTCGTATCCGGCGCCCGACAGCACCTCGTCCGCGATCAGGTAGCGGTCGGCGTGGACGTCGTCGTCGGTCATGGGAACCTCGCCGCGCCGGATGCGCCGCGCCAGCTGCGTGCCCTCCTCGACGATCAGCGCGTACGCCGACACATGGTCCGGTCCCGCGCCGACCGCCGCCTCCAGGGACGCCCGCCAGTCGTCGTCGCTCTCGCCCGGCGTGCCGTAGATCAGGTCGAGGTTGACGTGCTCGAAGCCCGCCGCCCGCGCCTCCGCGACGCACGCCTCCGGCCGGCCCGGCGTGTGCGTGCGGTCGAGCACCTTCAGCACGTGCTGACGTGCGCTCTGCATGCCGAAGGAGATCCGGTTGAAGCCCCCGGCCCGCAGGGCCGCGAGGTACTCCGGGCCGACCGACTCCGGGTTCGCCTCCGTGGTGATCTCGGCGTCGTCGGCGAGACCGAACTCCTCCCGTACCGCGTCCAGCATCCGTACGAGGTCGCCGGCCGCGAGCAGCGTCGGTGTGCCGCCGCCGACGAACACGGTCCGCACCGGGCGGGGGTCGTCGCCGAGGACCTTGCGGGCCAGCCGGATCTCGTCGGCGAGCGTCTCGGCGTAGTTGTCGCGGGACGCGAGCACGCCGCCCGAGCCGCGCAGCTCGGTCGCCGTGTAGGTGTTGAAGTCGCAGTAGCCGCAGCGCGTCGCGCAGTACGGCACGTGCAGGTAGAAGGCGAGCGGCCGGTCACCCGCGCCGTCGAGGGCGGACGCGGGCAGCGAGCCGTCCTCGGGCATGGGCTCACCGTCGGGCAGTACGGAAGGCATGCCCCCCATTGTCCGTCACCCGCGGCGTCATCCCGCCTGGAGCACCAGCAGCGCCAGATCGTCCCCGGGCGGCGTCTGCGCGAACGCGTGCACGGCGGCCCTGATCCGTTCCGCCACGCCCTTCGCCGACAGCCCCGCGCATCCGGCGAGTACCGTCGCGAGACCGTCCTCGTCGTCGAACATCCGGGGCCCGGAGCGCCGCTCGGTCACCCCGTCCGTGACGCACAGCAGCGTCTCGCCCGGTGCCAGGTCGAACGTGCTGCTCCGGTACGCGACGTCGTCGACCACCCCGAGGAGCACCTGCGGCTCGGCGATGACGGTGACCGTGCCGTCGGGGCGCAGCAGCAGCGGAAGGGGGTGACCGGCGCTCGCGAGGGTGCACCGGGCGCCGCCGCGGCCGTCCGGGGAGGGCACGACCTCGCCGTAGAGCAGGGACAGGAAGCGGGAGTGGTGTCCGTCCGGCAGGCCGGGACCGTGGCCGCCGGTGACGAGCAGGGCGGCGGCCTCGGCGGCCTCCATGGCGTCGTCGAGGAGCAGGCCGTTGAGCCGGTCGAGCACCTGGCCGACCTGGTAGCCCTCGCGGGCGAGGAGCCGCAGCCAGGGGCGGGCGAGACCGGTCACGACGGCGGCCTCGGGGCCGCTGCCCTGGACGTCGCCGAGCACGAAGCACCAGCGGCCGCTCGACCCGGCGGGGAAGACGTCGTAGAAGTCGCCACCTGCCACGCCGTCCCCGCTCGGCTCGTACACCAGGCAGGTGTCGACGCCGGGGATCTGCCCGACCCTGCTGGGCAGCAGCCCGCGCTGGAGGACGCGGCTGATGGTCGCCTGCCGGGTGTACTCGCGGGCGGCACTGATCGCGAGCGCGACCCGGCGGGCGAAGTCCTCGACGAGCGCGGTCACTTCGTCCGGCAGACGGGCGGTGTCCTGCTGGGCGACGACGAGCACGCCGAGCACGCGCCCGCCGGCGGCCAGCCGGTACGCGAGGGCCGCCCCGCCGCTCCCGTGGCCGCTCCCGTCCGCAGCCGGGACGCCGTCCCGGGACGCGGCCGGCCACGGGACGGGTACGGAGCCCTGGAAGCCGGGGTCGGGCGGCTTGGGCGCCTCCGTGCCGAGAGCTGCCCGCAGGTGCTCCACGGCGGACTCGTCGCGGTGCCAGACACCGGCGAGACGCGGCGCGGGGGCGGTGCGGCCGGGCTCGCGCAGCCCGTGCCGGCCGGTCTCGTCGTCGAGCCAGACGGCGCACCAGTCGGCGAGGCGCGGCACGAGGAGCTGTCCGGCGAGGGCGGCGACCATGTTCTCGTCGAGCTGGCCGGCGAGCAGATCGGACGCCTCGGCCAGGAAGGAGGCGGCCCCGCCGCGGGCGAGCCATTCGTGGTCGTCCCGCCCCTGGGCGGGCGCCTCGGGGGCGGTGCTGCCGAGGGGCGCGGGCCCGTGCAGGTCCGCGGGCTCGCCGCCGGTCCGCGGCCGGCTGCCGCGGCCGTCGAGCGGCAGCCGCGCCCATACGGTCTTGAGCGCGGCGCGGTAGGTGATGCCCCAGCGTTCGGCGAGGGCCGCGACGAGATGGAGGCCGCGTCCGTAGTCGGGGGTGCCGGACTGGTCGAAGCCGTGCGGATGGCTGTGGACGGGCCGGTCGGGATGGTGGTCGGAGACCTCGATGATCAGGGCGGCGGGCTCGGCGCCGGCGTCTGCAGTGTCCTCGACGGGTCGCTCGTACCGGCACACGAGCTCGGCGGCCGTGCCCGCGTGGACGACGGCGTTGGTGACGAGCTCCCCGGCGACGAGCGCGGCGTCGTCCGCGAGCCGCTCGGGGCAGGAGGCGCCGGGCGGGCAGCCGCCGACCGGGCCGTCGCAGCAGGAGCACGCGCCGAACAGCCCGAGGGCGGTCCACTCGGCGACGGCCGTGCGGACGAGGCGCCGCGCGGTGCCGGGCGCCAGAAGGCTACCGGGCAGGCTCACGCGTACCCCGGCGCCGTCGGCGTCCGGCCACCCGGCGGACATGGGTGCGGGCCGGTTGCCGGTGTCCCGCTGCAACGGAATGGACCCCACGTGCGGCTCCTGGTCGGTGCTGTGCGCCGCTATGACACCGACAGGGTGACAGACAGAGCCCGTTCATAAGCACGGAGTCACCGAACTGGGTGCAGCCGTTTCATGTTTCCGCTGGTCGCAAGGGTGTGTTGCGAGGATCACGCCGCACGCCCGTGTCGCGGCCGTGCGGCGTATCCCCGTGTCGTGACGGATCAGTCCTCGCGGGACCCCGCGTACATCTCGTCGATGAGGTCCTTGTACTCCCGCTCGACGACCGGGCGCTTCAGCTTGAGGCTGGGCGTCAGTTCGCCGTGCTCGATGTCCAGGTCGCGGGGCAGCAGCCGGAACTTCTTGATGGTCTGCCAGCGCTGCAGGCCCTCGTTGAGCCGCTTCACGTAACCGTCGATGAGCTGCTCGACCTGCGGCGAGGCGACCACCTCCGCGTAGGACCTGCCGCCCAGTCCGTTCTCCTCGGCCCAGCCGAGGATCGTGGGCTCGTCGAGGGCGATGAGCGCGGTGCAGAAGTTCCGGTCCGCGCCGTGGACGAGGATGTTCGAGACGAACGGACACACGGCCTTGAACTGGCCCTCGACCTCGGCCGGTGCGATGTACTTGCCGCCGGAGGTCTTGATCAGGTCCTTCTTGCGGTCGGTGATCCGCAGGTAGCCGTCCGCGGACAGCTCACCGATGTCGCCGGTGTGGAACCAGCCGTCGGGCTCCAGGACCTCGGCCGTCTTCTCGGGCAGCTTGTGATAGCCCTCCATGATGCCGGGGCCGCGCAGCAGGATCTCGCCGTCGTCGGCGATGCGCACCTCGCAGCCGGGCACCGGCTTGCCGACCGTGCCGGTGCGGTACGCCTCGCCGGGGTTGATGAAGGAGGCGGCGCTCGACTCGGTGAGGCCGTAGCCCTCCAGGATGTGGATGCCCGCGCCGGAGAAGAAGTAGCCGATGTCGGGGGCGAGCGCCGCGGAGCCGGAGACGGCGGCACGCAGCCGGCCGCCGAAGGCGTCGCGGAGCTTCGCGTAGACCAGGGCGTCGGCGACCTTGTGCTTGGCGCCGAGACCGAAGGGCACCGATGCCTTGCCGGTGCGGCGGAAGTTGTCCTGGGAGACCTTGGCGTACTCGCGGGCGACGCCGGCGGCCCACTGGAAGATCTTGTACTTGGCGCCGCCGCCGGCCCGCGCCTTGGCGGCGACCCCGTTGTAGACCTTCTCGAAGATGCGGGGCACGGCGGCCATGTAGGTCGGCTGGACCACCGGCAGGTTCTCGATGATCTTGTCGACCCGGCCGTCGACGGCGGTGACGTGTCCGACCTCGATCTGGCCGGAGGTCAGCACCTTGCCGAAGACGTGCGCGAGCGGCAGCCACAGGTACTGGACGTCGTCCTGCGTGACGAGCCCGGTCGCGGCGGTGGCCTTCGCCATGTACGACCAGTTGTCGTGCGGCAGCCGCACGCCCTTGGGGCGGCCCGTGGTGCCGGAGGTGTAGATGAGAGTCGCGAGCTGGTCGGCGGTGATGGCCGCGACCCGCTCCTTGACGGCCTCGGGGTGCTTCTCGAGGTACTCCGCGCCGCGCGCCTCCAGGTCGGCGAGGGTGAGGACCCAGCCCTCCGGCTCGGCGGCGTCCGGCTCGACACCGGCGGGGTCGATGACGACGACGTGCTTCAGCTCGGGCAGTTCGGCGCGCCTCTCGCGCGCCTTGGCCAGCTGGGAGGCGTCCTCCGCGATCAGCACCCGGCTCTCGGAGTCGGCGAGGATGTACGCCGACTCCTCGGCGTTGGTCGACGGGTAGACGGTGGTGGTCGCGCCGCCCGCGCACATGACGCCGAGGTCGGCGAGGATCCACTCCACCCGGGTGGAGGAGGCGAGCGCGACCCGCTCCTCGGGGTTGACGCCGAGGTCGATCAGGCCGGCCGCGATGGCGTAGACCCTCTCGGCGGCCTGCCCCCAGCTCAGGGACTTCCAGTCGTCGGGGCCCGTCCCCGAGGCGGGGGGCACCGGGTAGCGGTAGGCCTCGCCGTTCGGCGTGGCGGCCACGCGCTCGGCGAAGAGAGTCGCCACCGATGGCGGTCGGTTCTCGATCTGGGTCTGGGTTTCGCTCACGACGTCCTCCGGGCCTGCGGCAACATGCACGACTGGCTGGTTGTTTAACTGGCGAGTAACCATCGAGCCGTGATCAGGGTAGAGCGCACATGGGCGGCGCGTAAGAGCCTGCGGGCTGCCGCTTCATAACGAACGGAGCGCAGGTCCGCTCTCTGGAGCAACCGGTCGGTGCTGTGTACATGTAACGATTCGTGCCCGTCCGGTGGCCGAAAAGCGCCCGTCCTGGGCCGGACGGGCGCTTTTCGGTACGCGAGGGAAGCGAGGGGTCGTACGCGGGGGAAGCGGAAGGGGACGGACCGGGCGACCGAGGGAGGAACGGCTGCTTCCCGTTCCCGCCCCCGCCCGCCCGGTCTCCTGCCTACTTCTTGCTCTTACCGCCCTCGTCGCTGGACAGCACCGCGATGAAGGCCTCCTGCGGCACCTCCACGGAGCCGACCATCTTCATGCGCTTCTTGCCTTCCTTCTGCTTCTCCAGCAGCTTCCGCTTACGGGAGATGTCACCGCCGTAGCACTTGGCGAGAACGTCCTTGCGGATGGCGCGGATGGTCTCGCGGGCGATGACGCGCGAGCCGATGGCCGCCTGGACCGGGACCTCGAACGCCTGCCGCGGGATGAGCTCCTTGAGCTTGGCGACGAGCCGGACGCCGTACGCGTACGCCTGGTCCTTGTGGGTGATGGCGGAGAAGGCGTCGACCTTGTCGCCGTGCAGCAGGATGTCGACCTTGACGAGGCTGGAGGCCTGCTCGCCGGTGGGCTCGTAGTCGAGAGAGGCGTAACCGCGCGTCTTGGACTTCAGCTGGTCGAAGAAGTCGAAGACGATCTCCGCGAGGGGCAGGGTGTAGCGGATCTCGACCCGGTCCTCGGAGAGGTAGTCCATACCGAGCAGGGTGCCGCGGCGGGTCTGGCAGAGCTCCATGATCGAGCCGATGAACTCGCTCGGCGCGAGGATCGTGGCCCGCACGACCGGCTCGTGCACCTCGTCGATCTTGCCCTCGGGGAACTCGCTCGGGTTCGTGACCGTGTGCTCGGTTCCGTCCTCCATGGTCACGCGGTAGACCACGTTCGGGGCGGTGGCGATCAGGTCGAGGCCGAACTCGCGCTCGAGCCGCTCACGGATGACGTCGAGGTGCAGCAGGCCGAGGAAGCCGACGCGGAACCCGAAGCCGAGGGCCGCGGAGGTCTCGGGCTCGTAGACCAGGGCCGCGTCGTTGAGCTGGAGCTTGTCGAGCGCGTCGCGCAGCTCGGGGTAGTCCGAGCCGTCCAGCGGATACAGCCCCGAGAACACCATGGGCTTCGGGTCCTTGTAGCCGCCGAGAGCCTCCGTGGCGCCCTTGTGCAGGCTGGTGATCGTGTCACCGACCTTGGACTGGCGGACGTCCTTCACACCGGTGATCAGATAACCCACCTCGCCGACTCCGAGGCCGTCGGCCGGCAGCATCTCGGGCGAGTTGGTGCCGATCTCCAGCAGCTCGTGGGTGGCGCCCGTGGACATCATCCGGATGCGCTCGCGCTTGTTGAGCTGGCCGTCGACCACTCGTACATACGTCACCACACCGCGGTACGAGTCGTAGACCGAGTCGAAGATCATCGCGCGGGCGGGGGCGTCGGCGACGCCGACCGGGGCCGGGACGTCCTTGACCACCCGGTCGAGCAGCGCCTCGACGCCGAGACCGGTCTTCGCGGAGACGCGCAGGACGTCGTCCGGGTCGCAGCCGACGAGGTTCGCCAGCTCCTCGGCGAACTTCTCCGGCTGCGCGGCCGGCAGGTCGATCTTGTTCAGCACCGGAACGATCGTGAGGTCGTTCTCCATGGCCAGGTACAGATTGGCCAGGGTCTGCGCCTCGATGCCCTGAGCGGCGTCCACGAGCAGGACCGTGCCCTCGCAGGCGGCGAGCGACCGCGACACCTCGTAGGTGAAGTCGACATGCCCGGGGGTGTCGATCATGTTGAGGATGTGGGTCCTGCCCTGGTCCTCACCCTCGGTGGGCGCCCACGGCAGACGGACCGCCTGGGACTTGATCGTGATGCCGCGCTCGCGCTCGATGTCCATACGGTCGAGGTACTGGGCACGCATCTGCCGCTGCTCGACCACGCCGGTCAGCTGGAGCATCCGGTCGGCAAGCGTCGACTTGCCGTGGTCGATGTGCGCGATGATGCAGAAATTGCGGATCAGCGCCGGGTCGGTACGGCTCGGCTCGGGCACGTGGGTAGGAGTCGCGGGCACGCAGGGTCCTGATTCTTTGGCAGACGCCGGGTCGGTGAGCTCGGGTCCGTGTCGGATCGATACGTAGGCTCCATGGTCCCACGCGTGAGGAGCTGTGCCCGGTTTGGGCCACCCGTGGGGCGACTGGTAGCCTGAGCAGCTGTGTCTCGTGCCCTCTCCGGGGGCACCTCCCGTGTCCGAAGGGCGAGGGGGGAGGGACACGAAGTTGAAGATCATCGAACTCCTCCTGCGCCCCATGGGCGTGGGTGAACCCCAGAAAAGGGCTTTTCGTGGCGAACATCAAGTCCCAGATCAAGCGGAACAAGACGAACGAGAAGGCGCGCCTGCGCAACAAGGCCGTCAAGTCGTCGCTCAAGACCGCGATCCGCAAGGCCCGTGAGGCCGTCGCCGCCGGCGACGTCGAGAAGGCGACCGTGGCTGCCCGTGCCGCCTCGCGTCAGCTCGACAAGGCCGTCTCGAAGGGTGTCATCCACAAGAACGCCGCCGCCAACAAGAAGTCGGCGCTGGCCTCCAAGGTGTCCTCCCTCCAGGGCTGAGCACGTGACTGATCGCCGTTAGGGATCAAGCGGGCCCTCTCATCCGCTCCCGACCGGCACCCCTCGCGCCGCACGCGGCCTGCGTTCGCCACGCGGGTGCGGCGCACCCATCCCAAAGCCAAGGCCCCGCCCCGGCCCTTCCCCAGGACCGGACGGGGCCTTTGCCATGCCCGGGGGCGGGTGGGCCGGCTGCGCGAGGAGCGGGGCAGGGCATCGGACGCCGGTGCGCACGGCGGGCGGCGCTGTTGGGGGCGGGGCGGACCCGGTGGGGCCGTCGGCGCCCGGGCGGGGCGGCGGCCTCCCGGGCCGCGCCCTGGGTACTCGGCCGGTGACGACCGCGCCGACGGGCGGGCCCATGACGGGCTGCGGTGACGAGGCTTCGTCCCCGGCTGAACCGCGCGCCGGGCGCGACGCCTCGTCGTCCGGGCGGTTCCCCGAGGGGGCCCGGCGTGACATGCCCCTTGAGGTCAGGCGCGGCGGAGGCGGGCCGCTCGGGCGATCGTGACGACCGCCTTCTCCAGGGCGTACTCCGCGTCGTCGCCGCCGCCCTTCACCCCCGCGTCCGCTTCCGCGATCGCCCGCAGCGCCATCGCGACACCGTCCGGGGTCCAGCCGCGCATCTGCTGGCGGACCCGGTCGATCTTCCACGGCGGCATGCCCAGCTCGCGCGCGAGGTCGGCCGGCCTGCCGCCCCGCGCGGAGGACAGCTTTCCGATCGCGCGCACACCCTGCGCCAGCGCGCTGGTGATCAGCACGGGGGCGACGCCGGTCGACAGCGACCAGCGCAGCGCTTCCAGCGCCTCCGCCGCCCGGCCCTCGACGGCCCGGTCGGCGACGTTGAAGCTCGACGCCTCGGCGCGGCCGGTGTAGTAGCGCCCCACGATCGCCTCGTCGATCGTGCCCTCGACGTCGGCGGTCAGCTGGGACACCGCGCTCGCCAGCTCCCGCAGGTCGCTGCCGATGGCATCGACCAGGGCCTGACACGCCTCGGGCGCCGCGGACCGCCCCAGCGCCCGGAACTCCGAGCGGACGAAGGTGAGCCGCTCGGCCGGCTTCGTCGTCTTGGGGCAGGCGACCTCGCGCGCGCCCGACTTCCGGGCCGCGTCGAGCAGCCCCTTGCCCTTCGCACCGCCGGGGTGCAGGAGCACGAGCGTGATCTCCTCCGCGGGGGCGTCGAGGTACGCCTTGACGTCCTTGATCGTGTCGGCCGACAGATCCTGCGCGTTGCGCACGATCACGACCTTGCGCTCGGCGAAGAGCGAGGGGCTCGTCAGCTCGGCGAGGGTGCCGGGCTGCACCTGGTCGGCGGTGAGGTCGCGTACGTCGGTGTCGGCGTCGGCGGCCCGCGCGGCGGCCACCACCTGCTGCACGGCGCGGTCGAGGAGCAGGTCCTCCTGGCCCACGGCGAGAGTGACGGGGGCGAGCGGGTCGTCGGTCGAATTCTTCCTGGCCATCGCGGTCAAGCATCCCACGGGCCACTGACACCCTCCGCCGCGTCCCGCGGCATACCGGAGAATGGGCCGGTGAACGAACGACATGTACTGGTGCTGCCCGACCGCGACGCCGCCGAGGAAGCGGCCGAGGAGCTGGCGGAACGCTTCGGCGTCACGGACGAACCGCAGCTGGTGCGGGACGCGCTGGCCGGCGAGGACGACGCCGAGGACGCCCAGTGGCTCGTCGTGGTGGAGGACCCCGAGGGACGCCTGGACGCGAGCGCGCTCGACGAGTTCGCCGCCGGGTACGAGGGCTGGCTCGAGGCGCCGTGACCGAGGGCGCGGAGGCCGGGCGGCGGTCCGCCTGATCTTCCTCCGCGCCTGCCGCCCAGGAAGGGCGAGCGGGACGGTGCGCCGCAGGTCCGGATCGGACCTGCGGCGTCGCCTCAGCCGGCTGCCGGATCGGGCGGAAGCCGGTCGAGCACCAGCCCGAAATGCTCCTCGTACGCGGCCAGTACCGCCGCGTCGCCGGACAGCTGCCGCTCGTGCCGCTCACCGTGGGCGGTGACCACCAGCTTGCGTCCGCTCAGGGTGACGCGGCCTTCGGGAGTCAGCCGCGAGCAGACGAGGGAGCGGGTGAACTGCGAGGCCGGCGACGTGCGGTGGTACCAGGCCCCGGCCTCGAAGTCGGTGAGGTCACGCGGCCGGGTGTCGATCCGGAACTGCCGCTTGCCGTCCCGCAGCAGGTCGAGGTCCCCGTACTGCGCCCGGGCCACGATGCGGAACACACCGGCCGGGTCCTGCTGGTCCTCCCTGTCGTCCAGCGCGAGCGGATGATGGCTGTGGTCCCCGAACCCGACGTCCGCCAGCCACGGCCCGGTGCCGTCGACCGTCTCCACGCGCAGGGTGAGGTGGTCGTACGGAATGCCGAGCCGCCCGCCGTCCCCGAAGACACGCGCCTGGTAGAGCGTCACGGTGAAGCCGAGAGCGCGCAGCAACGCCGCGAACGCGCCGTTGAGTTCGTAGCAGAAGCCGCCCCGCCGGGCCTCCACCACCTTGGCGACGAGCAGTTCGTCGGCGAGGACGATGTCCTCGCCCCGGTGGATCGACAGATTCTCGAACGGCACCGTGCGCAGATGCCGCAGCTGGAGATCGCGCAGGGCCGCCGCGTCGGCCCGCGCCGGCCGGCCGGCGCCGATCCGGCGCAGGTACGCGTCCACGGTCTGCGGCGAGAGCGCGGGCGGCGGCTGCCGCTCCTGTCCTGGTGTTCCCATGTCGGCAGTCTCGTCGGTCGCGCGCCGCCACGCCATGCGCCGCAGGTCGGAGCCCCGGCGGCGTACGGTCCCGGGCCTCCCGGCGGAACGCGTCGGTCTCCGGAACCAGGGCTCCCCGGACCCGCGGCCGGTGCGTGGGCTTCGCTGCCTGCGGGGCACCTCTGGCGGCCCGCGGCCCAGGATCCGCCCCCGGCCCGGATCCGCCGCCACGCCCGTCCGGATCGGACCCCGGCCTAGGACCCACCAGGCCCCGCGCGGGTCGTGACTCGCAGGCGCGGGCCGGCTCCGGCCACCGCGATCGCCCCGTCCCGGTCCGTACGCAGCACCATCGCTCCCTGGGACCGCAGCAGCCCGACGGTCCCCGGCGCCGGGTGCCCGTACGGGTTGTCGCGCCCACAACTGATGAGCGCCAGCCTCGGCCGGACCCCGGCAAGCAGCGCGGGGTGCTGGTACGCCGAGCCGTGATGGGCCACCTTGAGCACGTCCACCCGCGGTATCAACGGATGCGCCCGCAGCAGCGCCTGCTGGGCGGGCGGTTCGAGGTCGCCGAGGAGCAGCAGTGACAGACCGCCCGTCGCGCGGACCAGCAGGGCGACGCTGGCGTCGTTCGGGCCCTGCGGCCTCAGGCCCGCCCCGGCGTCCGGCCACAGCACCTGCCAGTCGATGCCGCCTGTGCGGCGGCGCTCGCCCGGTGCGGCGCGCGCGACGGGCACCCCGGCCGTTGCGGCGATGCGCCGGACGAACTCGGCCTGTCCGGCAGGCTCCTGAAGGGTTGTCGTCTGGATGATCCCGACGCTCCTTCCTCTGAGCGCGCCGGGCAGCCCGGCGACATGGTCGGCGTGGAAATGCGTGATCAGGAGCAACGGGATCCTTGTCACGCCGAGCTCCCGCAGGCAGCGGTCCGCCAGCTCCGGGTCGGGACCCGCGTCCACGACCACGGCCGTACCGCTCCCGGCCGCGAGGACGGTGGCGTCTCCCTGTCCGACGTCGCACATCACGTAGTCCCACTCCCGCGGCGGCCAGCCGCTGATGACCCCGGTGATCGGCGGCGGGCGCAGCACCACCAGGAGCAGCAGCAGTGCGCACAGCGCGCCTGCCAGCGGATGGCGTGGCAGCCGCCGGACCAGGAGCAGCACCACGGCCGTGACCGCCGCCAGCAGCAGCCCGCCGGTCCAGCCGCGCGGCCAGCCGGCGTCCGCACCGGGCAGCGCCGCGCCGGTCCGCGCCACGGAGGCGATCCAGCCGGCCGGCCACCCCGCGCAGCGAGCCAGCACCTCCGCGACCGGTATCGCCACCGGCGCCGCCGCCAGCGCGGCGAAGCCGAGGACCGTGGCCGGCGCGACGGCGACTTCGGCGACGAGGTTGCAGGGGATCGCGACCAGGCTGACGCGGGCGGCGAAGACCGCCACCACAGGTCCGCAGACGGCCTGTGCCGCGGCGGCCGCGGCCAGGGCCTCGGCGAGCCGTGGCGGCACGCGCCGCCGCTGGAGAGCGGCGCTCCACCCGGGTGCGACGGTGAGCAGCGCCCCCGTGGCGAGCACGGACAGCACAAAGCCATAACTCCGCGCCAGCCACGGGTCGTACAGCACGAGCAGCAGCACGGCGGCGGCCAGCGCGGGGACGAGCGATCTGCGGCGGCCGGTCCCGATGGCGAGCAGGGTGACGAGCCCGCAGGCCGCTGCCCGCAGCACGCTCGGCTCCGGCCGGCACACGACGACGAACGCGAGCGTGAGCGCGCCTCCGAGCAGGGCCGTGCCGCGCAGGGTGATGCCCAACCGGGGTGCGAGGCCGCCTCGCTCCGCGAGCAGTGCCCTGCCGGGTGGGCCGATCAGCAGGATGAGGACGATGGTGAGGTTGCTGCCGGACACGGCCAGCAGATGCGTCAGGTCCGTCGCCTCGAACGCCTCGTGCAGGTCCTCCGGCACGCGGGAGGTGTCGCCGACGACCAGGCCGGGCACCAAGGCCCGGGCATCCGGCGCCAGATCGTCGGTGGCCGCGCGCAGCCCGGCGCGCAGGTCGCCCGCCATGCGCTGGAGGGCGGTGGGTGGTCCGGTGATCCGCGGTGGCCCCGAGCCTCGGGCGCGCAGCACGGCGGCGATGGGGTCGTCCGGCCGGAGCGGCGGTACGAGCCGGCCGGCGAGCCGCAGCCGGGTCGAGGGCAGGAGCCGCCGCCAGTCCGCGACCGCTCCGCCCGCGGGCACCATCACGAGGACCGGCGTCCGTGTGCCGGCGATGACGCCGCCCGGTCCCGTCACCCGCGTCGCCTCGGCGTTCAGCACGGTCGCTCCCGGCGCCATCCGGTTGCCGACGACCTTGGGCCGCACGGGTCTCGGGTCCGAGGTGACGGTCAACTCCAGTGTCACGTGAGCCTGCTGACGAGCGAGCTCGGGCAGCGGCCCACGGCGCACGTCGGCACTGTGCAGCCCCGCGGAGGCCGCCGCGGCGGCGGCGCACAGCAGCACGCCGACGACGGCAGTGGCGTTGAGCCGCAGGCGCGCCCCGTCCCCGTCGAGCCGCAGGCGTGAGCCGTCCGCGGCCAACCGCCGCAGGAAACCCTCCTCGTGGAGCCACCCGCGCGAGCCCTCCGCGCTGAGCAGCCGAGGCGTGCCGTCTCCCCCGGAGCCATGCGACGACGGTGCTCGGGCCCTCCACCGCCGGCGTGCGACCAGCACGAGCGGAATCGTGCCCGCCGTCACGATGCATACGGCGACACCCGTCGCCGTCCACCGGCCCGGAGCGGCGACGGCGAGCGCCGCCGCTGCCCAGGCCGCCAGGGCGGGAGGGACGAGACGCAGATCGGCGGGTCCCTCCTGACGCGGTGCCGCCGCGCCCAGCCGGTTCCGCGACACGGCGTGAACGGCCGCCCGTGTCATGGCCGCACCCGGTTCTGCAGATCCGCGAACCGCCGGTCGCCGATCCCGTTGACCTCGCGCAGCTCGTCGACCGAGCGGAAGCCTCCGTTTCTGGTGCGGTGGTCGATGATGTGCTGGGCCAGAACAGGGCCCACACCCGGCAGCGTCTCCAACTGCTCGACGGTTGCCGTATTGAGGCTGATCGGTCCGGTCGCCGCCCCGACGGGGCCGGTCCCCGTCGGGCCGGACGGCCCCGCCCCGGCGACGGACGGCGGCGCACCGACGACCACCTGCTCCCCGTCCATCAGCACACGTGCCCGGTTGAGGCCCGTCACGTCCGTCCCTGTCGTCACTCCCCCGGCCGCCTCCAGTGCGTCGGCCACCCGGGATCCGGCGGGCAGGCGCAGCACGCCCGGCCTGCGGACCTTGCCGCTCACGTCCACCACGATCCGTGCGGACGGCCGGGCCTCGGCGGGCGCGGGGACACCGGGCGCCGGCGCGGATGCCGCCACGGGGTCCGGCGGCGGCTGCTCCGCGCCCTGCTGGACCACCTCCGGGGCCCGTACGGCCTGCGGCCGCCCCGCCCAGAAGTGCTGGGCCGCGAAGACGGCGCCGACCACGAGAACGACGGCCAGGGCGGCGAGCGTCCGCGGTTCGAGTCCGCACCTGAGCTGCACCCACACGGGCAGACGCTCGCGCAGCGCGAGCCACTGTGCTGCGCTGCGCGGTCCTGTGGCTGCGCGGCCGGCGTCGGTCCGTTCCCCCGCCCCCGTCGCCTGGCCGTCCGCGCCGGGGCCGCGCCGTCCGCCGCCATGGGACGGTGCGCGCAGCTCCGCCGCGGCGGGGACGGGCCGGTACGCCGAAGCGCCGGGGCCGGGGGACGGGGCACGCCTCGCCGGGACGCCTGGACGGGCCGGGGGGTCGGGAGCCGACGGGATGGGGCGCGTCGCGGGGTCCGGCCCCGCGGCGGGCTGGACTCCCGCGAACAGCGCGTCGGCCCTCCGGCGGACGGCGTCGGCGCCGGCGGTCGACGCCCGGCCGCCCCTGAGCCGCCCGGGCCGCAGAAGACGGCGGTCCGCGGCAGCGGTCGGCTCACCGGCCGTCGATGCGGCCTCGCCCACGGTGCCCCATCCCCCAGTGGCCCCGGGGTCCAGGCCGGAACCGGCACGCACCACCCTGGTCGGCGTGCCACCGCGATCCGCTCGCGCTCCCACCGTCGGACGCCCCATCACCGGACGCGCCCCGCCCGGCGGCCCCGCACCCGCCTCCGGAAACCGGTCCGTCAGCGGCCCGGCCCTGCCGGCCGGGTCGGCTCCGGAGGTTCGTGCGTCAGGGCTGCTTCCCGTGGCGCGGTGACGGCCCCTCGGGGCGAGGCGCAGGCGGCCGTGGTGCCCGTGGCGTACACGCCCGTCGGAGGCCGGGGCACGGCCGGGTCCACTCGTCGCGGAACGTGATCGAAGAGTCATGCCACAGGACGGTAGGCACATGTGCCCGAATCCGCTGAACAGGCCCAATTCCTGTGGACAGACCACCGGTTGTGGACATCTCGGCCACTCCCCCGAGTGACCACCGCTGCGCCAACGCGGTCACCACCAGCGGCAACTCGCCCACGGCACCGCCGCCTCGGCGCATACGGCGCCGGTCCCTCAACGAGCCGAGACCACAACTCCCAGCAGACCCGGCCCGGTATGGGCACCGATCACCGCGCCCACCTCGCTCACGTGCAGGTCGGCCAGTCCGAGCACTCGGTCGCGCAGCCGGTCCGCGAGCGCCGCGGCCCGCTCGGGTGCCGCGAGATGATGGACCGCGATGTCCACCGGAGCCGAACCGGCCCGCTCGGCGACGATCTCCTCCAGCCGGGCGATGGCGCGTGAGGCGGTCCGTACCCGCTCCAGCGGTTCGATCCGGCCCCCTTCGAGCTGCAGGAGCGGCTTCACGGCGAGCGCGGAACCCAGGAGGGCCTGCGCGGCGCCGATCCGGCCGCCGCGGCGCAGATAGTCGAGGGTGTCGACGTAGAAGTAGGCGGACGTGCCCTCGGCGCGCTTCTCGGCCGCCGCGACGGCCTCGTCCAGGGAACCGCCCGCCTCCGCCGCCTCTCCTGCGGCGAGCGCGCAGAAGCCGAGCGCCATGGCCACCATGCCCGTGTCGACGACCCGCACCGGCACGGGTGAGTCCTTCGCGGCGAGCACCGCGGCGTCGTAGGTCCCGGAGAACTCGGACGACAGGTGCAGCGACACGATCCCGGTCGCACCGGTCTCGGCGATGGCCCGGTACGTCCGCACGAACGTTTCTGGGCTGGGCCGGGACGTGGTCACCGGCCGGCGCTTCTGCAGCGCGAGAGCCAGCGAGCGCGCCGAGATCTCCGTGCCCTCCTCCAGCGCCCGATCTCCGAGCACGACGGTCAGGGGGACCGCGGTGATGCTGTGCCGCTCCATCATCTGTGGCGGCAGGTAGGCCGTTGAATCGGTGACGATAGCGACATGGCGGGACATGAGCGGGAGGTTACCCGCAGCAGGTGCCGGGCGGCAGCCCGGCACCTGCCCGGCATTCCTCCGAGGCGCGCAGGAGACCGGCCCGAAGGGCGGCTCGGCCGGCCGTCCCTGATCAGTTGGAGGTCTCGGGGCGGGCGGACTTCTGCCACGGATAGGCGGTCTGCTGCCGAGGGTCCCGTGCCGTGATGGCCTGCGGCTGCCCCGGAGCCGACTGCTCCGGTGCCTGGTCCGGCTCCGCCCAGTGTTGCTCGGCCGGTGCACCGGGGGCGCGCGATGCGGCGCCGCCGGCGTCCGCGACGCGGCCCGCGTCGTGGTCCGGACCGGAGCCCGGGGCATCGGCCGACCAGTGCCGCAGCGCACCGGCCTCCATGTCGATCTGCGCGCTGAGGATGTCCAGCTCGTCCTCGGCGAACTTGCTCGCACGGTCCCGCGCCGCCCAGCGCAGCGATTCCGCGGAATGCGTGATCCGCTCCGTGCGGTCGCGCAGGCCCGGCAGGAGCGAGGCGACCGTCGCCCGGTCGGGCTCGCGCTCCAGCCGCTTGAGCTCGGCGTCGAGCTCCTGTCCGTGGGCGCTCAGCCGCCGGAACAGCGCCAGCGACTCGGAGAGCGACGCGTCCTCCGCCACGCCCGCCTGCAGCGCTTCCTGCGTCGCCCGCATCGATGTGCGCAGCGCCAGCCGGAGCTGCGCAAGCTCGCCGCTCACGCCGCCCTGTCCGTAGCTCTTCGCCCGCAGTGTGGTGTCCTCGACGGTGCGCCGCGCCTGGGTGACCGTGCGCTCGACGCCGCGCTTGGCCGCGCCCACCGCCTTGGCGGCGACATACACCCCCAATGCCACGAAGGCGAAGAAAAGCAGCGCCAGGATCGTGATTACGGCTCCGGCATCCATGAACGCCCTCCGGCATCGGTTCTGGTTCTTCCCACGGTAAACGGAAAGGGCAGGCCGAGGGTTCCACCACAACCCTCGACCTGCCCCTAGGGGAGAACCCCGGTCCCGCTACGCGGGAACGATGTTGACCAGCTTCGGCGCCCGCACGATGACCTTGCGGATGCCCGCACCGCCCAGCGCCGCGACGACCGCCTCGTCGCGCAGCGCCAGCGCCTCCAGGTCCGCGTCCGTGATCGAGGGGGAGACCTCCAGGCGCGCCTTGACCTTGCCCTTGATCTGCACGACGCAGGTCACGGTCTCGTCCACGACGTACGCCGGGTCGGCGACCGGGAAGTCGGCGTGCACGACCGAGTCGGTGTGGCCCAGCTTCCGCCACAGCTCCTCGGCGATGTGCGGGGCCAGCGGGGCGATCAGCAGCACCAGCGGCTCGGCGACCGAGCGCGACAGCGGGCCGGCGGTCTTGGTCAGGTGGTTGTTCAGCTCGGTGATCTTGGCGATCGCCGTGTTGAACCGCATGGCCGCCAGGTCCTGGCCCGCGCCGTCGATGGCCTTGTGCAGGGCACGCAGGGTGTTTTCATCGGGCTCGGCGTCGACGACGGTGACCTCGCCGGTCGACTCGTCGACGATGTTGCGCCACAGCCGCTGCAGCAGCCGGTACTGGCCGACGACCGCACGCGTGTCCCACGGCCGCGACACGTCCAGCGGGCCCATCGCCATCTCGTACAGCCGCAGGGTGTCGGCGCCGTACTCCGCGCAGATCTCGTCCGGAGTGACCGCGTTCTTCAGGGACTTGCCCATCTTGCCCAGCTCGCGCTTGACGGGCTCGCCCTCGAAGAAGAACGTGCCGTCGCGCTCCTCGACCTCGGTGGCCGTCACGGGGAAGCCGCGGCTGTCCCGGTAGACGTACGCCTGGATCATGCCCTGGTTGTACAGCTTGTGGAACGGCTCGGCGGACGAGACGTGCCCCAGGTCGAACAGCACCTTGGACCAGAACCGGGCGTACAGCAGGTGCAGCACGGCGTGCTCGGCACCGCCCACGTACAGGTCGACACCGCCGTGCGGCTGCCCCTCGCGCGGGCCCATCCAGTACTGCTCGATGGCCGGGTCGACCAGCTTCTCGCTGTTGTGCGGGTCCAGGTAGCGCAGCTCGTACCAGCACGAACCCGCCCAGTTGGGCATGGTGTTGGTCTCGCGGCGGTACTTCTTCGGACCGTCGCCCAGGTCCAGCGTCACAGTGACCCAGTCGCCGTTGCGGGACAGCGGCGTCTCGGGCTGGGTGTCGGCGTCGTCCGGGTCGAAGGTGCGCGGCGAGTAGTCGTCGACCTCCGGCAGCTCCAGCGGCAGCATGGACTCCGGCAGGGCGTGCGCGACGCCGTCCTCGTCGTACACGATCGGGAACGGCTCGCCCCAGTAGCGCTGGCGGCTGAACAGCCAGTCGCGCAGGCGGAAGTTGACGGTGCCCTCGCCGATGCCCTTGGCGACCAGCCACTCGATGATCCGGCTCTTGGCCTCGGCGACCGCCAGACCGTTCAGCGAGATCTCGTCGTTGGCGGAGTTGATCGCCGGCCCCTGGCCGGTGAACGCCTCGCCCTCCCAGCCCTCGGGCGGCTGCACGGTGCGGATGATCGGCAGCTCGAAGGCCTCGGCGAACTCCCAGTCGCGCTCGTCCTGGCCGGGCACGGCCATGATGGCGCCGGTGCCGTAGCCCATCAGCACGTAGTCGGCGACGAACACGGGGATGCGGGTGCCGGTGACGGGGTTCAGCGCGTAGGCGCCGGTGAAGACACCGGTCTTGTCCTTGTGCTCGGTCTGCCGCTCGACGTCGCTCTTCGTCTGGGCCTGCTTGCGGTACGCGGCGACGGCGTCGGCCGGCGTGGCCGCGCCGCCGGTCCACGACTCCTTGACGCCCTCGGGCCACTCGGCGGGCAGGATCGAGTCGATCAGGCCGTGCTCGGGGGCCAGCACCATGTAGGTGGCGCCGAACAGCGTGTCCGGACGGGTGGTGAAGACGGTGATCTTCGCGTCCGAGTGGCCGTCCACGGAGAAGCCGACGCGGGCGCCCTCGGAGCGTCCGATCCAGTTGCGCTGCTGCAGCTTGATGGCTTCGGGCCAGTCCAGCGCGTCCAGGTCGTCCAGCAGCCGGTCGGCGTAGGCGGTGATGCGCATGTTCCACTGGCGCAGCTTGGCCTTGAAGACGGGGAAGTTGCCCCGCTCGGAACGGCCGTCGGCCGTCACCTCCTCGTTGGCCAGCACCGTGCCCAGGCCGGGACACCAGTTGACGGGCGCTTCCGAGGCGTACGCCAGGCGGTACTCGCCCAGGACGTCGGCGCGCTCCTTGGCGCTCAGCTCGCTCCACGCGCGCGTGCCGGGCACGGACCGCTCACCGCTCTCGAACAGGGCGACCAGTTCGTCGATCGGGCGGGCCTTCTTCGCCTCCTCGTCGTACCAGGAGTTGAAGATCTGCAGGAAGATCCACTGGGTCCACTTGTAGTAGTCCGGGTCGATCGTGGCGAACGAACGGCGCTTGTCGTGGCCCAGACCCAGCCGGCGCAGCTGCGCCTTCATGTTGACGATGTTCGCCTCGGTCGACACGCGCGGGTGCGTGCCGGTCTGCACGGCGTACTGCTCGGCCGGCAGGCCGAAGGCGTCGAAGCCCAGGGTGTGCAGGACGTTGTGCCCGGTCATGCGCTGGTGGCGGGCGAAGACATCCGTGGCGATGTAGCCCAGGGGGTGACCGACGTGCAGGCCCGCACCCGAGGGGTACGGGAACATGTCCATGATGAACTTCTTGGGGCGAGCGGCCACGGCCGGGTCGCCGGCCAGGTCACCGCTCGGGTTCGGCGCCTCGTAGATCCCCTCGGCGTCCCAGAAGTCCTGCCAGCGTGCCTCGATGTCGGCCGCCATGGCAGCCGTATAACGATGCGGGGCTGCTGCCTCGGCAGCAGAAGTCATCTCGCTCATGATCCTTAAAAGCTCCATCGATCGTCTCTGCCAGCTGCCGCTGATTCATCCGGTGACGAAATGAAAAATCCCCTCGCACAGGAGGGGACGCCGCGCCGATTCCGACGGGTCTTTCATCCGTCGGGACTGATCAGCGCGGCTCACTAAGCAGAAGGCGTACGGCACGCATGGCGTCAGGGTACCGCAGCGGGGGAAGTGGCCGCATTCGCCGTCCACGGCACCCGTGACCGGGCCGGTCGGCGGCTCGCGAGCGATCTTGGATCCGCCTTACTCCGCGTATCGACCCTATACAGGGCAACCCCCGGGTCAGTTGCCGCTGCTTCCCTGCGAATAACCCTGAAACCTCGTACCGGGCGGTATGGGTCGACCTAGAGTGCGTCAACGGGACAGCTTTCCCGCACCATTCGGAGTCGCCCCATGAACCCTCGTATCAAACAGCGTTTGTCGCCGGGCCCAGGGCCCGGACTCGGCCGCCCGGTGCAAGGCGGCCTCTACGCAGCCGCGTTGATCCTCATCCCCGTGCTCGCCATCGGGGGCAGCGACAGCTTTCGCGCCGCGCTCGACTTCACCACCGGGGTTCTGTCCCTGGTGTCGCTGACCGCATCCGTCGCGTGGGGTCTGATCGCCACCGACCGGGTCCTTCTCTCCCCGCGCCACCGTCTGCTCGCCCAGGGCATCCACCGGACGACCGCGTTCGCCTCGCTCGGCTTCCTGCTGCTGCACGCCACCGTGAAGGTCTCGCTCGGGCACGTGGCGGTGATCGGCGCGCTGATCCCGTTCGGGCTCGGAGTCACGGGCACCTCCGCCCTCATCGGCTTCGGCTCGCTGGCGGGCTTCCTCATGGTGGTGGCCGCCACGACCGGAGCGCTGCGCAGCGCGCTGGCTGGCAACATCCGTGTCGCCGGCCGCTGGCGGCCACTGCACATGCTGGCCTATCCGGCCTGGTGCTTCGCCCTCGTCCACGGACTCTACGCGGGTCGCCCGGCGGCGACCTGGGTCGTCACCATGTACTGCCTGGCCCTGCTCGGAGTGGCGGCCGCGGTGTCGGTCCGGCTGCTGCCGCGGCCGGTGCAGCGACGCGTCGCCGCCCGGATCATGTCCCTGACCGGCGTCGGCGACGGCGGACCGCCCGCCGCCGACGAGCAGGCACAGCGCGATCCGATCATGTCGCCGCTGCCCGGCGCGGGCGGACTGAACGGGGCGGGCCGCTCGCCCGTATCCGCCGGCATGGACCGCATGGACCGCATGGACAGGGCGAACGGCATCCCGTCGCAACGCCCCTACGAGCAGGATTTCCAGCAGCCGCTCGGACAGGCGCGCGCACAGCCGCCCCGGCTGGCCGCACCCTCGCCGCAGCTCTACGAGGCCCCTCCGCCGCCGGACGCCGAGCCGACGGTGGTCCCCAGCGGTTCCGGCACCGGCCGCGGCCCCGGCATGGCCGCGGCCTACCGCGCCGTGTCCCTGGCGGCCGACACCGCCGCCCCGCTCGCCGAGCGCGTGCCGATGACCGAGGAGATACCCGTGGTGTCCGAGACGGGACCCCGTCCGGGCACCTGGCCCACCCCCTCGCCGCCTCCGCCGGCCCAGGCCGTACGCCCGGAGCCGGCACCCCCGCTGTACGACACCCCGCCCCCGCCGCCGTTCGACCCCGCACCCTCCTACAACACCCCGCCCCCGCCGCCGTTCGACCCCGCACCCTCCTACGACACCCCGCCCACGCCACTGTTCGACCCGGCCACCTCCTACGACACCCCGCCCGCGTACGGCGCCACCACGCCGTCCTACGGCTCCACGGCGGCCTACGACACCACCGGGGCCTACGACACCACCGCCGCCTCCTACGGCGCCGCCGGTGCGGACGAGGCCGCGTCACCGCCCCCGTACGAGGACCGCTCCGCGTACGGAACCGGCGGCCCCGCCGCGTACGACGAGACAGCGCCGATGCCAGGGCCCCTCTTTCAGCCGCCGGCCGGAGAGCCCTGGAACGCACCTGCAGGAGAACGACCGTGAACGCCCCGCTCCCCGACGTCCCCGAGGTCCGCGTCGTCGGGCTCCCCCAGCTGACACAGGGCTTCGACCTGGTCGAACGCCTCGACCTGCAGATGCATCTGAAGGTCCACGGGCCGCTGGAGCCGGTCAGCGGCGAGCGGCTGGCCCAGCTGGCCGAGGAGATATCACTGACCGGCCGCGGCGGCGCGGGGTTCCCGTTCGGCAAGAAGCTGCGCGCCGTCGCCAAGTCGGCGATCCGGCGCGGCGTTCGGCCCGTCGTCGTCGTCAACGGCAGCGAGGGCGAACCGGCCTGCCGCAAGGACACGGTGCTGCTCAACCGCGCGCCGCACCTCATCCTCGACGGTGCGCTGCTGGCCGCCGAGGCGCTCGGAGCACGCACCCTGGTCGTCGCGGTCACCCGCAACTCCACGGAGGTCTCGATGCGCGCCGCGCTCGCCGAACGCGGCCTGAACGACCGGCGCGGTCAGCAGCTGCGCGCCAGAGTCGTCCGCACGCCGGAGCGGATGGTCTCCGGAGAGGCGTCCTCCGTCATCCGCGCGGTCAACGGCGGCCCCGCGCTGCCGCCCGGCCGCCGGGTGCGCGCCGCGGACTCCGGCGTCGGCGGCGCGCCGACACTGCTGTCGAACGCCGAGACGTTCGCGCAGCTCGCCGTCGCCGCGCGCATCGGCTCACGCCGCTACGCCCACACGGGCCTGGACTCCGAGCCGGGCACGGTCATGCTGACGATCTCCGGCGCGGTCTCGCGCCCCATGGTCGTCGAGGTGCCCACGGGCGTCCCGCTGCGGTACGTGCTCCAGCTGGCCGGAGCACCGCCGCTGCCGCAGGGCGTGCTCACGGGCGGCTACCACGGCAACTGGATCGACTCGGTCGCCGTGCACGAGGCGGTCGTCTCCAAGGCGTCCCTGGCGTCCGTGGGGGGTGCTCTGGGCGCGGGGGCGATCCTGCCCATCGGCCCGGAGACCTGCCCCCTGGGCGAGTCGCTGCGGGTGGCCAACTGGCTCGCCGCGGAGACCGCCGGCCAGTGCGGCCCCTGCAAGCTCGGCCTGCCGGCCGCGGCGGGCGGTCTGGCCGACGTGATCAACGGCGGCGGCCCGGCGGCACTGGAGGCGCTGCGGGAGGTGACGGGAGCGGTGAAGGGCCGCGGTGCGTGCAAGCACCCGGACGGATCGGCCCGCTTCTTCGCGTCCACCCTGTCCGCGTTCACCGACGACCTCGCGGCCCATGTGCTGGACGGCGGCTGCGGTCGGCCGGTGACCGGTGTGCTGCCGCTTCCGCTGCCCGGTTACGAGGAGGCGGAGGAGTCCATTCCCAGCGGCGAGAAGGTCTTCATCGACTGGACGCTCTGCCAGGGGCACGGCCTGTGCGCCGACATCATCCCGGAGCTGATCCGGCTCAACCCGGACGGCTACCCGTCGGTGGCCGACGCGGTGGTCCCGATGCACATGCGCGGGCGCGCGCAGCGTGCCGTGCGCCGCTGCCCGGCGCTCGCGATGCGGATCGAGCAGGTCGCCGCCCCCGCGCCGGAGCCGTCGCGCCCCGCGCTGCCCAGCAGCAACCGCAAGGCCCTTGGCAGCGGCCGGAGTTGACCGAACGCGCCGACACGGAGAAGCGGGCCACCCGATCCGGGTGGCCCGCTTCTTCTTCTGTGGAGCTAAGGAGAATTGAACTCCTGACCTCCTGCATGCCATGCAGGCGCTCTACCAACTGAGCTATAGCCCCTTGCTCTGTGTCACTTCCGGGTTCCCCCGCGGCGACGTAGAGAACATTAACGCCCTCGTCGGCGCATCTCCAAATCGTTTTCCTTCGAGCCCGACACATCCCGGATTGTCCGCTTCAGGGGCGGGTGGCGCAGGGAGGGGTCAGGCGGTCGCGAACGAGTAGAAACGCTTGAGGGTGCAGTGCTCGTCCAGCAGCCGGCCGTAGATCGGCTCCCCCTCGAGCTCCCGGTAGGTCTCGATGGGGTCGCCTTTTATGATCAGCGCCCGCGCGCACTCCTCGCACCAGTACTGGTACTCCGGATTGACCGGATCCATGTCCCTGACGATCGGCGTACCGCTGCCGCACCAGTCGCATTTCCGCCTGTGGGCACCCATCATTCAGCTCCAGCTGTGGCCGCAGGCCGTGCACACGTAGGAAACCCCTCCGTTGTCCCCGAGGACCTGGGCGACATGGGCGGAACCGCAGGAAGGACAGCTGAGGCGAGCACGTGCCTCCGCCGTGGCAAGCAGGTCATCGGCAGCCTCCCCGGCTTCCTCGCCGCTGGCGGACATCGTGCGCTCCCTCCCGTACCGCCGGTGGCCCTCCGGCCGTCCGATTCTGCCATGGCCACGCAAGGAGGTCAGCGGCGTTTGCGAACGAGACCGGCCACGGCGCCCAGCCCACAGGCGGCCGACAGCGCGAGCGCGGTCACCCACAGGGCGTCCGCGGATGCCTGGGGGCCCGGTTCGGTCAGCCGGCCGAGGAAGAGCGTGCCGAACACGGCGACGCCGATGATCTGCCCCAGCTGGGTGACGGTCACCAGCAGCCCGCTCGCGTCCGCGGCGTCCTCCTGCCGGACCTTCGCCAGCGCGCCGGTCAGCGTGGGGCTGTAGGCGGCCGCCATGCCCACCCCGCTGGCCACGAAGGCCGCGTACAGCAGCGGGCCGCCGCCCCCGCCGTCCCGCAGCAGCGCGCCCACGGCGGCGATCCCGAGCCCGGTCACCACGAACCCGGCCGGGGCCAGGGCCCGTTGCCATCCGGCCGGCCAGCGCAGCCAGGTCATCGCCACGGCGCCGAACACGACGGCGGACGGCGCGAACATCACCCCGGCACGCAGCGCGCTGTACCCCAGGCCGCCCTGGACGTGGAGCGTGACGGTGAACAGGAAGGCGGCGTTCACCGCCATGACGACCGCGATCCTCAGCGCCGCGAGGCCGATTCCGGGGCTGCGCAGCACCCTCGGCGAGATCAGGGGCGCACCGCCCCGGCGCGCGAGCCGCGCCTCGTGCGTCAGAAGGCCGCCCAGGACCACCGCCGCCGCGGCCGGCGACAGCCAGGACCACAGGGGCCAGTCCCGCTCCTGCCCCAGGACCAGCGGGACGGTGAACAGCGACACCGCCGCCGCGAGCAGCACCAGACCGGGCAGGTCGAGACCGCCGGCGCGCACCCCGGCCTCGCGACGGTCCCGGGGCAGCACCTTCGCGCCCAGGAGCAGGAGGGCGAGGCCGATGGGCACGTTGACGAGGAAGACCGGCCGCCAGCTCGTGCCGAACAGATCGGCGCTGACGAGGACCCCGCCGACCACCTGGCCGGCGGCTGCGCCGCTCGCGAGGACGGCGGAGTAGGCCCCGAGCGCCCGTACTCGGCCCTCCGCGGTGAAGTTGAGCTGGACGAGGCTGAGCACCTGAGGGATCATCAGGGCCGCTCCGGCTCCCTGGAGGAGGCGGAACGCGATCAACTGCCCGGTGCCGGCGGCGAGTCCGCAGGCGAGCGAGAAGGCGGTGAAGGCCGCCAGGCCGCCGAGGAACACGCGGCGGTGGCCGAGCATCGCGCCGAGGCGTGCGCCGGTGATCAGCAGGACGGCGTAGGCGATGGTGTATCCGGCGACGACGAGCTGCAGGTCGGCGCCGGACGTGCGGAGTTCGGCACGGATCGTGGGCGCCGCCGCGTTGACGATGAAGGTGTCGAGCAGCGCCATGAACTGGGCGGCGAGCACGGCGGTCAGCAGCAGCCGGGGACCGCCGCTGTCAGTGGCGGGGGCTTTACTTGATCGTGGGGCACGGGGAACGGTCGTCGTCATGGCGGTGAGATTGCCGCGCCCCGGATACGGGTGACGAGAGCCCGTCGATGCTGGTACTGACAGCACCTGGCAACGGCGGACCGCCACTTCGAGGATGGAGGTGTGACCACGGTGACGACGGGGATCAGGGACGGGGCGCACCCGCGGCGCCGCTCGGAGCTCGCCGCGTTCCTGCGCAGCCGCCGGGCCCGGGTGACACCGGCCGACGTCGGCATGCCACCGGGCCTGCGGCGGCGCACGCCCGGTCTGCGCCGTGAGGAGGTCGCGCAGCTCTCGGGCGTCGGCGTCACCTGGTACACGTGGCTGGAGCAGGGCCGCCCCATCAACGCCTCGGCGCAGGTGCTGGACGCCGTGGCCCGCACCCTGCGGCTCGACCAGCCCGAGCGCGAGCACCTCTACCACCTCGCGGAGGTCCCGTACGCCCCGGACCCCGCGGACGAGGAGCAGAGCGTCGGACCGGAGATCCAGGGTTTGATCGACGCGCTGGACCCTCACCCCGCGGTCGTCTACAACACCCGCTACGACGTCCTGGCCACCAACCCGGCCTACCGCGACCTCTTCGAGCTGGACCGCCCGGAGGCGCTCGGCATGGGCAATGTGCTGTGGGCGCTGTTCACGGTGTCCGAGGCGTCCTGCCCGGTCGTCTTCCGGGAGTCGGAGCTGCCGTTGATGGTGGCACAGCTGCGCGGCGCCTACGGGCGCCATGTGGGCGAGCCGGCCTGGGAGTCGTTCGTCGAGCGCCTGTCGGCGGCCAGCCCGTTCTTCGCGCGGCTCTGGGAGAGCGGCGACGTCGTTCCGCCGGGGCCGCGGGTCAAGACGTTCCGTCACCGGGCGGTCGGCGAGGTGCGGATGACGTCGGTGTCGCTGTCGATCAACGGGATGCCGGAGTGCCGGATCGTGGCGTACACACCGGCCGACGAGGAGAGCGGCGCGCGCATACGGACGCTGCGCGCGAGGCGCGACTGACGGCGCGGCCACGGGGCTGCGCCCGCCGGTTCCGGCACTCTGCGGGGGACCACCGGTACCGACGCGAAGATCCCGCCCCCTGCTGGGGACGGGATCCTGATTGTGGAGCTAAGGAGAATTGAACTCCTGACCTCCTGCATGCCATGCAGGCGCTCTACCAACTGAGCTATAGCCCCGCGCGTTCTTCGCGCTCCGCGCTGCGAACAAGAAGAACTTTAGCCTGCGACCTGCCGGAAAGTGAAATCCGGGTCCGGGGCCGCCCCGGCGGTGGTCGCCGGGGCGTGGCCGGTGCCCGGACCGGCAGCCTTCGCGCGGCAGGACGGGACCTGCCGGGACGGCGGTGCGGTCTCAGGTGTCGTCGCCGAGCACCGGCTCGGGCAGCGTCCCGGCATTGTGCTCCAGCAGCCGCCAGCCGCGTACACCCTCGCCCAGCACCGACCAGCAGCAGTTCGACAGACCGCCGAGGCTCTCCCAGTGGCGGGCCTCCAGGCCCAGGAGCCGGCCGATGGTCGTGCGGATGGTGCCGCCGTGGCTGACGACGACGAGCGTGCCGTCGTCGGGCAGCTTGTCCGCGTGGTGCAGGACCACGGGCGCTGCCCGGTCCGCGACCTCGGTCTCCAGCTCGCCGCCGCCCCGGCGCACGGGCTCGCCGCGCTTCCAGGCGGCGTACTGGTCGCCGTGCTGCGCGACGATCTCGTCGTGGGTCAGACCCTGCCAGACGCCCGCGTACGTCTCGCGCAGCGCGGCGTCGTAGGAGATGTCGACGCCGGTGACGGCGGCCAGCTCGCCCGCGGTCACCGCGGCCCGCTTGAGGTCGGAGGCCACGATCGCGTCGGGCTTCAGCGACGCGAGCAGCCTGGCCGCGCGGCGCGCCTGGGCGACACCGTCCTCGGTCAGCTCGATGTCCGTGGAGCCCTGGAATCGGCGCTCCAGGTTCCAGGCGGTCTGTCCGTGGCGCCACAGGACCACACGACGGCCCCGCTTCCTGCTGGTGCGGCCGTCACCGGCCGCACCCCCGCCGTTGATGCCGTTCAGCTCAGCTCCCCTTCCGCTTCCTTCCCGGCGAGGCGGGCGTGCTCCTCGGCCTTGCCGCGGGTCTTCACGGCGTCCTCGGGCAGCGGGAGCTCCGGGCAGTCCTTCCACAGGCGCTCCAGGGCGTAGAAGACGCGCTCCTCGCTGTGCTGGACGTGGACGACGATGTCGACGTAGTCGAGCAGGATCCAGCGGGCGTCGCGGTCGCCCTCGCGGCGCACCGGCTTGGCGCCGAGCTGCTTGTTCAGCCGCTCCTCGATCTCGTCGACGATCGACTTGACCTGGCGGTCGCTGGGAGCTGAGGCGAGCAGGAAGGCGTCCGTGATGGACAGCACATCGCTGACGTCGTACGCGATGATGTCGTGCGCGAGCCGGTCGGCGGCCGCCTGGGCGGCGGTGTTGACGAGCTCGATGGAACGGTCCGTAGCGGTCACAAGCAGGCTTTCGTCGGCGGTCAGGAACTCTTCATAGGGTCTCACGGACCGCCGACAGACCTCGCCGTGATTGTTGGGGACGCGTCAGCACAGGGGCCCGGCGCGGGGCGCCGGGCCCTGCTCAGTCCCCCGTGTCGCCCTCGAAGTCGGAGCCCAGGACCACGGACACATCGGCGTTCGCGGCGGTCTTGCCCTTCTTCACCGCGTCCGCGGGCAGACCGAGCGTCTTCGCGACCTCCTGGGCCTTCGCCTTCTGCGCCTCGTCACCGTAGGTGACCTGCGAGGCCGAGGCCGGGTCGGCCTTGCCGCCGTCGATGACGGTGTAGCCGCCGTTGACGAGCGAGATCCGGGCCGTCTCCGCGGCCTTGTCGTCGCCGGTGGCGTTCTTGACGCCGACCCGCACGGCCGCGCCCTGCTCCGGTGCGCTGACCGAACCGCCGAGCACGTCCTTGACCACGCTGTCCGCCGCCTGCTCGGTGAGGGTGCCGTCCTGCTGCACGGGCAGCAGAGCGGTCTTGTAGTCGCCGCCCTTGGCGTGCTCGGCGAGCTGGGCGAGCGAGCTGCCGAGGTCCCTCTCGTTCAGGGAGGGATCGAGGATCTGGGCGAGGGTCTCGACGACGACGGTCGCCGACTCGGCGTCGTCCGGGAGCTTCTTCAGTACGCCCTGCATGACCTGACCGAAGCGCTGCAGCTGCTTCTCCTCGGCCTCGCCGGGAGCGGAGTACGTCGCGTAGGCGACGGCGGCGCGTCCGTCGAGCGTCTGGTTCTCGCCCTTCTTCACCAGCGGCTCGTCGCCCTTCTTCGCACCGGGCACCTCCGTGTCGGTGGTCAGGTCGATCGTGCCGACCAGTTCGACCAGGTTCTCCAGGTACGGGGTGTCCAGCCGCCAGGTGCCGGAGATCTTCGCACCGAGCAGGGTCCCGATCGCCTCGCGGGTCCCGGTGGACCCGTCGTCCTCGACCGACTTGCCGAGCGTGGTGGCGGTGCCGTCGTCATTGGCGACGGAGAGGGTGTTCGGGAGCAGGACGGTCGTGCCCTGCCCCGTGGTGACGTTGTCGACGAGGAGCGCCGTCGAGGTCCGCTCGCTCTTCGTGTTGTGCAGGTGCACGACGATGACGTCGCGCTTCTGCGGGCCGGCCGCGGTGCCGCCGGTGCTCTCGGTGCCGGACAGGCCCGGCAGCTTGCCCGCGTACCAGAGGTAGCCGACCCCGCCGACGAGGACGAGCGCGAGCGTGACGACGAGCGCGACGACGCGGTTGCGGCCGCGGCGCTTGGCCTCCTCGCGGCGCTCGGAACGGCTCTCGGTGAACTTGAGCCAGTCGATGACGTCCTCGGAGTCCTCGTCCGGCTCCTCGATGAAGGAGAACTGCTCGGTGCGGTAGTCGCGGTCGTCGCCGTCCCCGCCGCGCCGCTGTTCCGGCACTGCCGCCGGGTCGGGCGCGGCCTGGGCCTGCCGGCCGTCGTGGCGGCCCTGCTGCTCCGCGGGGGCGGGCTGCTGGTGCGGGATGTTCCACTGCTGGGTGGTGTCGACGGCCGCAGGCTGCGTGCCTGTGTCGTAGCCGTATCCCTCGTAGCCGTAGCCCTGCTGTCCGGGGGGCGCGGCGTACTGCTGGGCGCCGTACGGGTCGTACTGCCCGTACTGGTCCGGGCGGCCCGCCGCGTCCTGGCGCTGCTGGGCGTACGGGTCGTAGCCGTAGCCCTGCCCGCCGGTCTGCTGATCCTCGGACTGAGGGTGCTGGGACTGCTGCTGTCTGTAAGGGTCGTACGGCTGGGGCTGCTGGTAGACCGGCTGTCCGTACTCGTCGTAGCCGACGATCTGCGGCTGCTGGTAGTACGGGTCGTAAGGATTCTGCTGGTCGTTCACCGGTGCCCCTCTCCGTGGCTCACTCGCCGCGGTACAGCTGGCGCTTGTCGATGTAGCGGACCACACCGTCCGGCACCAGGTACCAGACCGGGTCGCCCTGGGCGACCCTCTCACGGCAGTCGGTGGACGAGATCGCGAGCGCGGGGACCTCCACCAGGGAGACGCCTCCCTCGGGCAGCCCGTCGTCGGTCAGGTCGTGGCCCGGCCGGGTCACACCGATGAAATGGGCGAGCGAGAACAGTTCTTCGGCGTTGCGCCAGCTGAGGATCTGGGAGAGCGCGTCGGCGCCCGTGATGAAGAAGAGATCCGCGTCGCCGTTGAGGGAACGCAGTTCACGCAGGGTGTCTATCGTGTACGTCGGCCCGGACCGGTCGATGTCGATGCGACTCACCGAGAACTGGGGGTTGGACGCCGTGGCGATGACCGTCATCAGATAGCGGTCCTCTGCCGGTGACACGTTCTTGTGGGTCTTCTGCCACGGCTGCCCCGTCGGCACGAACACCACCTCGTCGAGGTGGAACAGGGCGGCCACCTCGCTGGCGGCCACCAGGTGTCCGTGGTGGATCGGGTCGAATGTCCCGCCCATCACACCGAGCCGGCGTTTGCCGGTACCGGAACCCGTGGCCACGTTCTGCTCTCCCATGCGTGCAGAGCCTACTGGCACGGGCGGCCGGACCGGACTCAGCGGTCGCGGTTGAAGCGGGTGGTGACCCACAGCAGCAGGAGCAGCACGAGCAGGGCGCCGCCGCCGGTGATGTACGGGTTGAGGCTTGCGTGGTTGCCACCGTGCTCGGCGCCCTCGGCGAGAGTGACCAGGTTGGCGGCGGCAGCGCTGGTGAGGCTCATCTTCAGCAGGACCTATCGATCGGAGTCGGAGCGGAGGGACTTCGCGCACATCGTATGCGGGCCGTTCGGGCACGCTCACGCCGACTCGGTCGTTGTGCTGTCCACAGCTCGGCAACTGTGGTTGTCCACAGCCCCCGCCGCTTCGCAACCCCAGCACCTAGTCTGGGGGTCCTGAAGGGGGACGAGCACGGCACGCAACAAGACCAGGGGGCACCATGACCGAAAGCCAGGGGAACGCGCCGAGCAGGCGGCGCGAGCGGTTCCCGGAGATCTCCTCACGGGCCTACGAACATCCCGCGGACCGCTCGGCGCTGGTGGCGCTGCGCAAGCTCTCCGGGTTCGACACCGTGTTCAAGGCGCTCAGCGGCCTGCTGCCCGAGCGCAGCCTGCGGCTGCTCTTCCTCTCCGACTCGGTGCGGGTGAGCGACGCCCAGTTCGCGCATCTGCACAGCATGCTCAGGGACGCCTGCTACATCCTGGACCTGGAGAAGGTCCCCGCGATGTACGTGACGCAGGACCCGCGTCCCAATGCGATGTGCATCGGCCTGGACGAGCCGATCATCGTCGTCACCACCGGGCTGGTGGAGCTGCTCGACGAGGAGGAGATGCGCGCGGTCGTCGGCCACGAGGTGGGCCACGCCCTCTCCGGTCATTCGGTGTACCGCACGGTCCTGCTCTTCCTCACCAGCCTGGCCCTGAAGGTCGCCTGGATCCCCCTGGGCAACATGGCGATCATGGCGATCGTCACGGCGCTGCGGGAGTGGTTCCGCAAGTCGGAGCTCTCGGCGGACCGCGCGGGCCTGCTGGTCGGCCAGGACCTTCAGGCGTCGATGCGCGGCCTGATGAAGATCGCCGGTGGCAACCACCTGCACGAGATGAACGTGGACGCGTTCCTGGCGCAGGCCGAGGAGTACGAGGCCGGGGGCGACCTCCGCGACTCGGTGCTGAAGATCCTCAATGTGCTGCCGCGCTCGCACCCGTTCACCACCGTCCGGGCGGCCGAGCTGAAGAAGTGGGCGGAGAGCCGCGACTACCAGCGGATCATGGACGGCCACTACCCGCGCCGCACGGAGGACAAGGACACCTCGGTGAGCGACTCGTTCCGCGAGTCGGCGTCGCACTACGCGGAGTCGGTGCGGACGAGCAAGGACCCGCTCATGAAGCTGGTCGGCGACCTGGCCGGCGGCGCGGGCGACCTGGGCAGCAAGCTGCGCGACAAGTTCACGGGCGGCGGCAGCGGGACGGGTGGCGAGGGGTCGCCGGGCGCCTGACCCGCACCGGTCCGACGGCGATTCCCCGCGGCGTCACGGGGACGACGGTGTCACTGGACCGGCGGCGTCACGGGGACGGCTGAGCCTCGGGGGAAAGAGCCCCGCACAGGGCGGCGACCGCGGGGCCCGGTGCGTACGGGTCGGTGACCGCCGGACCGTCCGTGCCGGCCCGCCGGCCGGCGAGCAGGGGTTGCAGCGTGCCCGTCGCGTCGGACGCGCAGTCCTGCGGCCCGGCCTGGACCGCGCTGGCCTGCACCTCCAGCCGGTGGTGGCGCAGATCGTCGCGGTCGACGCGGAAGCGCATCTCGCGCCGCACGGTGAACAGCGACGCCTCGTCGCTCACCGGCCCCGCCGTGGCGGCGGACCGCAGCGCGTAGACGAAGGTGTGGTCGGACGTGACCTCCAGCGCGTCGGCCCCCGCCTCCGTGACGAGCAGCGTGCCCTCCACCCGCACAGTGGGATCCGCCAGCGCCACCTTCGCCGGGTCGAAGCGCACCAGCCAGCCCGCGGCGATGTGCCGGCCGTCGGCCGCCGGCGCGGCCATGCTGCGGTCGAACTGGGCCAGTTGGTCGGGATGGAGCAGCGCGCGCACCGGGCGCACCACGCCTCCGGTGAGCACGTCGGGGTCGAGCGAGGACTCCACCAGGTAGTCCTTGGCCGTGGCCAGCGCGATCAGCACCTGGCCTTCGGTGAAATGGGCGGTGCGGCGGACCGCGGGCAGGGTGATTCCCGCGGCCCCGCTGCGGTACTGGGCGGCGGGACTGTGCGCGAAGAGCTCGGTGGGCGTGCCGCCGGGCACCGGGCCCTGCGGCGCGAGGGGGACGAGCGTGATGCGGAGCTGTTCCGCCGGCCTGGCCGCGGGAGGCTGGTGGGGCTGGCGGATACCGAGATAGACGGCGGTGCCGAAGGCCACGGCGACGACGAGGACGAGCAGCAGGATCTGCTTCGACGGGCTGCGCCCGTCGCCGGGCACACTGCGCACGGCGGGAGCGTGCTCGCCCATGCGCTCCTCGGCGGAGAACTCCTGGACCCGGGCAGCCCGCACGAACGATTCGTCGAACACGACGGATCGGTACTCGTCCTCACCGCCTGGGAGCCCCTCTGGTGTCCCCTCCGGCGGGTCTCCGCGCCGAGCCATACTTTCAGGGTAGGTCTGACGCGGGCACGATAAACGCGCTGGTACACGACAAGTTCTGACGAGTTCTCACGCGCTCGGCCACATGGCTGCATGCCGCTGTCCAGCGGTTGCGGGGGAAGGGTTCGGGAGGTGCGGGGGCGTCGTCCGGGGCAGGCGGGGCCAGGTGTTCAGACGCTGCGGCGACGGGAGTTCAGGCGGCGCGGGGCCGGGGCAGGCGCAGTCCGGCGTCCAGGCGGTACGAGGCCGTTCCCGGGAGTCGTGGGGCGGGCCGGCGTTCGAACGGAAACGGCGCGGACCGGTGCCTAAGGCGTCCGTGGCTCCGCGGGGACCCGCGGCGCCGGGCGGTCGGCGGCGGCCGTGGGGCCGCCTCCGCGGCCGCTGACCGTCGCGCCCGTCGGCGGGGCGTCCACCCCCGTCCGGGCGGGCTGCGGCACCTGGTCGTCACGGTTGCCGGAGGCTCCCCGGTAGACGGCGGTGAAGGCCAGGGCGATCATGCCGATGCCCATCACCAGGGCCAGGATCCAGGCCACCGGCCGGTGCCAGCGCGCCGTGCCGCGGTAGGGCCGCAGAGCGCCGCCGTGGGGGCCGTACGGGCTCCCGGCGTCGAGATCGTCCTCGTCCCCGTACTCGCGCCCGGGGCCGTAGTCGTCGGGGCCGTGGAGCTCGTCGTAGCGGTCGTCGTCGGTGGGCACGCCGCGCGGGCCGGAGCGGGCGGCTTCGGCCTCCGCGCGCGCCTCGGCGGCGGCGAGCAGGCGCTCGACCGCGCTCGGTTCATGGATCTCGGCGGCCCGGACGAAGTCCTCGTCGAACACCACGGAGGCGAAGTCCTCGTCCGCGCCCCCGCGGTCGACAGAGTCCTCAGGGTCCCCGCCGTCCGGGAACGGCTTGCCCCCCACGTCGTCCGGCACGATCTCAGAGTAGACCGGGCCGGGAGGTTTGGGCAGGGAGAGGGCGAACTCTCCCCGCCCGGGTGACGCCCCGGAGGACGCCGCTGACGGTCACCGGATGTGACCGTCGCCGGTGACGATGTACTTCGTGGAGGTCAGTTCGGGCAGGCCCATCGGCCCGCGCGCGTGCAGCTTCTGCGTGGAGATGCCGATCTCCGCGCCGAAACCGAACTGACCACCGTCGGTGAAACGGGTGGACGCGTTCACGGCGACCGTCGTCGAATCCACCAACTGGGTGAACTTGCGGGCCGCGGCCTGCGAGGTGGTGACGATCGCCTCGGTGTGGCCGGAGGACCAGAGCCGGATGTGGGCGACGGCCGCCTCCAGCGACTCCACGACGGCCGCGGCGATGTCGTAGGAGAGGTACTCGGTCTCCCAGTCCTCGGCGGTCGCCGGCACGATCGTGGCCTTGGCGGCGTCCGCGTACTCCACGACGCGCTCGTCGCCGTGCACCGTCACGCCCGCCTCGGCGAGCGCGTCGAGGGCGCGGGGCAGGAAGGCGGCGGCGACGTCCTTGTGGACGAGGAGGGTCTCGGCGGCGTTGCAGACGCTGGGGCGCTGCGCCTTGGAGTTGATCAGGATCTCGACCGCCATGTCGATGTCGGTCTCGACGTCGACGTAGACGTGGCAGTTGCCCGTGCCGGTCTCGATGACGGGGACGGTGGACTCCTCGACGACCGTGCGGATCAGGGAGGCGCCACCGCGCGGGATGAGGACGTCGACCATGCCCCGGGCGCGCATCAGCTCCCGCACGGAGTCGCGGCTCTCGCCGGGCACCAGCTGCACCGCGTCGGCCGGCAGTCCGGAGCCGCCGACCGCGTCGCGGATGACTCTCACCAGGGCGGTGTTGGAGGAGTACGCGGAGGAGGAACCGCGCAGCAGCACCGCGTTGCCGGACTTCAGGCAGAGCGCGGCGGCGTCCACGGTCACATTGGGCCGGGCCTCGTAGATGATGCCGACGACGCCGAGCGGGACGCGCACCTGGCGCAGGTCGATGCCGTTGGGCAGGGTCGAGCCGCGCACCACCTCGCCCACCGGGTCGGGCAGCGCCGCCACGTCCCGCACGTCCGCGGCGATGGCGCGGACCCGCTCGGGGTTGAGCGTGAGCCGGTCGATGATCGCCTCGCTGGTGCCCGCCTCGCGTGCCCGCGCGATGTCCTCGGCATTGGCCTCGACGATCTCACTGGTGCGGACCTCCAGCGCGTCGGCGATCGCCAGCAGCGCGTCGTCCTTGGCCGACCGCGGCAGCGGCGCGAGGTCGGCGGCGGCGGCCCGGGCCCGGTAGGCGACCTGGGCGACCGGGGACATGTTGTCGTACGGCGAGACCGAAGAGAGCGACGTCATACCTGCAGGGTAGTGCGCTCGCCATGGCAGTCCGGAAGGTATCCCGCCCTGCGAGACAGATGCCTCAGAAGGGGTGGACGCCCACCGGGGAGGCGGGCGGCGGGCCGTAGCCCTCGGCGATCCGCTGGTGGTACGTCTGGCGGTCGATGACCTCCAGGCCGACGATCTCCCACGGCGGCAGTTGGGCGGTCGAGCGGTGCTCGCCCCACAGCCGCAGGGCCACGGCCGCCGCGTCGTGCAGGTCGCGGGCCTCTTCCCAGTAGCGGATCTCCGCATGGTCGTTGGCGTAGCGGCTGGTCAGCAGGAAGGGGTGGTCGTGGGCGAGCTGCTCCAGGCCGCGGCGGACCTCCTTCAGCGGGGCCTCCCGCCCGGAGACGCTGAGGGTGATGTGCCACAGCTTGGACAGCGTCTGCTCGTCCGGCCGGCCCGGCGCCTCGGCGACGCCCCGCACCCCGGACGGGAAAGCCGTACCGGCCGCCGGATGCGCCGGAGCTCCGGCTCCCGCGGGACCGTCGGCCCCACCGAGCCCGGCACCGAATGCGTCGTCGAACCCGTCGTCGAGATCCGCGGCCCCGCCGACACTGGTCAGGTTTCGCTCCTCGCCCACTGACCGGCGGGCAGGAGAGGTGGTCCTCCCCTTGCCTCGGGGCATGTCCCCAGGGCGCGGTCGATTCACCGGCGGCCTCCTGTTGCTGCGTCGTTGCCGTTCCCCGCCAACCCCCGCAACAAAGTGGACCAGCCCGCGGCGGGGTGTGGGGCCGTTTTGGTAAAGGTCTCTGCCAGATGCCGGGACTTTCCGCCCTTTCAGGGCCCGGTCAGGGCTCCAGAACGACGAGATCGTCCCTGTGTACGACTTCCCGTTCGTACGCCGGGCCCAGCTCCCGCGCCAGCTCGCGTGTGGAGCGGCCGAGCAGCTGCGGGATCTCCTTGGCGTCGAAGTTGACGAGACCGCGGGCGACGGCGCGGCCGCCGGTGTCGCGCAGTTCGACGGGGTCACCGGCGCTGAACTCGCCGTCCACCGCGGCGATCCCCGCCGGCAGCAGCGACTTGCGGCCCTTGACCACGGCTCGCACCGCGCCCTCGTCGAGGGTGAGCGAGCCCTGCGGGGTGGAGGCGTGCGCGAGCCACAGCAGGCGGTCGGCCGAGCGGCGTCCGGTGGCGTGGAAGAAGGTGCCGGTGGCGCGGCCCGCGAGGGCGTCGGCCGCGCGGGTCGCGGAGGTGAGGACGACGGGCACGCCGGCGGCGGCCGCGATCCGGGCGGCCTCGACCTTGGTGACCATGCCGCCGGTGCCGACCCCCGCCTTGCCGGCACTGCCGATCTGCACGTGGGCGATGTCCTCGGGACCACGCACCTCGTCGATGCGCGAGGCGCCCGGCCGCGCGGGGTCGCCGTCGTAGAGACCGTCGACGTCGGAGAGCAGGACCAGCAGGTCGGCACGGACGAGGTGGGCGACGATGGCGGCGAGCCGGTCGTTGTCGCCGAAGCGGATCTCGTCGGTGGCGACCGTGTCGTTCTCGTTGACGACCGGGACGGCGCCCATGGCGAGCAGCTGGTCGAGGGTGCGGTAGGCGTTGCGGTAGTGGGCGCGGCGGCTCGTGTCGTCGCTGGTCAGGAGCACTTGGCCGACGCGGACGCCGTACCGGGCGAAGGAGGCGGTGTAGCGGGCGACGAGCAGTCCCTGGCCGACGCTGGCGGCGGCCTGCTGGCGGGCCAGGTCCTTGGGGCGCCGGGTCAGGCCGAGCGGGGCGAGTCCCGCGGCGATGGCTCCGGAGGAGACGAGGACTATCTCCTTCTCGCCGCCGCTGCGGCTCTTGGCGAGGACGTCGACGAGGGCGTCCACCCGGTCGGCGTCGAGGCCGCCCGCGGCGGTCGTCAACGACGACGAACCGACCTTGACGACGATCCTGCTGGCCTGGGTCACCTGCTGTCTTGCCACTGTCACACGCCGAATCTATGCCAGGGCGCCTGCCGGGTGCGCGCGCATTCCGTCCGCTGGACAGCCGCGTCCGGCCGACTCGCACCGACCGGTTCCGGCCGTCCGGGCCGGACGCCCCGTCCCGCGCGCCACGCCGTAAACGCTTTCCCATAACACGAGCCTGAGCGGGTTGCTGATACAGAATCCGGACAACCGCTAGGGTGCTGGTGGGCGGTGGCGCGCGCCCGCATCGCCCTGCCTCCGGCCCCCACCTTCGACTCGGGTTCCCACAAGAGACGGGGCACATAGTGTCGGTCAAAGTGAGTGTCGTCATCCCGGTGTACAACCCCGGAAAGTACATCGATCCGTGCATCGAATCGCTGCTCGGGCAGACCCTGCCCGCCGAGGAGTTCGAGGTCCTGTTCGTCGACGACGGGTCGACCGACGACACCCCCGCGCGCCTGGACGAGCTGGCGGCCGAGCACTCCCACTTCCGGGTGATCCACATCCCGAACTCCGGCTGGCCAGGCAAGCCGCGCAACATCGGCGTCGCGGAGGCGAAAGGCGAGTACGTCCAGTTCCTCGACCAGGACGACCACCTCGGCACCGACGCCCTGCGCCGGCTCTACGACATGGGCCGCCGCAACGGCTCGGACATCGTCATCGGCAAGGTCGCCAGCAACTTCCGGGGCGTCCCGCAGGGCGTGTTCCGCAACAACCGCGAGAAGTGCACCTTGCGCAACGCCCCGCTGTACGACAGCCTCACGCCGCACAAGATGTTCCGTACGCAGTTCCTGCGCGAGCACGGCATCGCCTACCCGGAGGGCAAGCGCCGCCTCGAGGACCAGCTGTACATGATGAAGGCGTACATCCCCGCCAAGGTCGTCTCGATCCTCGGCACGTACACCTGCTACTACTACTCGAAGCGCGACGACGGCAAGAACGCCGGGTCGGCGAAGCTCGTGCCGTCCGGCTACTACGGCAATCTCCGCGAGGTCCTCGACGTGGTCGTGGCGGGCACCGAGCCGGGGCCGCTGCGGGACCGGGTGCTGCGCCGCTTCTACCGGGTCGAGATGCTCAGCAGGCTCAGCGAGCCCGCCGTCCTGAAGTACGACGAGACGTACCTGCGCGAGATGACCGAGGCGGTGCGCCCCCTCGCGCTCGACTTCATGACCGACTCCGTGCACGACGGCCTCGGCCCGCTGCTGCGGCTGCGCTCGACCCTGCTGCGCAACGACGACGCGGAGGGGCTCGTACGACTGGCCAGGTTCGCATCCACCGTCAAGGGCACGGTGCGGCTGGAGGACCTCGCCTGGCAGGACGACGGCCGCATCGCGATCGGCATCGCCGCGCGTCTGGTGCACGGCGACGACCGCGAGCCGCTGACGCTGCTGCGCCGTGACGGCCGGCTGTATCTGCACCCGGACATCACCGGCCGCTTCCTGCCCGCCGACGAGCTCGTCGACGTCACCGACGACCTGGGCGGCTTCACCGCCGAGCTCTCGCTGCGCGACCGCGAGACGGCCGTCGAATGGCTGTGCCCCGCCACGTTCACGGCGCAGGTCGAGGACCGCGAGGACGGGAGCTGCGAGGTCGTGCTGCGCGGCACGGGCCGGCTGGCGTCCGAGGGCGGCAAGAAGGGCCGGGGCAGCCTCCCGCGCGGCTTCTGGGACGCCTGGGTGACCGTGCGTGGCCTGGGGCTGGTGCGCAAGGCGCGCCTGGGCGCCGACCGTGACCCGAAGGTCGACGGCCGCTGTCTGCCGGCGCTGCTGTCGTCCCCGCCCCGCTCGGTGATCCCGTACTTCACCGACCCGCACAGCAATCTCACGCTCGACGTGGCCCGGCGCGGCAAGAAGGTGGCCCCCTACCTCGCGGGCCGCACGGTGCTGCGCATGCCGGGGGCCGGGATCCAGCTGCGGCTGGACCTGTTCACGACGGACGGCACCGGCCCGGGAACGGGCGTGGGCACAGGTGCGCCGGAGCTCGTGCTCGCCAAGCCCACGGAGTCCGAGGAGACGCCCGAGCCCGTGCACACCTTCTCCGGGGCGCTGCGGCCCGAGCTGGGGCGGGCCCACCTGGATGTTCCCCGGCGTGTCCCCGGTGCGCCGGAGGGGGACTGGCAGCTCTGGGTACGGCTGGACGGGGCGAAGGGACCGCTGCTGCCGCTGTGCGGGGTGGGGGTGGACGGCGCCGGACGGCTCCGGCCCGACGACGGCCTCCCCGTGGCCGACCCCATGCTGCTGCGGAAGCTGGCCGCCCACCGCAGACGGTCGGCGCTGCGTCGGGCGGCCCGGGCCGTGGCCGGTCCGGTGGTGCGCCGGCTGCCGTCGGCGGGCCGCAAGAAGGTGCGCCGGCTGGCGGCCCGGGTGCTGGGCTGACGGACGGCCGGCGGGCACACGGCTTCACGGAACGATCACGACAGCGAGGAGTGGAACAGATGCGTGAGCTCTCGATCGGCGGAGCCTGGGTGAACGAGCCGAAGGTCTTCCCCGACAGCCGCGGGAGCTTCCACGAGTGGTTCAGGGCACCGGACCTCGCCGAGGCGGCAGGGCACCGGCTCCGCCTGGAGCAGGCCAACTGCTCGGTCTCGGCCCGGGGCACGCTGCGCGGCGTCCATTTCGCCGATGTGCCGCCGGGCCAGGCCAAGTACGTGAAGTGCGTGCGCGGCGCGGTCCTCGACGTGATCGTGGACATCCGCGTCGGCTCGCCGACGTACCGCCGCTGGGAGGCCGTGCGCCTCGACGACGCCGACCACCACGCCGTCTACCTCGCCGAGGGCCTCGGCCACGCCTTCATGGCCCTCACCGACGACGCGACCGTGATCTATCTGTGCTCGGAGGGGTACGCCCCCGAGCGCGAGCACGGCATCCACCCGCTCGACCCGGACCTCGGCATCGAGTGGCCCGAAGGTGTCACTCCGCTGCTGTCCGAGAAGGACGCCGCCGCGCCGACGCTGGCCGAGGCGGAGCGGCAGGGGCTGCTGCCGTCGTACGAGGAGTGCGAGGCGTACTACCTGAAGCTGAGGGCCGCGGACGCGCCCGTCGGCTGAGCACACGCGCGGAAAGGCCCCCGGGTCAGGACCCGGGGGCCTTTCCGCGCCACCTGGGCAGGGTCAGCCGGTGATCTTCTCGATGCTGCGGCGCACCGGCGCGAACGAGGCGCGCGACCTGCGCAGCGTGCGGGCCCGGATCAGCCCCGGCCAGAAGTCTGCGCCGAGCAGCGTCTCTGGCTGCACGGCGTTCTTCCGTACCAGCACCTCCTCCGGGACGTCCTGGGGGTCGGGGACGACGTACTCCTCGATGATCTTGTCGTACGCGTTCTTGAGGACGGTGCTCTCCGGGTCGGCGCCGAAGACGGCGACGACACCGGTGGGCGCGGTGTCCACCTCGACGACGACCAGGTCCGGGCGGTACTTCCGCAGCACCTGGACGACCTTGTAGACGTCGCCCGCCCAGAACTTGGTGTGCCGGTCGCGGGCGGCCTCGTCCACGCTCCTCGGGAGCATGTCGTCGAGAACGATCACGCTGGACCAGCGCGAATGCCGTTCGACGTTCATGAAATCGCGCAGCGCGTACTCGAACAGGTGCATTCCGTCGATGAACGACAGCTCGAGCCGGGGTTCGCCGCCGAGGACGTTCATCGGGTCCTTGCGGGCGAGCGCGCGAAACGGATTGCGACCGGTGCGCAGATGGACCAAGGGGTCCTTGCGGGCGAAGAAATCGTCACTCGTGGCTCTGACCAGGTGCACATCACAACTGATGCTCGTCACGACCCGGAATGCCGGGTCGACCGCTACCGAGGGAACCCGGGAAAGCGCCAGGCTGCGCCCGTCGTTGACCCCGATTTCGAGATAGTTGCGAGGTTTGTAGATGCGGTGCAGCTGGCGCAGGAAGCCATGGCGGTCCACTGATGGAGCCCTTCGCTGGGAATCAAATGGATTGATTCCCAGCGAAGTTAGCGTGTACGCGGCCTGGACGTAAACGTCTACCGGCCGGTAGCACCCATTCCGCGCTCTGCGGCGACGACATCCGGGAACGCTTCTGCGAGCGCTTCCCGCCAGTCGCGAATCGGTTCGACACCGCTGCTCCGCAGCCCCTGATGTCCCAGCACGCTGTACGCGGGGCGGGGCGCGGGCCGCACGAAGGCGGCGCTGGTCGTCGGGCGTACGCGATCCGGGTCGGCGCCCAGCAGCCGGAAGATCTCGCGGGTGAATCCGTACCAGCTCGTCTCCCCCGCGCTGGTGCCGTGGTGGATCCCGGCGGGCACGGTGCCGGCCAGTGCGCCGCGTCCGAGCCGCACCAGCAGGTCCGCGAGGTCGGCGCTCCAGGTGGGCTGGCCGCGCTGGTCGTCGACGACGTCCACGGTGTCCCGGGCGGCCTCCAGCCGGATCATGGTGCGCACGAAGTTCGGACCGCCCGCGCCGTAGAGCCAGGCCGTGCGCACGACGTGGCCGGTGTCCGGGAGCAGGTCCAGCACGGCGCGCTCCCCGGCCAGCTTGGTGCGCCCGTAGGCGCTGCGCGGGCCGGTGGGGGCGTCCTCGGCGTACGGCTCGCGGGCGTCACCGGCGAAGACGTAGTCGGTGGAGACGTGCAGCAGGACGGCGCCGCTCTCCTTGCACGCCTCGGCGAGCACCCGGGGGCCGGTGCCGTTGACGGCGAGCGCGGCCTCCTCGTGCTCCTCGGCGCCGTCGACGTCCGTCCAGGCGGCGCAGTTGACCACCACGTCCGGCCGGTGCGCCTCCAGGGCGGCGCGCACCGCGTCGGGGCCGGTGATGTCCAGGTCGCGGCGGGCAAGCCCCGCGGCGGCGACGCCGGCCGCCGCCAGCCGGCCGAGGACGTCGCGGCCCAGCATGCCGCCGGCACCGGTGACGAGCCATGTGCTCACAGTGCCGCACGCTCCTTCAGCGGCTCCCACCAGGCGCGGTTGTCGCGGTACCACCGCACGGTCTCGGCGAGGCCGGTGGCGAAGTCCTTGCGCGGCTCGTAGCCGAGCTCCTCGCGGATCTTGGTGCAGTCGACCGAGTAGCGGCGGTCGTGGCCCTTGCGGTCGGTGACGTACTCGACGCTGGTGTCCCAGTCGGCGCCGCAGGCGTCGAGCAGCAGGCGGGTGAGCTCCTTGTTGGACAGCTCGGTGCCGCCGCCGATGTTGTAGACCTCGCCGGGACGGCCCTTCGTGCGGACCAGTTCGACGCCCTGGACGTGGTCGTCGATGTGGAGCCAGTCGCGGACGTTGCCGCCGTCGCCGTAGAGCGGGACCTTCCGGCCGTCCAGCAGGTTCGTGATGAACAGCGGGATGACCTTCTCGGGGAAGTGGTGGTGCCCGTAGTTGTTGGAGCAGCGGGTCACCCGCACGTCCAGGCCGTGGGTGCGGTGGTACGACAGGGCGATCAGGTCGCTGGACGCCTTGGCCGACGAGTAGGGCGAGTTGGGCTGCAGCGGGTGCGTCTCGGGCCAGGAGCCCTCGTCGATGGAACCGTAGACCTCGTCGGTGGAGATGTGCACGAACGTCCCGACACCGGCCCGGTGCGCGGCGTCCACGAGCGTGTGCGTGCCGACGACGTTCGTACGGACGAACTCGGCACCCCCGTCGATGGAGCGGTCCACATGCGACTCGGCGGCGAAGTGCACGACCTGGTCGTGCTCGGCCATCAGCTTGGCGACGAGTCCGGCGTCGCAGATGTCGCCGTGCACGAAGTCGAAGCCGGGGCGGTCGCGCACCTCGTCGAGGTTCGCGGGGTTGCCCGCGTAGGTGAGCTTGTCGAGGACGGTGACGGCGACGCCGCCGGGCCCGCCGGGGCCGAGCAGCGTGCGCACGTAGTGGGAGCCGATGAATCCGGCGCCGCCCGTCACCAGGATCTTTGTGGTCATGAGGAGATCTGCACCTTGCTGTGGTCGCCGAGCACGAGTCGGTGGGAGGAGGGGGTACGGGGCGCGGGGGTGACCTCGACGTCCCGGCCGATCAGTGACGCCTCCACGCGCCGCACACCGGTGATGGAGGCGCCGCGCAGGACGATGGAGTACTCGATCTCGCTGTCCTCGATCCGGCACCCTTCGGCGACGGACGTGAACGGGCCGACGTACGAGCCGCTGATCACCGTGCCGCCGCCGATCACCGCGGGGCCGACGATGCGACTGTCGGTGATCCGGGCGCCCTCCTCGACGCGGACCCGGCCGATGATCTCGCTGTCGCCGTCGACCACGCCGTCCACCAGGGGCTCCACGGTCTCCAGCACCGAGCGGTTGACCTCCAGCATGTCGGTGACGTTGCCGGTGTCCTTCCAGTAGCCGGCGATCGTCGTCGACCGCACGTCCCGCTGCTGGTCGATCAGCCACTGGATGGCGTGCGTGATCTCCAACTCGCCGCGCCAGGACGGCTCGATGGCGCGCACGGCCTCGTGCACGACGGGGGTGAAGAGGTAGACGCCGACGAGCGCGAGATCGCTCTTGGGCTGCTGCGGCTTCTCCTCCAGGCCCACGACGCGGCCCTGGCCGTCGAGTTCGGCGACGCCGAAGGAGGTCGGGTCCTGGACCCTGGTGAGCAGGATCTGCGCGTCCGGGCGCTCGGCGCGGAATTCGTCGACGAGTCCGCTGATGCCGCCGACGATGAAGTTGTCACCGAGATACATAACAAAATCGTCTTCTCCCAGAAACTCCCGGGAAATGACCACCGCGTGCGCGAGTCCGAGCGGCCGCTCCTGCGGAATGTAGGTGACCTTGACGCCGAACCGGGATCCGTCGCCGACCGCTTCCTCGATCTCCGGAGCCGTTTCCCCGACGATGACGCCGACCTCGGTGATCCCGGCTTCCGCAATCGCCTCCAGACCGTAGAAGAGCACCGGCTTGTTGGCGACCGGCACCAATTGCTTGGCGGATGTGTGCGTAATGGGCCGGAGTCGCGTCCCGGCTCCTCCGGCGAGTACGAGTGCCTTCACTATCCCTGCCCTAAGAAGTCGGAAGAGCGTTCCCCGAGGGGATACCGCTCCGGCACTTCGATGTTACCTATGTCTCACCCTTTGCTTTCCCGCCTCGCAAAACGCGTGCCCGGCGGGCGCGCGCAGCACTCCTGCGAATCCTGCCGAGAACCCTGCGCGGGAGGCTCCGGACCTTCGGCGGAAGGACGCGCCGGCTGCCCGACCAGTCGGGCACGGTCACCTCGTAGACGGACCGGGGCAGGCCGCTGCGGCGGTCGCCGAAGTGCGGGTACGCGAGGTAGGTCCGGCCCGCGCGGCCCCGGCGGACGACCTCCGGCGCTTTCTTGGCGGCGGTGAACTCCAGTACGTCCTTCAGCAGATCGAGCCGCCCCCGGGCCACGCACTCCAGCACCAGCCGCTCCCCCACCTTCACGTGCCGGGCGACGCCCCTGGTCCAGTACGGATCCGTCATCGCCGCCGCCAGCCGCAGCCGGTCGCGCTGCTCGGACTCCGGCGCGCGCAGCAGGGCCGGCCCGAACTGCTGCAGCAGCCCGACCGTGAAGGGCCGGACCATCAGCAGGTCCCGCCCGTGACCGGGCGGTTCGAGCCGGGCGATCAGCCGGGCCAGGGCGGTCAGCGCCTCGAAGCGGGGCTGGTAACCGCCGCGCCTCGTCGCGTGTTTGCCGTCCTCCCGCCCGACCAGGTAGTAGCAGTCGTAATCGGCGACGACCGACACCCCGTTGCCGCTGAGATACGCCTCCATGGTGAACAGCGAGTCCTCCCCGGTCAGGAGGGTCTCGTCGAACCGAAGGCCCAGCCGGCACAGCAGTTCACGGCGGAACAGCTTCTGCGCGCTGAGCGCGTAGATGACGCGGGAGGTGTAGACGTCCGCGTGCTCCAGCGTCTTCACGAACATCGACCGCGGCACGCCCCGCCCGCATCCCGCCATCCGTCCGAGCACGACGTCCGTCCCCGCCCGGTCGGCCATGGCGACCATCCGCTCCAGCGCCTCGTCCCCGAAGAAGTCGTCGGCGTCGAGGAAGAAGACGTAGCGGCCCCGGGCGTGGGAGAGACCGACGTTCCGCGGGCCGCTCGGGCCACCGGAGTTGGGCTGCCTGATCAGCGTGGTGCGGACCTTGGACCGGGCGGCGAACTCCTCCAGGTACTCCCCCGTGCCGTCGGTCGACCCGTCGTCGACCGCGACGAGCTCGATGCGGTCGGCACCCAGCGTCTGGGACTCCACCGACTCCAGGCAGCGGACAAGGTAGGGCATGGCTTCGTAGGCGCCGACGACAACCGTGACGTCGGGTACGAGATTGTCATTCACGCACACAAGACAACCGGAAACACCTATTGGTTGCCCTTCATGACCCACCGGGCAAAAAGGTGCACCTCGCCCGCATGGGCGCCGGGAACGGGAACGGCCCGGTGGCGCCCCCTTCCGGGGATGCCACCGGGCCGCTCGCGCGGGCGGGTCAGCCGACCGGCGTGTCGTCCAGGCCGGGCGACTGCTCCGCCTCCGACAGACGCTGCAGCACACCGGCGTTGCGGGCCTCGGCCTTGGCCGCCAGGGCCTGCACCGCCGCGTCGAACTGCTCGATGGAGGTCGGCTCGTCCGGGCCGAGCAGGTACTCCTTGAGCTCCTGCCGCGCCGCGGCACGCGGGTCGGCGTCCCGGTCGGCGACGGCGGTGAGCAGCTCGTCGAGCTCGACCGCGCTGTTGGAGAGGATCACCGCGGCGCGCACCGCGGTGTTCTGCCGCTTGAACTCGGCCTCGCCCAGCCCGGCGGAGTCCGTGACCGCGTACGGCTTGCCGCTCGCGATGAAGTCCGATACCACGCTGGAGATGTCCGAGACCATGCCGTCCGACTGGTTGAAGCAGTCGTACAGACGCGGCTGCGGACCGGTGATGACCTTGTGCTCCCACCAGCCGAAGGAGCGCCAGTACGCGGCGTTCCACTCCTCGGCCAGCTTCGCGGTCTCCGCCTCGCGCGCCGGGTCCGCCACGGAGTCGCGCGACTCCTCGGCCTCGTCCCGGCCGACCCGGGTCTGGCCCGACAGCTCGGCGAGCCGTGCCTCGATGCGCTGGAGCTCGGCGCGGGCGGCGGCGTGCTCCTCGGCGTGCGCCGCGGCCTCCTCGACCCACCTCGGCTCGCTCGCGCGCGCCGCGGCGGCCTGCTCGACCATGGCGGTGATCCGCAGGTGCACGGCCCTGGCCTTGGGGTCGCGGGTGCCGGTGAACGGGTGCGGCTTGTAGATCAGGCGCACCGGCTTCTCGGAGTTCAGCAGCCGCTTGACGATGTTCTCGCCGGCCAGCAGCAGGGAGGTGTTGCCGGGGTTGTCGTCCCAGCCCTCCCAGGTGGGGGCGTAGAGCACGGTGGGGATCGGGCCCCGCGGCTTGCCCGTCCAGTGCTCGATGGGGGCGAGCTGCGGACGGCCGACCTCGACGATGTCCTCGCTGAGCACACCGACGTCGGCCAGCGCGTAACGGTCGCGGCCCGCGCGGCCCGCGGTCCACACCTCGTCGTACGCCTTGCTGAACGGGTTGACGCTGGCGAGCTTGTCGCTGTCGCCGTGACCGATGAAGACGTGCTTCATGGTCGGCACGCGGAGCATGTGGATGTTCTTGCCGACATTGGCCGCGTACAGCGCGACGCGCACGGACGACAGGTCCAGGTTCATCAGGTGCACACCTCCCGGCACGCAGAGCACCGGGACCGAGGTGTTGCCGAGCTGCGGCACGATATTGCGCTCGCGCAGGAAGATCAGCGGCCGGCCGCCGAGCTGCGCCATCGTCTCCAGCCACATGTTGACCTGGTACGCCGAGTCCTTGGAGCCGGAGAAGTACAGCATCACGGTCGGCTTGTACTCGCGCAGCCAGGCGTCGATGCCCTCGAGCACCTTCTCCGGCGAGGCCGGCAGCCGGGCGGGACGGAGACCGGGCAGCAGTACAGCGAGATAACCGACGGCGAGCAGCACCGTCAGGCCCAGACCCGCGTATGCGAACGCATTGGCGCCGGTCTCGATCGCGACGATCACGCCGACGAAGGAGAAGACGTCGAGATGCAGCATCTTCTCGGCCGAACGGTTGATCAGGCCGGGCCTCGGGGCGTCGGGAATGCGCACGTGCGAGAGGTCGATGTTGCGGGTGACCACCGGCAGCTTCCGGCGCAGCCGGATCAGCGTGACCATCGCGCCGTGCGGCGCCTGGAGACCGTAGAAGCCGAGAAGGCAGGCGACCGTCACGTAGAAGAGGGCCTCCTCCGCGTACCCCATGCGGGCCAGCAGCAGCACGAGCAGCAGCTGGCGCACGAGGAAGCGGATCGACAGGCCCGCACGGACCTTGGCCAGCCGGTTGACCAGATAGCTGGACCGCTGGTGCAGGTACTGGTCGGCGAGGTAGGTCACGGCGACGGCAGCCGTGAAGAACCAGAGACTGGGGATTATCGCCGCGAGCATGACGCACGGGAATCCGAGCATCAGGAGAATTGCGGCGGCCAGCTCCGATCCGCTGCCCACGCGAGCCATGCGAATGGCTTTCGAAATCACGAAGAACCTGCTCCAGGGGGTGCCGACTGTTTTCCTTGCGAAACCGCTCTGCGGAGGAGGTGTGAAGGACCGGCTCCACAGACTCGGGCCCCCGCAGTGCGCTGTACGGCGACTACAGAGGCCCGAATGTTCGAATGTCCAGAAGTATTACACATCTTCCTGACGGTCCAGGACGGACGCCAGGGCCTGCTCGAACCCGGATGCCTCGGAGGCGCCGCGGGTCGGATCCTGCTGCCGCACGTCGATGACATGACCGGTCAGCGCGGACAGCAGCACGTCGAGCGAGGTTCGGGCCACGGCCTCGGACGACAGCAGCGAACCGGCCGGCTCGGTGCCGAACGCCTTGGTGCGCATCGGGGTGGCGGTGCGCTCCGGGTTCACGCAGTTGACGCGGATGCCGTCGGCGGCCCACTCGTCGGCCAGGGCCTGGGTGAGATTCACCATGGCGGCCTTGGTGGAGGAGTAGAGGCTGTACTCGGCGCGGCCGCGGGTGTAGCTGCTGGAGGTGTACAGCAGCAGTTGACCCTTGGTCTCGGCGAGGTACTTGTGCGAGGCGCGCGCGATCTGCACCGGGGCCAGGTAGTTGACGTTCAGCGCTTCCTGGATGGTCGTGTTGTCCGTCTCGGCCAGCTTGCCGATGCGCAGCACGCCCGCGGTGTTGATGACGTAGTCGATGCGACCGGTCTCGGCGTAGGCCGTGGACAGCGCGTCGTCGACGTGCTCCGGGTTCTCGACGTGGGTGCCGGTGGTCGAGCGGCCGAGCGCGTAGACCTTGGCGCCGTAGGACTCCGCCAGCTTGGCGATGTCCGCGCCGATGCCGTAGGAGCCGCCGAAGACGACCAGGGTCTTGCCCGCCAGCAGCTCGCGGTAGGCGGCCTCGTCGGCCTGTGCGGGAGCGGCGGTGGAGGCCAGCTGGAACAGCTTGTCGGCGATGAAGACGTCGACCGGCTGCGTGACCTTCATGTTGTACTCGTCGCCCGCGACGACGTAGATCGGAACGTCCGGCAGGTACTTCAGCACGACCGAACAGTCGTCTGTCGCCTGGAAGTTCGGGTCGCCGGCCGCGATCTCGTACGCCCTGCGGATCGTCGACAGCTTGAAGGCCTGCGGGGTCTGGCCGCGGCGCAGCCGGGAGCGGTCCGGGACGTCGGTGATGAACTCGCCGTCCTCGCCGTGCGTGCGGGTCACGATGATCGTGTCCGCGGACGGGATGGCGACGTCGACGGCCTGGTAGCGGTCCAGGGCGTCGACGCAGTCCTTGATGACGCGCTCGGAGAGCAGGGGGCGGACGGCGTCGTGGAACAGGACGTTGCGGTCCTCACCCTCGGCCAGGCCCTCGCCGAGGGCCGCGATGGCGCGCTCGGTGGTCTCGTTGCGCGTCGAGCCGCCCTCGATGACCCTGGTGACCTTGGTCAGCCCGGCCTTTGCGACGATCTTCTCGACGTCCGGCACATAGCCCGGCGCCATCAGGACGATGATGTCGTCGATCGACTCCGCCTGCTCGAAGATCGCCAGCGTGTGCTCGATGACGGCCTTGCCTGCGATCTTCAGCAGCTGCTTGGGAATCGACAGACCCACGCGCTGGCCGGTACCACCGGCGAGCACGACAGCTGTGGTTCGGGGTTTGGCTATGTGCTGCACAGACACAGACGACCTACCTTGCGAGGGCTGGGGAACAAAACTGATGGTTGCACTCTCCGTTACCGTCCCGCAAGGCGGGTGACGCCGCACCCACGGGAGGGGGAAACCTGCTGTTCACCCGGTGATCAGGGGTGTTGGCCGAGAATCGCTCATCCGAACGAGTGACTGACACCACACATGTGAGTGGCATGAACCACTCCTGAGCGGGACAAGGCGCTCCGCTACAGATCCACCACGTTGAGTGCGACGTCGTTGGAGAGCGTGTAGTAGACGCGCACACGGACCTTCTTGCGCGGCCGGCCGAGCACCCGCTTGGCCACGGCACGGGCCATGCTCCCCTGGCGCCTCTTGGCCATCACCGTGGGGGGGTAGACGTAGATGCGCTGCTTCATGACCACGTCGTCCAGCACCCGGCCGATCCTGACCGGCCTGGCGTCGGGCGCGTAGCGGATGAAGGCGTCCCACACGTCGTGGGCGGTGGTCTGCGAGGCGGCGGGCACCGTGGAGGAGAAGGAGAAACGGAAGCCGTCCTCGCCGACGCGCTCGCCGGGGAACAGGATCTCGTCCGTGGGCCTGCCGCGGCGGCGCAGCACCAGCGTCGGATCGCCGGCCACCGTCGCCGTGCCGAGCATGCTGCCCTCCAGGGTGACCCGGGAGCCGTGGACCTGGACGTCCGCGGCCTCGGCATGGACCGGCCGGTGCCAGGCGCGCAGCATCAGCGCACCGCCCTTGGCCTTGTCCTCGTACGGGACGAGGTTGCGCACCGGGCCGCCCGGGCTCAGCCGCTCGGCCGCGTGCAGGGCGCCGCGCTGGTCGACCACGCGGGCCGTGACCCGGCCCCGGGCGCCGGCCCCGGCCAGCTCCACGAACACGTTCCACACGCCCTCCGGGAAGACCTCGCCGGCCGGGACGGTCGCGGAGCCGCGCTCGTCGAAGTCGAAGGTCCGCACCTCGGTACGGGCTCCGGTCCGGGTGCACACCAGCCGGGCACCGTTCTCGATGCCCTCCGGCAGCGGCGGGACCAGGCTCACGTCCACCGAGCCGTCGACGGCGACCGCGCAGTCCGCGACCGGGGTTATCCCGGGGATGTGCGCGCGCTGCGCCGCCTCGGCGGCGAGCTCGTCGAAGAGGGCCTCGTACTGCTTGGTGACCACACCGGGGTCGAAGCGGCGCGCGTTGCGCACGGCGGCGGCGGCCATGCGGCGGCGCAGTTCCTCGTCGTCGATCAGCCGCAGGAGCGCCCGGGCGACGGCCTGCGCGTCGCCCACGGGGACGAGCAGGCCGTCGACACCGTCCTCGATGATCTCGCGCGGACCGTAGTCGCAGTCGGTGCTCACCATCGGCACGCCGCAGCGCATCGCCTCCACGAGGGTCATGCCGAACGACTCGTGACGGGACGTCGACGCGGCGATGGCCCCCTTGGCCCACTCGGGCTCGATGGGCGAGTGAGGGCCCATCAGGTGGATCTCGTTGTACAGGCCGAGCTCGTCGATGCGTGCGCGCAGCCTGTCGCGCTGGTCGCCGGAGCCGTAGATGCGCAGGGACCAGCCGGGCCGCTGCCTGACGACCTCGGCGAAGGCGTCGACGAGGACGTGGTACTGCTTCTCGGCGGCGAGCCGCCCGGCCGCGACGACGGTCCTGCCGGTGCCGTCGGAGGGCGGGACGGACGGCTCGGGGACGCTGTTGGGGATCGACAGGACGCGGGTCGTGGGCAGCGGCATCTTCTCGCGCCACACCTTGGCGTCGCCCTCGGAGACGGTGACGAACGCGTCGACGGTGTCGAGGTGTTCGTACATCTCCTCGCGCAGCGCGGCCTTGTGATGGTTGTGCGTCATGTGCTCCTGGCCGATGCGGACGGCGGTGGCCGGAGCGAACTGGGCGACGTAGGCGACGAGGCCGGGGCGGGTGCCGATGACGACGTCCGCGTCGGACGCGGCGTAGTGGGCGCGCACGCGCTCGTCGACGAGGCGGTTGTACTCCTTGTAGCGGGCCTCGGCACGCGGGAAGGCGACGGCCGGCTCGGCGAACAGGGGCTCCTGCCGGTCGGCGCTGCCCTGACGGGTGTCGACGAGGGGCACGACGGTGATGCGCGGGTCCAGGGCGAACGCGGAGTCGTCGCGGTGCCGGAAGACCGAGACGATCTCGACCTCGTGGCGATTGGCCAGTTCCTCCGCCAGATTCAGCGTCGTGCGGATGGTTCCGCCGATCCCGTAAATCGTGTGGATGAGGAAGGAGATCTTCATGGTGCTCCGTTCACTTCTGCTCCGGCCTGCTCCGGGACGAACGGGTAGCCCGTTGCGGCTGCCGGATGCAGACGACCCCTGACCTGACGGGGCAGCAGCCCGGACCACAGTTCACCGTATGCCCGATGTCGCCCGATCGGCCATGATTGAACCTATTCCGGGTGAACGCCCCGCCATCAACCAGGTCAGACGGACAAGGCGGGTGGGAGGTTGTGCGTTTCCGCGAAACGGAGCGGCCGCGCACACGATCGCCGGTCGGCGGCGCCTCGGGCGCCCCGGGGCACACCGCCCCGTCGGCTGCGAGCCCGGGCGCGCGGGCTGCGCTGGGGGCCGTGACGACGGGTCGCGTCGCCGCGGGGGCGGGGATCCGGCGGTCCGCTGTGCGGGTCTTCGGGCGGGGCGGCTGCAGGCACGCGGCTGCACCGGCGGCGGGTGGCGGCCTCGACCGCCTCCCGCGGCAGCCGGACACCCACCCTCCCGGTGACCGCACCCGATTCGGTCCCGGGCACCATGCCGGGGCGCGCCGGGCCCCGAAGGGCCTGCGCGGAGCACCGGCCGGCCCTACCGGGGCCCGCTTCGTACCGCCGGCCCGCCCGGCACCGGGCCCGGGAGCACCCGGTCCGGCCCCGCGGAGCCCGGACGCAGTCCGCCCGGTCAGGCGCGCCTGACCGGGCCGGGAACGACCGGCTGCCCCGTCCTAGAACGGGTCGAAGCCCTCGAACTCCTTCAGCGCCTCGTCGCGCTCCGCCTCGCGGTCGCGGCGGCGCTGCGCCGCCGGGCGCGGGGCCTCGAAGCGGTGGTCCTCACCGCGGCGGCCGAGCATCTCCGCGCCCGCCATCATCGTCGGCTCCCAGTCGAAGACGACCGCGTCGTCCTCGGGGCCGATCGCCACGCCGTCGCCCGCGCGGGCGCCGGCCTTCATCAGCTCTTCCTCGACGCCGAGGCGGCCCAGGCGGTCGGCCAGGTAGCCCACGGCCTCGTCGTTGTTGAAGTCGGTCTGGCGCACCCAGCGCTCCGGCTTCTCGCCGCGCACGCGGAACAGGCCGTCCTCCTCCTGCGTGACCGTGAAGCCCGCGTCGTCGACCGCCTTCGGACGGATGACGATCCGGGTCGCCTCCTCCACCGGCTTGGCGGCCCGCGCCGCGGCCACGATCTCGGCCAGCGCGTACGACAGCTCCTTGAGGCCCTTGTGCGCCACCGCCGACACCTCGAAGACTCGGTAGCCGCGCTCCTCCAGATCCGGGCGGATCATGTCGGCCAGGTCCTGGCCGTCGGGGATGTCGACCTTGTTGAGGACGACGATGCGCGGCCGGTCCTCCAGGCCGCCGTACTGCCGGAGTTCCTCCTCGATGACGTCGAGGTCGGTGGCCGGGTCGCGGTCGGACTCCAGCGTCGCGGTGTCCAGCACGTGCACCAGCACCGAGCAGCGCTCGACGTGGCGCAGGAACTCCAGCCCCAGGCCGCGGCCCTGGCTCGCGCCCGGGATCAGGCCGGGGACGTCGGCGATCGTGTACACGGTCGAGCCGGCGGTCACGACGCCCAGGTTCGGGACGAGCGTGGTGAAGGGGTAGTCCGCGATCTTCGGCTTGGCCGCGCTGAGCACCGAGATCAGCGAGGACTTGCCCGCACTCGGGTACCCCACGAGCGCGACGTCGGCGACGGTCTTCAGCTCCAGGACGACATCGCCCGAGCGGCCGGGCTCGCCGAGCAGCGCGAAGCCGGGGGCCTTGCGGCGCGCCGAGGCCAGCGCCGCGTTGCCGAGACCGCCGCGGCCACCCTCGGCGGCGACGTACGTGGTGCCCTGGCCGACCATGTCGGCGAGCACGTTGCCCTTCTTGTCGAGGACGACGGTGCCGTCGGGCACGGGCAGGACCAGGTCCTGGCCGTCCTTGCCGGAGCGGTTGCCGCCCTCGCCGGGCTTGCCGTTGGTGGCCTTGCGGTGCGGACTGTGGTGGTAGTCGAGCAGCGTGGTCACGGACTGGTCGACGACCAGGATGACGTCGCCGCCGCGGCCGCCGTTGCCGCCGTCGGGCCCGCCGAGCGGCTTGAACTTCTCCCGGTGCACGGAGGCGCAGCCGTGGCCTCCGTTACCCGCGGCGACGTGCAGCTCGACGCGGTCCACGAAGGTGGTCATGGAAGTGCCTCCAGTGATGACGGGGTGCCGCCGACGACAGTGACGCCGGTGACGTACGTACGGAATGTCTGTCTCTCAACACACGAAAGGCGGACCCGCTTCCCGGTCCGGGAAGTGAGGTCCGCCCCTCGCGAAAGATCCGATCAGGCGACCGGAACGATGTTCACAACCTTGCGGCCACGGTGGGTACCGAACTCCACCGCGCCCGGCAGCAGCGCGAACAGCGTGTCGTCGCCACCACGACCGACGCCCGCACCGGGGTGGAAGTGGGTGCCACGCTGGCGGACCAGGATCTCACCGGCGTTGACGACCTGACCGCCGAAGCGCTTCACGCCGAGCCGCTGAGCGTTGGAGTCGCGACCGTTCCGGGTGGACGATGCGCCCTTCTTGTGTGCCATCTCTCCTCAGTCCCTTACTTCGCAGCCGTGGGGATGCCCGTGACCTTGATCGCCGTGTACTGCTGACGGTGACCCTGGCGACGGCGGTAGCCGGTCTTGTTCTTGTAGCGAAGGATGTCGATCTTCGCGCCCTTGTGGTGGTCCACGACCTCGGCCGTGACCTTGATACCGGCCAGCACCCACGGGTCGCTGGTCACGGCGTCGCCGTCGACAACGAGCAGGGTCGAGAGCTCGACCGTGTCGCCAACCTTGGCGGTGGAAATCTTGTCAACCTCAACGATGTCGCCGACAGCAACCTTGTGCTGGCGACCACCGCTGCGCACGATGGCGTACACGCGGATCTCTCTCTCGCTCGGAACGGAACCCCTGATGCCAGCCGCTCACACGGGCGCGGGGCCCGAGACGATCCGGAATGGACGAGCGGCCTCTCCCGGCGGACCGGGAGGAAGGTGCTCAGGGATGGGCGCATAGGGAAACACGCCGAAGGACAAGGTTACGGACCTGCCTGCGGCGGGTCAAACCGGCCCTGTTCAAACCCGCTGGCACCCACCTGTCACCGAAACGTGACGGTTACAGTGCCTCCACATGCATGCAGCGTTTGTAGGATTGGTGCGGACTTTCCTCTGAACACCTCAATAACGGCCATCGAGTCGACCGGGGGGGCTGCGGCTGAGCAGCGACCAGCGCTCGGGCTGCACGCGGAACGGACGACGAGCTTTGACCACCACGCCTGACATCTCGGTGATCATCGGCGCCTACAACGCCATGCCGTACCTCACGAAGACCCTGACCTCCGTGGTCGAGCAGTCGATCGGGCGCGACCGCCTGGAGATCATCACCGTCAACGACGGCTCCACCGACGGTACCGGCAAGGAACTGGAACGCTTCGCCGAGGAGTACCCCGGCCTGTTCCAGGTGTTCCACCAGGAGAACTCCGGCGGCCCCTCGGCCCCTCGCAACAAGGGCCTGGACCACGCGCGGGGCAGGTTCGTGTTCTTCCTGGACGCCGACGACTACCTCGGCGAGGAGGCCCTCGAGCGCATGCTCGCGATGGCCGAGAAGAACAAGACCGACGTGGTGCTCGGCAAGATGAAGGGCGTCAACGGGCGGGGCGCGCCGGCCTCGATGTTCGTACGCAACCAGCCCCGCACCGACGTCTTCAACTCCCGCGTCTACTGGGCGCTCAACCCGCTGAAGCTCATCCGGCGCGAGCTGATCGAGCAGCACAAGCTGCGCTTCCCCCTCGGGTACAAGACCTGTGAAGATCAGCTCTTCACCGGCATGCTCTACCTCAAGGCCGACGGCATCTCGGTCGTCGCCGACTACGACTGCCTGTACATCGTCAAGCGCGACGACGGCGGCAACATCACCACCTCCACGCGCGGCGCCGACAGCCGCATCAAGGTGCTGGAGCTGATGGTCGACCTGGTCGAGAAGCACGTCCCGGCCGGGCCCGACCGAGACGGCCTGATGAACCGGCACCTGTCGATCGACATGTTCCACGCCCTGATCCACCTGGCCAGGGAGTCGGACCCGGAGCTGCAGCAGAAGAACTACGAGCAGCTGCGCGCCCTGCTGGAGCGGTCCTACCCGGACTCGCTCAAGGCCAGGGTGAACGCGATCACGCGGCTGCGGTGCGAGCTCATCCAGCGCGGGATGCTCCAGGAGTCCATCGAGCTGGAGAAGGTCGACCGGCGGCACCGCTCGAGCGGCGAGCAGCCCGGGATCCTCGTCGAGGGCGACCGCGCCTACACCCTGCTGCCGTTCTTCCGCGACGCCGAGCGCGGCATCCCGGACGAGATCTACGACGTCACGGCGGCGCTCCAGGACCGCCACCGGCTGGACTCGGTCGGCATCGAGGACGGCGTGCTGAGGATGACCGGTCACGCCTACCTGCGGCGCGTCCCGCAGGACGTGCCCACCAGCACGGAGCTGGTGCTGCGTGAGCGCGACACCAAGGCCGAGCACCGCTTCCCGACGACGGTCGTGGCCACGCCGGAGCTCGGCGCCGGCAAGGAGGACGCCGGGAAGTACCGCTACCCGCAGGCCGGCTTCGCCGCCGAGATCGACCTGACGAAGGCGGTCGACGGCGGCCGCCTCCCCAAGGGCCTGTGGGACGTCTTCGTCGCCGTCCGGGTCGAGGACGTCGTCAAGGAGATCCGTTTCGGCCACAAGCGCCTGCCCGAGGTGGCCACCACGCCGCAGACGTACGTCGTCGCCGACGGCGAGGAGAACTTCGCGGCCGCGCTGTACTACACGCAGCCGTACAGCAACCTGACGCTCGACGTGGGCGAGAACAAGCACAAGGTCGCGGACAAGCTCCGCATCGAGGGCACCCGCTGGTCGACCACGATCCCCTCGCAGCTGGAGGTCAGCGGCAGCTGGAAGCTCGCCGGGATGCCGGCGGGCGCGCTGGGCGTACGGCTGGAGGGCGACGGCGGCAGGTCCGTGACGGTGCCGGTCACTCCGACGGGTGACAGCGCCTTCACGGCCAGCGTCTCCTTGGAGGGACTCGCCACCGGCTCCTGGACGGTGTCGCTGTGGCTGCCGTCTCAGCGCGGCAAGGGCTGGTCCAAGCCGGTGGGGCCGCAGTCGGCCCTCACCAACACGCGCTGGATCAGCCGCGGCGTCCCGCGCTACGCGGCCGTGGCGAAGAAGCGGAACAAGCTGGTGCTGCGTGTGGGCCGAGTGGCGATCGTGAAGGCGGTGCTGAAGCGCTTCAAGGCGCTGACGTCCGGCAAGCGCTGACCTGACGACGGGGCGCCCGTCGTACGCGGAGGGCCCGTGCCACCGGGGAACCGGTGCCACGGGCCCTGCTGCGTGCGTACTGCGTGAGGCGGCGCGCGTGCGCCGGCCGAACAACCCCTGAGACCCGGCCGGACCGGGACGGTGGGCGCCACCTCGGCCCTCGCGCCCACGGCCCTCGAGGCGTGCACAGAGGGCGTGCGCGACGAGGAGCGGGCAACCCCGCATCGCACCGTCGCATGCGCGCCCTCAGCGGGGGCACGCGCGGCCCGCGCGACCGGCGTGCACAGAGGGCGTGTGCGACCAGGCCGGGCACCGCACCGCACCGGCCCATGCGCGCGGCCTCTGCGGGCGCAGGTCACGCGGCATGCTCCCCGCAAACGCCGACGCGGCCCGCCCCGGTCGAACCGGGGCGGGCCGCGTCGGGAGGTGGCTAGTCCTCGGACGTGGTCGCGGAGACCGACGGGGGCGTCTGTTCAGCCGCCACCGTCTTCTTCGTGGCCCTCTTCGCCGTGGCCTTCTTGGCCGTCGTCTTCTTCGCGGCCGTCTTCTTGGTCGCGGCCGTCTTCTTGGTCGCGGCCTTCTTCGCCGTGGCCTTCTTGGCCGTCTTGCGGGCCGCCTTCTTGGCCACCGGTGCGGCCTCCGGCTCCTCCGCCTCGGGCTCGGCGGCCGTCGGCTCGGGCTCGGCGGCCTTCGGCTCCGCGGCGACCACGACGATCGCGGCCTCCTCGGCACCCGACGGCGAACCGGCCGGGGCGGTGACCTTGCGGGTCACCCGGCGGCGGGCACGCGGCGGAGCCGCGACCGGCGCCTCCTCAGCGAACACGGCCGTGGCCTCCGGCTCGGGCTCCGGCTCCGGCTTCACCGCCGGGGCCACCGTCACCTCGGCCGGAGCCGGAGCGCCGGCCGGGGCCGACACCTGACGCGTGACGCGACGGCGCGTACGGCCCGTGGGAGCCGGCTCGGCGGGAGCCTCCGGCTCGGGCGTGGCCGCGGGCGCGTGCTCGGGCATCGGCTCGGGCACCGCCACCACCGCCGGCTCCGCCGCCTTCGGCGCACCCGCCGGAGCCGACACCTTGCGGGTCGCCCGGCGGCGGCCACGGCCGCGCGACGCGGCGGCCTCGGCCTCCGCGACGCTGCTGTACAGCTCCTCGTCGGGCGCGAAGGCCGGCTCCTCGAGCGCGACCGGGGCGGCCGCCTCGGCGGCGACCTCCTCCTCCGTCTCGATCTCCGGCTCCTCAACCGCCACGGCCTGCGGCTCGACGTGCTCGTGCTCCGCGGCCGCACCCCCGCGGCCGCGCTTCTTGGAGCGCTTGCCGCCACCGCCACCGGCGGCGGACGGCTGCTCCATGTGCACGATCACACCGCGCCCGTTGCAGTGGACACAGGTCTCCGAGAACGACTCCAGCAGCCCCTGGCCGACCCGCTTGCGGGTCATCTGCACCAGACCCAGCGACGTCACCTCGGCCACCTGGTGCTTGGTGCGGTCGCGGCCCAGGCACTCCAGGAGCCGGCGCATGACCAGGTCCCGATTGGACTCCAGCACCATGTCGATGAAGTCGACGACGACGATGCCGCCCAGGTCGCGCAGCCGCAACTGGCGCACGATCTCCTCGGCCGCCTCCAGGTTGTTCCTGGTGACGGTCTCCTCGAGGTTGCCGCCCTGACCCGTGAACTTGCCGGTGTTGACGTCGACGACGACCATGGCCTCGGTCTTGTCGATCACCAGCGAGCCGCCGCTCGGCAGCCAGACCTTGCGGTCCAGGGCCTTCATCAGCTGCTCGTCGATCCGGTTGACCGCGAAGACGTCGACCTCGCTGGTCCACCGCTGCAGGCGGTCGACCAGGTCGGGCGCCACGTGCGACACGTAGCCGTGGATGGTCTCCCACGCCTCGTCACCGCTGACGATGACCTTCGAGAAGTCCTCGTTGAAGATGTCGCGGACGACCCGGACGGTCATGTCCGGCTCGCCGTAGAGCAGCGTCGGGGCGTTGCCGCTCTTCGCCTTCTTCTGGATCTCCTCCCACTGCGCCTGCAGACGCTCGACGTCACGGCGCAGCTCGTCCTCGCTCGCCCCCTCGGCGGCGGTGCGCACGATGACGCCCGCGTCCTCGGGAACGATCTTCTTGAGGATCGTCTTCAGCCGGGCGCGCTCGGTGTCGGGCAGCTTGCGGCTGATACCGGTCATCGAGCCCTCGGGCACGTAGACCAGGTAGCGGCCGGGCAGCGAGACCTGGCTGGTCAGGCGGGCGCCCTTGTGACCGATCGGGTCCTTGGTCACCTGGACCAGCACCGACTGGCCGGACTTGAGGGCGGCCTCGATACGGCGCGGGCCGTTGGCCATGCCCAGCGCCTCGAAGTTCACCTCGCCCGCGTACAGGACGGCGTTGCGGCCCTTGCCGATGTCGACGAAGGCGGCCTCCATGGACGGCAGGACGTTCTGCACCTTGCCCAGGTAGACGTTGCCGACGTAGCTGGTGGCCTGCTCCTTGTTGACGTAGTGCTCGACGAGCACGTCGTCCTCGAGGACGCCGATCTGGGTGCGCTCGCCGCTCTGGCGGACGACCATCACGCGCTCGACGGCCTCGCGGCGCGCCAGGAACTCCGCCTCGGTGATGATCGGCACCCGGCGGCGGCCCTGCTCGCGGCCCTCGCGGCGACGCTGCTTCTTCGCCTCCAGACGGGTCGAGCCCTTGATGGACTGGACCTCGTCGCTCGGCTCTTCCTTCTTGCGGGGCTCACGGACCTTGACGACCGTAGGGACGCCGTCCTCGTCGGCGGCCTCGGGCTCGCCGGCCGCGTCACCGCTGCGACGGCGACGGCGACGGCGGCGGCGGCTGCTGCTGGTCCCGGCGGCGGACGGCGTGCCGGCCTCGTCCTCGTCCTCGGCCTCCTCCTCCGCTTCCTCGGCGGCGGCCTCGGCCTCCTCGGCCTCCTCCTCCACGGACTCGTCCACGTCGGCGGCCTCACCGCGGCGGCGGCGACGGCCCCCGCGGCGGCGACGGCGCGACGGCCGGTCCTCGTACTCGTCGGCCTCCTCGCCCTGCGCGGCCTCCGCCTGCTCGGGCTCGGCCTCCTCCTCGGCCGGAACGGCCTCGGCGGCGGGGGTCTCGACGGGCTCGGCGGGCTCGCCGCGGCGACGGCGGCGACGGCGGCCCGCGGGCTGCTCGGGGGCCGCGGTCTCGGTGACCGCCTCGGCGAACTCTTCTTCCTCCTCCGGCTCCGGGGCGCTCGCGGCAGCGGCAGCGGCGGCCGCGGCGGTCTCCGGGGTCTGGAACATCGGTTCGGCGAAGACCGGGGCCTGGAAGGTGGGCACGGCGGGTCGCGCACGGCGGCCGCGCGCGGGCGCCTCGGCCTCATCGGCCGGTGCGGCGGCCCGCTGCTGCGGGGTGGTGAACTCGGGCGACACGGCACGCCGGCGCGTGCGGCCACGGCTGGCGGCCTTCTCCGCGGCGGCGACCTGCGCCTCGGCGGCGGCGATCTGCTCGACGGCGCTCTCGGGCAGGCTCTCGCCCGCCTCGGCGGCCTGCTCGTCGGCCTCGGCGGCGGCCGGGGCACCGGCGGGCGCGGTGGCCTTACGGGCGGCGCGGCGCGTACGCGGGGCGGGCTCCTCCGTCTCGGCCCGGACCTCTTCGGCGGCCGGCGCCTTCGGGGCACCCGCCGGGGCGGACGCACGACGGCGGCGGCGCGGCGCGGCCACCTCGGCGGCCTCGGGCTCGGCGGCCTCCGCCGACGGAACGGCGGCAGCGGTGTCGGCGGCCTCGGCGGTTTCCGGGGCGCCGGCCGGAGCCGTCGCCTTGCGCGTCGCACGGCGGCGGGTACGCGGCGCGGGGGCCTCCGCCTCCGTGTCGACGGCCGTGGCCGCGGTCTGCGGAGCCTCCGCCGACTCGGTCTCCGCGACCTGCGGCGCACCGGCCGCAGCCGTCGCCTTGCGCGTCGCACGCCGACGGGTACGCGGCGCGGGAGCCTCGGCGCTCTCGCCCACCACTGCGGAGACGCCCGCCACAGCGGGCACGACGGCCTGGGCGGCCTCCGCCAGCGTGGGCTGGTCCTCCTGCGCTTCGGCGGCCTTGGGCGCACCGGCCGGGGCGGACGCCCGGCGCCGCGTGCGGCGAGGAGCGGCGGCCTCGGCGGTGACGACCGGCTCGGCGGTCTCCTCGGCCTCAAGGGTCTCGGTGGCCTCCTCGGCCTCGGCCTCGGCCGGAACGGCCTCCGCCTGCGCCGGGGCGGCAGCAGGCGCGGTGGCCTTACGGGTGGCGCGGCGGCGCGTACGCGGCGCGGGCGTCTCCTCGGACTCGTCCGCGGCCGGCTCCGCGGCCTCGGGCGCGCCCGCCGGAGCGGTCGCCTTGCGCGTGGCGCGTCGGGTGCGCGGCGCGGCCGCGTCTGCGGCCTCTGCGGCGGCCTCCGGGGCAGCGGCCTCGGGGCTCTCCGCCGTAACGGCGGCAGCGGTGTCGGCGGCCTCGCTCAGGGCAGCGGTGTCCGCCGCGCCCGGCGGCCCGGCGGGACGCGACGCGGCGCGCCTGCGGCGCGGCGGCAGCGTGTCGCTGGGGGTGATGTGTTCTTGGTTGTTGTCTCCGGCAGCGCCGGATCCGATCGGCTCGAGCATGCGGGCATTTCTCCCGTCGCGCTCCCGGGCGCCGCGCCTGGTCCGGTCCGGCCGCGGCCCGCGTGATGTGCGCGGTGCCGCCGTCCGGGGCGCGGGCGCCGCACGGGAGCTGATGTCTGGCTCGCCGGTTCCCTACGCGATGTACGTACGGCCTGGCGAAAGTCTTCTGTGTCAATGCGCGGCCCGGCTCAGGTGGCTCCCGAGTGTCCAGAGCCGCGCTACGACGACCGTCCTTACGCGGCGGGACCTTCCGGCGCCGTCGCAGGGGCTGTCCCGGCGGCCATGGGTGGAGCGGCCGGGGCTGCCTCGCGGTCGGGCGCGAGCGGGTCGGTCACCGTGCCGGACTCCTCGTCGAAGAGCCCCTGCGCCAGCCTGGTCACCGCTGCGGGGACCGGCGGCGCCAGGTCGGCCACAGCTCGGAGACCGGACAGGACGTCGTCGGGTCGTACGGCAGGTGTCACGTGCCGAACAACCAGCCGCAGTATCGCACAGGGCCCCTCTCCCGGCCTATCAGGCTGGGGACGACCCGCCTGCAGGTCGGCGACGGCACCCCGCGCGTCGAAGGTCCGCATGCCGTTCTTCGTCTTCCGCTGGACGTCGACCGTCTCGGCGGCGAGGAACGCGGTCACGGCATTCTCGGCGGTCTGCGGCTCGACGCCGTCCAGCCGCATCTCCCACACGGACGCGGTGAGCCGGTCGGCCAGACCCGAGGTGCGGGCCTCGACGGCGTCGGTGATGTCGAGTCCGTCCGGCAGCGACTCGTCGAGCAGCTCGCGCAGCTTGTCGGGGTCGCGGTGCTCGGTGAGGGCGATCTCCAGGTACTCGGCCTCGCTGCCCGTGCCGGTGGGTGCGGCATTGGCGTACGACACTTTCGGGTGCGGGGTGAAGCCCGCCGAGTACGCCATGGGCACCTCGGCGCGCCGCAGCGCACGCTCGAAGGCGCGCTGGAAGTCACGGTGGCTGGTGAACCGGAGGCGGCCGCGCTTGGTGTAGCGCAGACGGATGCGCTGCACCGCAGGTGCGGGCGGCGGGCCTTCGGGCTGTCGCTTGCCCAGTGGTTCTTCTCCTCGGTGCGGAGCGGGCGCGGGTGGCGCGCCGCCCTCGGACGTGGGGGGTTCCCTCGGGGCCGGCCGGCTCACCCCTGCTTGCGCAGGGAGATCTCGGTCTCGGCCGCCACGCCGGGAACGGTCTGTGGTTGTTGCGTATCACCCAGGTTACGCGCCCGGCGCGCCGCGCCCGTCATGGGAGTCGCGGGCTCCGGGTACACGGTCCCGCCGCCCAGGGCGCGCCATGCGTCGCGGCGGGCCCGGCGCAGGGTCAGACGCGCCGAGGCGAACGCGGCGCGCACGGTCCGTCCGGTCTCGACGGCGGCCCGTGCGGCCGGGCGCCAGACGGCGTCGCGCACGAAGTGCCCGACGGGCGTGCACACACCGCGGTAGAACCAGCGCGCCGGACGGCCCGCGAGGTTCCACGCGAGCCACTTCAGCCCCCGGCCGACGGCACGCGACACGTACCCGGCGAACTGCCACGCGAGCCGGAGGGCCGCGACGGTCTCCCTGCCGATCGGCGCGAGGACGTAGCGGTACACCCAGGCCGCCGGCGCCACCACCAGGTGGACGAGGAGCCGAACGATGCCGTGCCCGAGCGGGGTGAGCACGTGCCGGTAGAGCCACTCGGCGGGCAGGACCAGCCCGTACCGGCAGATCCACACGACCGGGACGACGAGCCCGTACGTCACCACCGGCACGACCACGTACCGCCACAGCGCCACCCACGGCCACACGAACAGCGCCTTGCCGAGCCATCCGAGGACGGCCGCGACGCCGCGCCCGAGCGGGGCGAGAACGTGCCGGTGCAGCCACACGAGCGGGGCGACCAGCAGGTTCGCCACCATCCACACCAACGGCGCGACCAGCAGGTTCGCCACGGCCCACGCGATGCCGCGGCCGAGCGGGGTCAGCACGTGCCGGTACAGCCACACGACCGGGACGACGAGTCCGTACGTCACCACCGGCACGACCACGTAGCGCCACAGCGCCACCCACGGCCACACGAACAGCGCCTTGCCGACCGGGATCAGCACATGGCGCAGGACGGCGCTGCCCAGCCGGGCGAGCGCGCGGCCGGCCGGCCGCAGCAGGCTCCGGTGCAGCGCCCGCCCGCAGACGGCGAGGACGTCCCAGACCATGCGGACGGGGACGACCAGGAGCACGACGACGATCCGCAGCGGGATCCGGATGACCTGCGCGAGGCAGCCGTCCCCGGGCTCGTACTCCTCGACCGCGCCGTACCGCTGCCGCACATCCGCCGTCGGCGGCTTCTCGTACTCCATGCAGGACAGGACGCAGCAGGGCCCCGTCCGGATCCGGTCCCCCGGCCCCCGCTTCCCGCCCGCAGCGAACGAGGGCCCGGCCGCAGGGTCTCCCCTGTGGCCGGGCCCTCCCCCGAGCCGGGGGGATCGAGCACTAATCGAGCACTACTTGACGACGGTCAGCGGCAGCAGCTTCTTGCCCGTCGGACCGACCTGGATGTGCGTGTCCATCTGCGGGCACACACCGCAGTCGAAGCACGGCGTCCAGCGGCAGTCCTCGACCTCGGTCTCGTCGAGCGCGTCCTGCCAGTCCTCCCAGAGCCAGTCCTTGTCGAGACCGGAGTCCAGGTGGTCCCAGGGCAGGACCTCCTCGTACGTACGCTCACGCGTCGTGTACCAGTCGACGTCGACGCCGAACTCCGGCAGCGCCTTCTCGGCGCAGGCCATCCAGCGGTCGTACGAGAAGTGCTCGCGCCAGCCGTCGAAGCGGCCGCCGTCCTCGTAGACGGCGCGGATGACGGCGCCGACGCGGCGGTCACCGCGGGAGAGCAGGCCCTCGACGATGCCCGGCTTGCCGTCGTGGTAGCGGAAGCCGATCGAGCGGCCGTACTTCTTGTCGCCCCGGATCTTGTCGCGCAGCTTCTCCAGCCGCGCGTCCGTCTCCTCGGCCGACAGCTGCGGCGCCCACTGGAAGGGGGTGTGCGGCTTGGGCACGAAGCCGCCGATCGACACCGTGCAGCGGATGTCGTTGGACTTCGAGACCTCGCGGCCCTTGGCGATGACGTTCGCCGCCATGTCGGCGATCTGGAGCACGTCGTCGTCGGTCTCGGTCGGCAGGCCGCACATGAAGTACAGCTTCACCTGACGCCAGCCGTTGCCGTACGCCGTGGCGACGGTGCGGATCAGGTCCTCCTCCGAGACCATCTTGTTGATGACCTTGCGCATGCGCTCGGAGCCGCCCTCGGGGGCGAAGGTGAGGCCGGACCGGCGGCCGTTGCGCGTCAGCTCGTTGGCCAGGTCCACGTTGAACGCGTCGACACGGGTCGACGGGAGGGACAGGCCGATCTTGTCGTCCTCGTACCGGTCGGCGAGGCCCTTGGCGATGTCGCCGATCTCGCTGTGGTCCGCGGAGGACAGGGAGAGCAGGCCGACCTCCTCGAAGCCCGTCGCCTTGAGGCCCTTGTCCACCATCTCGCCGATGCCGGTGATGCTTCGCTCCCGTACGGGGCGCGTGATCATGCCGGCCTGGCAGAAGCGGCAGCCGCGGGTGCAGCCGCGGAAGATCTCGACGGACATCCGCTCGTGGACGGTCTCCGCGAGCGGGACCAGCGGCTGCTTGGGGTAGGGCCACTCGTCGAGGTCCATGACGGTGTGCTTGGACACCCGCCACGGCACGCCCGACCTGTTCGGCACGACACGGCCGATGCGGCCGTCGGGCAGGTACTCGACGTCGTAGAACGCGGGGATGTAGACGCTGCCCGTCTTCGCGAGGCGGAGCAGGACCTCCTCGCGGCCGCCGGGCCGGCCCTCCGCCTTCCAGGCACGGATGATCTCGGTCATGTCGAGCACGGCCTGCTCGCCGTCGCCGACGATCGCCGCGTCGATGAAGTCCGCGATCGGCTCGGGGTTGAACGCGGCGTGTCCGCCGGCGAGCACGATCGGGTCGTCGATCGTGCGGTCCTTCGACTCCAGCGGTATGCCCGCGAGATCGAGCGCCGTGAGCATGTTGGTGTAGCCGAGTTCGGTGGAGAAGCTGAGCCCGAAGACGTCGAACGCCTTGACCGGGCGGTGGCTGTCCACGGTGAACTGCGGGACGCGGTGCTCGCGCATCAGCTCCTCGAGGTCCGGCCACACGCTGTAGGTGCGCTCGGCGAGCACGCCCTCGCGCTCGTTCAGTACCTCATAGAGGATCATGACGCCCTGGTTGGGGAGTCCGACCTCGTACGCGTCGGGGTACATGAGCGCCCAGCGGACGTCGCAGGCGTCCCAGTCCTTGACGGTGGAGTTGAGTTCTCCGCCGACGTACTGGATCGGCTTCTGGACATGCGGGAGAAGCGCTTCCAGGCGTGGGAAGACCGACTCGACAGGCATCGTGGTGTCTCTCGTGAGCGGACAGGGGGTGACCATCAAGCGTACCCCGACGCTCAGCCGGTCAGATCCGCCCGCAGTCCGGGGGACGTCGCCCGCTCCCACACCTGCGGCAGCTCGGCCTCGCGCTCCGTGGCGCGGGCCGACTCCTGGCCGTACAACAGGCCCCAGGTGAACGACGGCTCGCCCGCCGCGTTCGCCGCGATCGCCAGGTCGCGCAGTGCCCGGCGGGCGACGACGCTGTCCTGGTGGTCGCCGAGGACCTTCTGCACGGCCTTCATCCGCTTGGCGAACCGCCGCGCCGGGCGGCCCAGCGCCTGCGTCGCCGCCTCAGCCGCGTACCGGGCCCGCTTGGCGGCCTTGCGCGCGTCGTGCAGGGCCACGTCCCTCTCCTGGCCGGCGGGGAGGGCGAGGGCGTGCTCGACGCGGCGGGACAGCCGGTCGTACTCCTTCAGCACCGCGTCCGGCAGCGCGGCGTCGGCCGCCTTGCCGGCGGCCTTCAGCAGCGGAGGGCTCGCGAGCAGGGCGTCGAGGCAGGAGAGGAGGGCCAGGTAGCGCGCGCTGTCGAGGGCGGCGACCGCCGTGCCGCGGGCCTCGGCCTCCCCGGCGACCGACCATGCCTTCAGGCGCGCGGCGACCGGTCCGAGCACCAGGGTGTCGGGCAGCGCGCCGATGCCGGACCGGAGCCGCTCGGCGAGGACCTCCTGGTCACGTGCGACGCCGAGTTCCGCGGCGAGCCACTTGAGCTCGTCGATCACGGGCCGGGTGGCATCGCGGTCGAGGATCTTCCGGTACGTGCGCAGGGCGCTGCGCAGCCGCCGGGTGGCGACGCGCATCTGGTGCACGGCGTCGGGCACGTCCCGGCGGACGCCGGGGTCGTGGGCGACGAGCGCGTCGCGCTGTTCCCGCAGGTAGCGCAGGATGTGGTCGCCGGCGGTGCGCGGGGTGGGCCCTTCGGGGCGCGGCGCCGGGGCGGCGCCGGTGCCGGCGAGGGCCCTGGCGAGCTTGGACGGCGCCGTGGACCTGCGCACTCCGGCTTTGCGGAGCTTCTTGTCGACGGCATCGAGGAACGCGGGGTCGCCGCCGTCGGCGAGTTCGACCTCGATCTCGTCCCAGCGGACGACGCCGTCGCCGCCCGGCGGCCGTTCGGCGTGCACCTCGTCCCTGCTGAGCTCGGCGAGGAGGGCGCCGTCGGCGTCGAGCAGGTGGCGCACGGCGCGGACGGAGCGCAGGCGGACGACCGGATCGAGCGCGGCCTCGCGCGTGTACACGCGCACGAGCGCGGCGAGTTCGCCCGGGACGTCGTCGGAGAGGGGCGCGCTGATCTCGTCGCGGACGCCGGGGGCGACGGGCAGTTTGAGGTGCCAGCCGGCGTCGGCTCCGCCGGTTCTGCGCCGCAGGGTGACGGAGGCCGCCGCGAGCCGCAGGTCACCCGTGTCGTAGTAGACGGCGTCGAGCTCGTCGACGCCTCGCTCCCGGACGCCGGCGACTCCGGCCACCTGTGTCAGATCCGGCAGCCGGGTGTCGGGGCTGGCGTCGTACTTCCGCTCGATCTCGCGCTTGGTGTCCGCCATGCCACGAATCTAGTCGCCCGCGCGCCGCGGCGGCAGACCGCCGGTGAACGCGCGTACGCCCGGCCCTCCACGGACCTGCCGGGCCGGGGAACGACCGGGGGCCGTCCCCCTCCCCATCGGGCTATGCGCTTATCGGGCGCTGGACCCGGATCGACTGGAGCAGGCCCACCGCGATCCAGACCGCGAACATGGACGTGCCTCCGTACGACACGAACGGCAGCGGCAGGCCGGCCACCGGCATGATGCCCATCGCCATGCCGATGTTCTCGAAGGACTGGAAGGCGAACCAGGCGATGATCCCGGCCGCGACGATCGTGCCGTACAGCTCGGTCGTCTCCCGCGCGATGCGGCAGGCACGCCACAGCACGACGCCGAGCAGCGCCAGGATCAGGCCGGCGCCGAGGAAGCCCAGTTCCTCGCCGGCGACCGTGAAGATGAAGTCGGTCTGCTGCTCGGGCACGAACTGCCCCGTGGTCTGGTGGCCGTTGAACAGCCCGGCTCCGTACAGTCCGCCGGAACCGATCGCGATCCGTGCCTGGTTGGTGTTGTAGCCGACGCCGGCGGGGTCGAGTTCGGGATTGGCGAAGGCGGCGAAGCGGTTGATCTGGTACTCGTCGAGCAGTCCGAGCGCGGCCACCAGGGCCGCCCCCGCGGCGCCCGCGCCGATGAGGCCGAGGATCCAGCGGTTGGAGGCGCCCGAGGCGAGCAGGACGCCGAGCACGATCACGACCATGACCATCACGGAGCCGAGGTCCGGCATCAGCATGGTGATCGCCATCGGCACGACCGCGAGGCCGAGCGACTTGGCGACCGTGCGGTGGTCGGGATGGAGCTGGTCGCCCGCGTCCACACGGGCGGCGAGCATCATCGCCATCACGAGGATGATCGTGATCTTCACGAACTCGGACGGCTGGAGCGACAGGCCGCCGATGACGAGCCAGGCGTGGGCGCCGTTGATCGTGGCGCCGAGCGGGGTGAGCACCAGCAGCACGAGCACCACGGACAGTCCGTAGAGCACGGGCACCGCGCCACGCAGCATGCGGTGGCCCAGCCAGATCGTGCCCACCATCAGTGCGAAGCCGATGCCGATGTTCAGGCTGTGCCGGACCAGGAAGTGGTACGGGTCGCCGTGGTTGAGCTCGGTGCGCCCTCGGGTCGCCGACCACACCAGCAGGGTGCCGACGACGGACAGGGCGATCGCCGAGCACATCAGCGGCCAGTCGAGCCTGCGCGCCATCGAGTCGCGCGCACTCAGGCGGGTCCACAGACCACCGCGCTCGGGGCCGTATCCGGAGACGGAGAAACCGCCTGCGCCTGTCATCTCTCAGTCCCTCCGTGCGGGCGAGCCCGCGAGCGCTGGTTCGGGGTCCTTCGGCTTCGGAGGAACGTAGGGCCTGATCTCCGGGGCGTCGATCGAGCCGTCCGGGAAGATCTTGGGCAGGCCCTTCTGCGGCTGGGGAAGCAGGGCCCTCTTCAGGTCCTGGTTGCCCTCCTTGTCCAGGCCGTACATCGCGTCGTAGATGTTGCGCACGGCGGGGCCCGACGCGCCGGAGCCCGTACCACCCTGGGAGATCGTCATGACGATCGTGTAGTCGTCGGTGTAGGTCGCGAACCACGAGGTGGTCTGCTTGCCGTAGACCTGGGCGGTGCCGGTCTTGGCGCGCATCGGGATCTTGTCCTGCGGCCAGCCGCCGAACCGCCAGGCGGCGGTGCCGCCGGGCTCGACGACGGAGCGCAGTCCCTTGTCGAGGTCGCTGATGGTCTCGGCGTCCACCGGCAGCCTGCCGTGGGGCTTGGGCTCGATCTCCTCGACCCTCTTGCCGTCGGGGCTGACGACGGCCTTGCCGATGGTGGGGTTGTAGAGGGTGCCGCCGTTGCTGATGGCGGCGTAGGCGGTGGCCAGCTGGATGGGCGTGATGAGGACGTCGCCCTGGCCGATGGCGAAGTTGATGCTGTCGAAGGCCTTCAGCTGGTTGCCTTCGAGGCAGCTCTCATAAGCGATCTGCTGGACGTAGGTGCCGCCCTTCTTGCCCTGCTTGCACCAGACGTCCTTGTTGGCTTCCCAGAAGCTCTTCTTCCACTGCCGGTCCGGGATACGGCCGACGACCTCGTTCGGCAGGTCGATGCCGGTCTCCGAGCCGAACCCGAAGTCATGGGCGGTCCGGTAGAACCAGTCGTGGGCGTTCTTCTTGGGGTTGAGGCCGCCGTCGCGCTGCCACTCCTGGTGGCCGAGACGGTAGAAGACGGTGTTGCAGGAGAACTTGAGGGCGTCTCCGAGGGTGATGGGGCCGTGCCCCTTGGACTCGAAGTTCGCGAAGCTCCGGTTGCCCATGCTGTAGGAGCTGGTGCAGTTGTAACGGTCGTCGAAGGGGTAGCCCGCCCGCACGGCCGCGCTCGCCGACACCACCTTGAAGACGGAGCCGGCGGGTGACTGGCCCTGGATGGCCCGGTTGAGCAGCGGGTAGTTGGAGCCCTTGCCGGTGAGCTTGGCGTAGTCCTTGGCGGAGATGCCGCCGACCCAGGCGTTGGGGTCGTAGTCGGGCTGCGATGCCATCGCGATGACGCGGCCGGTCCTGGACTCCATGACGACCACGGCGCCCGCGTCGGCCTCGTACTTGCGGCCGGTGATCTTGTCGGTCTCCTGCCGGACGGTCTTCATCGCCTGGTGCAGCTCGTGCTCGGCGACGCCCTGGACCCGGGCGTCGATGCTGGTGATCACGTTGGAGCCGGGGACGCCCGGGTCGGACTCCGTCTGGCCCATGACCCGGCCGAGCTTGTCGACCTCGTACGAGGTGACGCCTGCCTTGCCGCGCAACTGCTTGTCGTAGGTGCGCTCCAGGCCCGAGCGGCCGACCTGGTCGGAGCGCAGATGCGGCGAGTCGGTGTCCTTGGCCTTCTGGATCTCCTCGTCGGTGACCGGCGAGAGGTAGCCGAGCACCTGCGACGTGCGGGCCTTGCCGGGTGCGGGGTACCGGCGCACGGCGGTGGGTTCGGCGGTGATGCCGGGGAAGTCCTCGGAACTCTCCCGGATCCGCAGCGCCTGCTGCGTGGTGGCCTCGTCGGTGACCGGGATCGGCTGGTACGGGGATCCGTTCCAGCAGGGCTGCGGCGTCTTGGAGTCGCAGAGCCTGACCTTGTCCATGACCTCCTTCGGCTTCATGCCGAGGACACCGGCGAGCCGGGTCAGGACGGCCTTCCCGTCGTCCTTCATCTTCATCAGCTCGGTGCGCGAGGCGGAGACCACGAGGCGGGTCTCGTTGTCGGCGAGCGGGACGCCGCGGGCGTCGAGGATCGAGCCGCGTACGGCGGGTGAGACGACCCGCTGCACGTGGTTGCCGCTGGCCTCGTCGGCGTACTCGTCGCCGTTGCGGATCTGGAGGTACCAGAGCCGGCCGCCGAGGGTGAGCAGGAGGGAGAAGACGAGTACCTGGATGATGACGAGCCGGACCTGGACCCGGGGGGTCCGCCCGGTCTCCGGAATGTTGCTCACGCTGCTGCCCCCTCGGTCACAGTCGCTTCACGCCTTTGATGCGTCCGGCTCGTGCCGCCCGCGTCCTCGCCGCCCTGATCCGCAGTCCGCTGCGCTGGGAGCCGATCCGCAGGCCGGTGCCCGACGTCAGCCAGCCGGAGGCGACGTCGGTGGCGTTGCTGCTCTGGCTCTCGGCGAGCGGGTCGTTGTCGCTGCGTCTGGCGAGCCACATGATCAGCGGCACGGTGAAGGGCGCGAGGATCAGGTCGTAGACGGCTGCGGTGAACAGCAGGCTGCCGAGGCCGACATGGCGGGCTGCGGTGTCGCCGACGAGGGCGCCCACTCCCGCGTACAGCAGGGTGGATCCGATCGCGGCGGCGACGACCACGACCATCGGGCCGGTGGCGGAGCGCAGTTGCTGCCCGTTGTCGGGCCGGATGAGGCCGGCGAGGTAGCCGATGACGCACAGGACGAGCGCGTAGCGGCCGGCCGCGTGGTCGGCGGGCGGCGCGATGTCGGCGAGGAGGCCGGCGCCGAAGCCGATGAAGGCACCCGCGACATGGCCGTAGACCATGGCGAGTCCGAGGACGGTCAGCAGCATCAGGTCCGGGACCGCGCCGGGCAGCTGGAGGCGGGCGAGGACGGTGACCTGGATGACGAGGGCGACCACGACCAGGGTCGCGGAGAGCAGCATCCGGTTGAAGCGCATGGGCGGATCAGCTCCTGTTACTCGTCGTCCGGGACATCGGCGGCGTTGTCGCCCGGTGGATCCTGTCCGGTGTCCTGCGCCTGCCCGTTGTCCTGCGTCTGCTCGTCCAGGGCCTGGCCGTCCTCCGTCTCGCCGTCGGCACCGGGTGTGACGGTCACCGTGACGGTGGGCGTCGGCTTGGGCTTCGCGGGCCTCGGCGGGAGCACCATGTCGCGCGGGTCGCTGCTCGGCGCCTGGACGACGACGCCGACGATGTCGAGCCTGCTGAAGGCGGCGTACGGGCGGACGTAGATGTTCCGGGTGAGGTCGCCGCCCGACGGGTCGACGCGGATGACCTCGCCGACCGGGACGCCCGGCACGAACGGCTTGTTGCCCTGCGAGCCGAAGGTGACCAGCCGGTCGCCCTTCTTCACCTTGGACTTGCCGTTGAGCAGCTGAACCAGGAGCGGCCGGTCGCCCTGACCGGTCGCGAAGCCCAGCTCGTTGGTCTTCTCCATCCGCGTGCCGACGGTGAAGTCGGGGTCGTTGGCGAGCAGGACCGTGGAGGTGCTGGGGCCGACTGTGGTGACGCGGCCGACGAGTCCGTTGCTGTTGACGACGGTCATGTCGCGCCTGATGCCGTCCTGGGCGCCGATGTCGATCGTGACCGTCCAGGAGAAGCCCTGCGCCGCTCCTATGGCGATGACCTCGGCGCCCTTGATCCCGTACTGTCCGGCCGCCGCGGTCCTGATCAGGCCGTCGAGCTCGCGCAGCCGGCTGCGGTTGCGGTCGTCGCTGCCGAGCCGCTGCTTGAGCTCGGCGTTCTCCCGCTCCAGCTCGCTGATGCGGTCGTGACGCTCGCCGGAGTCGCGTACGGCGCCGATGGCGTTGCCGATCGGTGCGACGGCCGCCGCGACACCGCTCTCGACCGGGCCGAAGACCGTGGCCGCGGCCTGCCGGGCTCCGTCGACCGGTGACTCCTCACCGCCGCGGATGTCCACCGTGATCAAGGCGAACGCGATGGCGATCAGCAGCACCAGGAGCAGCCGGCTCTCTCGTGTGTCCCTCACGTGCGGCGGCCGTGCCTTCCTCGTCGGAATGGTGATGTCGGTGGAGCAACGGTCCTTCGCCTGGGGCGGAGGCGGAAGGACCCCCTTGTGGGGGCCCCGCGGGCCCCCGAACGGCGGATGCGGGCCCGGCCGCTGCCGGACGCCGCCTCCAGGTCAACGACGCGGCTGGGCGTCCAGCACCTGCTGGAGCGCCTCGAACTCCTCGACGCACTTGCCGGATCCGAGCGCCACCGAGTCCAGGGGGTCCTCGGCGATGTGGATCGGCATGCCCGTCTCGCGGCGCAGCCGCTCGTCGAGGCCGCGCAGCAGTGCGCCACCGCCGGTGAGGACGATGCCGCGGTCCATGACGTCGCCGGACAGCTCCGGCGGGCACTTGTCGAGCGTCGTCTTGACGGCGTCGACGATCGCGTTGACCGGTTCCTCGATGGCCTTGCGGACCTCCGCGGCGGAGATGACGACGGTCTTGGGCAGACCGGAGACGAGGTCGCGGCCGCGGATCTCGGTGTGCTCGTCCTTGTCCATCTCGTACGCCGAACCGATGGTGATCTTGATGTTCTCGGCGGTGCGCTCACCGAGCAGGAGCGAGTACTCCTTCTTGATGTGCTGGATGATCGCGTTGTCCAGCTCGTCGCCGGCGACGCGGATGGACTGTGCCGTGACGATTCCGCCGAGCGAGATCACGGCGACCTCGGTGGTGCCGCCACCGATGTCGACGACCATGTTGCCGGTGGCCTCGTGGACGGGGAGTCCGGAGCCGATGGCCGCGGCCATCGGCTCCTCGATGATGTGCACCTGGCGGGCGCCGGCCTGCGTCGACGCCTCGATGACCGCACGGCGCTCGACGCCGGTGATACCGGAGGGAACACAGACGACGACGCGCGGACGGGCGAGGTACCGGCGCTTGTGGATCTTCAGGATGAAGTAGCGGAGCATCCGCTCGGTGATCTCGAAGTCGGCGATGACGCCGTCCTTCAGCGGCCGGACGGCAACGATGTTGCCCGGCGTCCGGCCGATCATCTTCTTCGCCTCGGCGCCGACCGCGAGAATGCCGCCCGTGTTGGTGTTGATCGCGACGACGGACGGCTCGTTGAGAACGATCCCCCGGCCTCTGACGTACACCAGCGTGTTGGCGGTCCCGAGGTCGACAGCCATGTCACGGCCGATGAACGACATGTTGTTCCCCATGAGGATTCGTCTGGCCTTCCCAAATCGAGCGTTGATGGCTTTTCAGGACGGCGAGGTGGGTGATGTGGCGTGAGGCTTACATCGTAGTGCCGTCCCCGCGGACACCGCGCGCTGGTCCACCTCTGTTTATCGTGACGATGTGTCGGAGCGATGCGTTCCCGCAATGGCCCGGCCTATGCCAAGGGGCGACCGAAATTCCTTCGGTCGCCCCAGGTCATGAGCGCTGTTCGGCTGACGTCGCGTCAGGAAAGTCCGGGAAAGAAAATCTTCAGCTCCCGAATGGCGGACTCCTCGGAGTCCGAGGCGTGGATGAGATTCTCCCGGACGATGGTGCCGAAGTCGCCACGAATGGAGCCCGGAGCCGCCGCGATCGGGTCGGTCGGTCCCGCCAGCTGGCGTACACCCTCGATGACGCGCTCGCCCTCGACGACGAGGGCGACGACCGGGCCGGAGGACATGAAGGCGACCAGCGGCTCGTAGAAGGGCTTGCCCTTGTGCTCTCCGTAGTGCTGCTCCAGGATGTCCTGGTCCAGCGTGCGCAGCTCCAGCGCGCTGATGGTCCAGCCCGCCTTGGCCTCGATGCGGCCGATGATCTCGCCGATCAGGCCGCGTCGTACGGCGTCGGGCTTGAGCAGGACGAGCGTGCGCTGACTCACGGTACGGGCTCCTTCAGGTGCGGATTCAGGGCCTGCCGCGTCCCAACCGGACAGCAGGCACTGACGAGGCTACAGGGCGAAAGCCGCCCGCGATTACGCAGCGTCAGGCCCTGCCGAGGCCTGCTCCTCCCACCGGGCCTTCGCCTCGTCGATCCTGCGACCGTAGAACACCGAGGCCCACCACAGGCCGGCGAACAGCGCGCCGAGGAAGAACATGGCCGGCACCACGAAACCGCTCGCGATGAGCGCGATCTGGAGCGCCCAGCCCAGCTGGATCCCACCGGGCCGGGTGATCATGCCGCACAGCAGCACCGAGAGCAGCATCGCGATCCCGCAGACCGTCCACACCGCGGCCATCGACGCGCCGTCCGACTTCATCGCGACGAGACCGGCGAAGCCGATCACGAAGAACTCGCCGATCAGGGTGGATGCACAGAGCGTACGCATCGGGTGTCAGCCCCTCCCCAGGAGCAGCCGGGCCTCGCCGACCGTGATCACGGAGCCGGTCACCAGCACGCCCGCGCCCGCGAACTCCGACTCCTCCTCGGCCAGCGTGATCGCCGCCTCCAGCGCGTCGTCCAGACGCGGCTCGACGACCACCCTCTCGTCGCCGAAGACCTCGACGGCGATCGCCGCGAGCTCGTCCGCGCCCATGGCGCGGGGCGTGGAGTTCTGCGTGACGACGATCTCGGCGAAGATCGGCTCGAACGCCTCCAGCAGGCCCCGCACATCCTTGTCGTCGCTCGTGCCGACCACGCCGACGAGGCGGGAGAAACCGAACGACTCCGTGATGCCGGCGGCGGTCGCCCGCGCGCCCGCCGGATTGTGGGCGGCGTCCAGCACGACGGTGGGGCTGCGGCGCACGACCTCGAGACGGCCCGGGGAGGAGACCGAGGCGAACGCCTTGCGGATGGTGTCCATGTCCAGCGCACGCGCCTGCTCGGCGCCCACGCCGAAGAAGGCCTCGACCGCGGCGAGCGCGACCGCCGCGTTGTGCGCCTGGTGGGCTCCGTAGAGCGGGAGGAAGATCTGGTCGTACTCGCCGCCGAGCCCGCGCAGCGTCAGGAGCTGGCCGCCGACCGCGACCTCCCGCGAGACCACGCCGAACTCCATGCCCTCGCGGGCGACGGTCGCGTCGGCCTCCACGGCCTTCTTCAGCATCACCTGGGCGGCGTCCACCGGCTGCTGCGCCAGGATGACCGTCGCGCCCTGCTTGATGATCCCGGCCTTCTCGCCGGCGATCTCGGCATGCGTCGCGCCGAGCCGGTCGGTGTGGTCCAAGTCGATGGGCGTGACCACGGCCACCGAGCCGTCGATCACGTTCGTCGCGTCCCAGCTGCCGCCCATGCCGACCTCGACGACGGCGACGTCCACCGGCGCGTCGGCGAACGCCGCGTACGCCATGCCGGTGAGCACCTCGAAGAAGGAGAGCCGGTACTCCTGGCTCGCGTCGACCATCTCCACATACGGCTTGATGTCGCGGTACGTCTCGATGAAGCGCTCGGCCTCGATGGGGGCGCCGTCCAGGCTGATCCGCTCCGTGATCGACTGGACGTGGGGCGAGGTGTACCGCCCGGTGCGCAGATCGAAGGCGCCGAGCAGCGCCTCGATCATGCGGGCCGTGGACGTCTTGCCGTTGGTTCCCGTGATGTGGATCGAGGGGTACGCCCGCTGGGGCTCGCCCAGCACGTCCATCAGGGCGGAGATCCGGGAGACCGAGGGCTCCAGCTTCGTCTCGCCCCAGCGCGTCGCCAGGTCGGCCTCGACCTCGCGCAGCGCCTTGTCCACCTCCGGGTCCGCGGGCCGGGCGGGCACGGCGTCGTTCTGCGGCGCCCCGGCCTGCGCGCGCAGGGTGCGGCTGCCGGCCTCGATCACCGCCAGGTCGGGGTCACGGTCGGTCTCGGCATCGACGATCTCGTCGAAGGCGTCGGACTCGTCGAAGGGATCGGGGTGCTCACTCACGGGGTCCAGTCTACGGAGCCCTGCCGGCCGCCCCGGCCTGGCCACCGCCCTCGGCGCACGCGCTGTCGCGACGCCGTCCCGTCATACCGCCTCGTCATGCCGTCCCGTTATCCGGGCTCGGCCGCCGGAAGCGCCTGCTCGCACCAGATCGTCTTGCCGGCAGTGGTGGCCCGCCCGCAGCAGCCGTCAGCGGGACAAGTCCCCATCGTGGAGACATACCCGGTCGGCCTCGACACAGCATGCGGGCGCCCACTCACGCCACAGAGCAAAGAATCGGACACAAAGAATCGGACACTAGAGGTCATATCCCTACTTTTTAAGTACAGAAGAGGCCCGCAGGGGTGACGGAGAATGCGCGCAGGCGCCCGGCATCGCCTGAGAGCGGGATGCCGGGCGCCTGCGGAGACTCGCGGGCCTACTGGGCCTGGGGAAGGCGGTCCAGTTGGGCCGTGATGCGGGCGATGTCCTCGTCCGCCGTGGCCAGACGCTTACGGATCTTGTCGACCACGTTGTCCGGCGCCTTGGCGAGGAACGCCTCGTTGCCGAGCTTCGCCGTGGCCTGCGCCTTCTCCTTCTCGGCCGCCGCCAGGTCCTTCGTCAGGCGCTTGCGCTCGGCCTCGACATCGATCGTGCCCGACAGGTCCAGCGCGACCGTGGCACCCGCGACCGGCAGGGACGCGGTGGCCTGGAAGCCCTCGCCCTCCGGCTGGAGCCGGAGCAGCTGACGGATCGCGGGCTCGTGCGGAGCGAGCGCGGTGCCGTCCAGGGTGAGCCGGGCCGGAACCTTCTGACCGGGCTGAAGCCCCTGGTCGCTGCGGAAGCGGCGGACCTCGGTGACGACCCGCTGGACGAGCTCGATCTCCCGCTCGGCGGCCTCGTCGCGGAAGCCGCTGTCACTCGGCCAGTCGGCGACGACGAGCGACTCCCCACCGGTCAGCGTCGTCCACAGGGTGTCCGTGACGAAGGGGACGACCGGGTGCAGCAGGCGCAGCATCACGTCCAGGACCTCGCCGAGGACGCGGCCGGACACCTTGGCCTGCTCGCCGCCCTCGAAGAACGTCGTCTTCGACAGCTCGACGTACCAGTCGAAGACCTCGTCCCAGGCGAAGTGGAAGAGGGACTCGGAGAGCTTCGCGAACTGGTAGTCCTCGTAGTACGCGTCGACTTCGGCGACCGTCTTGTTCAGCCGCGACAGGATCCACCGGTCGGTGGAGGACATCCGCTCGGGCGCGGGCAGCGGGCCCTCGACCGTCGCGCCGTTCATCAGCGCGAAGCGGGTCGCGTTCCAGATCTTGTTGGCGAAGTTGCGCGAGCCCTGGACCCAGTCCTCGCCGATCGGCACATCGACGCCGGGATTGGCACCGCGGGCGAGCGTGAAACGCAGCGCGTCGGAGCCGTACTTGTCCATCCAGTCCAGCGGGTTGACCGCGTTCCCGAAGGACTTGGACATCTTCTTGCCGAACTGGTCGCGGACCATGCCGTGCAGGGCGATGGTGTGGAACGGCGGGGTGCCGTCCATCGCGTAGATGCCGAACATCATCATCCGGGCGACCCAGAAGAAGAGGATGTCGTAGCCGGTGACCAGGACCGAGTTCGGGTAGAACTTCGCGAGGCTCTCGGTCTGATCCGGCCAGCCGAGCGTGGAGAACGGCCACAGGCCGGAGGAGAACCAGGTGTCCAGGACGTCGGTCTCCTGGTGCCAGCCCTCGCCGCGCGGCGCCTCCTCGTCCGGGCCGACGCAGACGGTCTCGCCGTTCGGGCCGTACCAGACCGGGATGCGGTGACCCCACCACAGCTGGCGCGAGATGCACCAGTCGTGGAGGTTATCGACCCAGTCGAAGTACCGCTTCTCCATCTCCTGCGGGTGGATCTTGACCTTGCCGTCGCGCACGGCGTCGCCGGCCGCCTTCGCCAGCGGGCCGACCTTGACCCACCACTGCATGGACAGGCGCGGCTCGATGGTGGTCTTGCAGCGCGAGCAGTGGCCGACGGAGTGGACGTACGGGCGCTTCTCGGCCACGATCCGGCCATCGGCGCGCAGCGCGGCGACGATGGCCGAACGGGCCTCCAGGCGGTCCAGGCCCTGGAAGGGGCCGTGCGCGGTGATGACCGCGCGCTCGTCCATGACGGCGAGCGACGGCAGGTTGTGCCGCTGGCCGATCTCGAAGTCGTTCGGGTCGTGGGCCGGCGTCACCTTGACGGCACCGGTGCCGAACTCGGGGTCGACGTGCTCGTCCGCGACGACGGGGATCGTACGGTCCGTCAGCGGCAGCCTGATCTGCTTGCCGACCAGGTGCTTGTAGCGCTCGTCGTCGGGGTGGACGGCGACGGCGGTGTCACCGAGCATCGTCTCGGCGCGAGTTGTGGCGACGACGATGGTGTCGTCACCGTCTCCGTACTTCATGGAGACGAGTTCGCCGTCGTCGTCCTGGTACTCGACCTCGATGTCCGAGATGGCCGTCAGACAGCGCGGACACCAGTTGATGATGCGCTCGGCGCGGTAGATGAGCTCGTCGTCGTACAGCCTCTTGAAGATGGTCTGAACGGCCTGCGAGAGCCCCTCGTCCATCGTGAACCGCTCGCGGGACCAGGCGACGCCGTCGCCCAGGCGGCGCATCTGCCCGGAGATCTGGCCTCCGGACTCGCTCTTCCACTGCCAGACGCGCTCGATGAAGGCCTCACGACCGAGGTCGTGACGGGACTTGCCCTCCTTGGCGAGCTCACGCTCGACGACGTTCTGCGTGGCGATGCCGGCGTGGTCCATGCCGGGCTGCCACAGCGTCTCGTAACCCTGCATCCGCTTGCGGCGGGTCAGGGCGTCGATCAGCGTGTGCTCGAAGGCATGGCCGAGGTGGAGGCTGCCCGTGACGTTCGGCGGCGGGATGACGACGGTGAAGGGCGGCTTCTCGCTCTTCGCGTCCGCCTCGAAGTACCCGCGCTCTACCCAGCGCTCGTACAGCGCCCCCTCTACGTCGGCCGGCGCGTACTGGGTCGGCAGTTCGGGGGTGCTGGCTGGCTGATGCTGAGTGTTCTCGGTCACGGGGCCAGTTTAGGGGTGTCACGGGGCGGTGCTGAAACGCGATTGTTCGGTAACGGTGTGACCCCCGCCGCCCCGGGGGTGGGCCGCTTGCGCCAGGATGTCGGGAACACATAAACATCACGAGGGGAACACCCGTAATGAGCTACAACCAACCGGGTCCGTACGGCGGCCAGCCGCAGCAGCCGGGCCCGTACGGCCAGCCGGGACCCTACGGCCAGCCGCAGGGGCAGCCGGGCCCCTACGGCCAGCAGCCGCAGGCCCCGCAGCCCGGTTACGGGTATCCGCAGCAGGCCCCGCAGGGCGTGCCGCCGCAGCAGCCGGGCCAGTGGGGCCAGCCGCAGCAGCCGGGCCCCTACGGCCAGCAGCCCCAGTACGGCCAGCAGCCTCAGTACGGCGCCTACCCGCCGCCTCCGCCGGCCCAGGGCGGCGGCGGCAGGAAGACGGGTCTGATCATCGGCGCGGTGGCGGTTGTGGCGGCGCTGGGTGTGGGTGCGTACTTCGTCTTCGGCGGCGGCGGCAACAGCGCGGTCGCCGACGACACGAAGGGCTACAAAGTCGTCCCCGCGGCGTCGATCGACGACTACAAGAAGAAGGGTGCCGACAAGACGGCCCCGATGGACGACGAACAGAAGAAGAAGGCCGCGGCGATGGGGATCACGAACCCCAGCATGGTCGCAGCCGAGTACCAGTCCGGCAGCAGCACCGACCCGCTCAAGACGAAGAGCATGAGCCTCAACGGCATGTGGGGCGAGGTCGCGGACCCTGAGAAGGCGATCGACACCGGCTTCGCCAACTACAAGAACGGCGAGGAAAACGAGCTGGGCCCCGACCTGAAGGTCGAGCCTGTCGGCGAGCCGGTCGAGAAGACTCCGTCCGGCTTCGAGGGCGCTCTGATGAAGTGCCAGGAGATCAAGTTCATCAACTCCAAGGGCGACGGCACCCCGCAGAACGGTCCGAAGGAGTTCGCGATCCCGACCTGCATGTGGGCCGACTACAGCACCGTCGGTGTCGTCAACGCAATGGACCTGTCGGCGGCCATGACGGGCGCCAAGGGCCAGTCGCTGGACGACGTCGCCGCGCTCACTGCCAAGCACTACAAGGCGTCGCGCGCAAAGCTCTGAACTTCTCTCAGCTCAGCACCGCCCTGCCGACTGGAGGTCTCCGTCGGCAGGGCGTCGTTCTCCTCCCGCTCAAAGCTCCTTGTACGAGCCAAACGTCAGACGGCCAACCGATCAAGTGGCCAGCCGCCACTGAGGCGGGCGCATCGAGGTCGTCCGCTTCCGGCCATGCCATGCCTGTCAGGCGCTCCGGATCCTGCATGGATTGCCCCCGCACACATGACGGAGTGCGTTCAAAGGGCAGAACCATCATGACGTTGAGGCTCAAGCAGGCGGCGGCAGCCCTGGGGACAGTCGCAGCAGCGACGCTTGCACCGCTGGTCAGCCCCGCCTCTGCAGCCGCAGCGGTGGGATACACCGGATGCCTTCGGTCTTTGGCCGATGACGGATACATCGTCGGCCCCAAGGTGCAGGACGCGTGCAGTCACAAGGCCAACAAGCTGGGCTTCACCTGGGTTGCGAACCCGGCGTGCGTGAACAAGCTCGTAGACATACGCGTCCACCCAGTGGACGCCTACGCCGCCTGCCAGCGCGCCCACCCTGCGGCCTGAAGCCGAGCCTCGCCGGCGCAGGGGCGCCTCGTCGGAAGTCCGTGCATCGGGAATGACAACACAGGGCGCCCGGACGGTGTACCCACCGTCCGGGCGCCCCTTCGTCGTACACGCGCGCTGCGCGCGACTAAGCGCTCTTCTCGTGCCGCCCGTTGCCCTCGTCCTTCACGATCCTCGGCACCAGCGTCGGGTTCACGTTGTTGTGGACCACGTCCTCCGTGATCACCACGCGGGCCACGTCCTTGCGGGACGGGACCTCGTACATCACCGACATCAGGACCTCCTCCATGATGGCCCGCAGGCCACGCGCGCCCGTGCCGCGCAGGATCGCCTGGTCGGCGATGGCCTCCAGGGCCGGGAGGTCGAAGTCCAGTTCCACGCCGTCGAGTTCGAACAGGCGCTGGTACTGCTTGACCAGCGCGTTGCGCGGCTCGACCAGGATCTTGAGCAGCGCCTCGCGGTCGAGGTTGTGGACCGAGGTGATGACGGGAAGGCGGCCGATGAACTCCGGGATCATACCGAACTTGACCAGGTCCTCCGGCATGACCTCCTGGAACTGGTCGCTCGCCTCGATCTCCCGCTTCGAGCGGATCGTGGCGCCGAAGCCGATCCCCTTCGCCCCCGCACGCGACTCGATGATCTTCTCCAGGCCGGCGAACGCGCCGCCCACGATGAAGAGCACGTTCGTCGTGTCGATCTGGATGAACTCCTGGTGGGGGTGCTTGCGGCCGCCCTGCGGGGGGACCGAAGCGGTGGTGCCCTCAAGGATTTTGAGGAGTGCCTGCTGGACGCCCTCGCCCGAGACGTCCCGGGTGATCGACGGGTTTTCGCTCTTACGGGCGACCTTGTCGATCTCGTCGATGTAAATGATCCCGGTCTCGGCCTTCTTGACGTCGTAGTCGGCCGCCTGGATCAGCTTGAGCAGGATGTTCTCGACGTCCTCACCGACATAGCCGGCCTCCGTCAGCGCGGTCGCGTCGGCGATCGCGAACGGCACGTTCAGCATGCGGGCCAGCGTCTGCGCGAGCAGTGTCTTGCCCGAACCCGTGGGACCGAGCAGCAGGATGTTGGACTTGGCGAGCTCGATCGCGTCGTCCCGCCCCTGCGCGCCGCCGTTCTCACCGGCCTGGACGCGCTTGTAGTGGTTGTACACCGCGACGGAGAGCGCCTTCTTGGCCGGCTCCTGGCCGACCACGTAGCTCTCCAGGAACTCGTAGATCTCGCGCGGCTTGGGAAGCTCCTCCCAGCGCACCTCGCTCGTCTCCGCGAGCTCCTCTTCGATGATCTCGTTGCAGAGGTCGATGCACTCGTCGCAGATGTACACCCCGGGGCCTGCGATGAGCTTCTTCACCTGCTTCTGGCTCTTTCCGCAGAACGAGCACTTGAGCAGGTCGCCGCCATCACCGATGCGTGCCACGAGGTGCTTCCCCTTCGCCTGGGAGCGGCTTGGTTCAGCCGGCTCCTGGTGCCTCATATCCGACGGTACCTTGCCTGGCCCCCCGTTCGGGCCCCCCTTGGCGCGGTTCACATTGTCGTGTACCGCACCAAGGGTGCTGCCGGATCCGTCAGGCGGCCGCTGCGGCCGTGCTCTTACGGGTCGAGACGATCTGGTCGACGAGGCCGTACGCCAGCGCGTCCTCGGCGGTCAGGATCTTGTCGCGCTCGATGTCGTCGCGGACCTTCTCGATCGGCGTGGTGGAGTGCTTGGCCAGCATCTCCTCCAGCTGCTCGCGCATGCGCAGGATCTCGTTGGCCGCGATCTCCAGGTCCGACAGCTGCTCCCGGCCGGTCTGCGAGGACGGCTGGTGGATCAGCACGCGCGCGTGCGGCAGGGCCATCCGCTTGCCGGGGGTGCCGGCGGCCAGCAGCACGGCCGCGGCGGACGCCGCCTGGCCCATGCAGACCGTCTGGATGTCCGGCTTCACGAACTGCATCGTGTCGTAGATGGCGGTCAGCGCGGTGAAGGAGCCACCGGGGCTGTTGATGTAGATCGAGATGTCGCGGTCCGGGTCCATCGACTCCAGGCACAGCAGCTGCGCCATCACGTCGTTGGCGGAGGCGTCGTCGATCTGCACCCCGAGGAAGATCACACGCTCCTCGAAGAGCTTCGCGTACGGGTCGTACTCGCGCACGCCCTGCGAGGTGCGCTCGACGAAGCGCGGGACGACGTAGCGGTTGTCCGGCTGAGGGCCGGTGTAGAGACCGCTCGCGGAGAAGTTGCTCATGTGGGTGTTCACCATCCTGGTGGCGTTCTGCGGGCTCGGGTGGGGGCTCTGCGGCTCAGGCGCCGGTGCCGCCGCCGCCCGGGACGCCCGATGCGGCGGAGATGATCTCGTCGATGAGGCCGTAGTCCTTGGCCTCCTCCGAGGTGAACCAGCGGTCCCGGTCACCGTCACGGATGATCGTCTCGACGGTCTGACCGGAGTGCTGGGCGGTGATCTCCGCCATGCGCTTCTTGGTGCGGAGCAGGTACTCGGCCTGGATCTTGATGTCCGAGGCGGTACCGCCGAGACCGGCCGAACCCTGGTGCATGAGGATGTCGGTGTTCGGCAGGGCGAAGCGCTTGCCGGGGGCGCCGCCCGTCAGCAGGAACTGGCCCATGGACGCCGCCATGCCCATGCCGATGGTCACGACGTCGTTCGGGATGTACTGCATGGTGTCGTAGACCGCCATGCCGGCCGTCACCGAGCCACCGGGGCTGTTGATGTAGAGGTAGATGTCCTTGTCGGGGTCGGCGGCCAGGAGCAGCATCTGCGCCGTGATCTTGTTGGCGATGTCGTCGTCGACCTGCTGGCCGAGGAAGATGATGCGCTCGCCGAGCAGCCGGCTGTAGACCTGGTCGCCGAGGCCACCACCGATGGACGGCTCACCGGCGGCGTAAGGCATCAGATTCGTCACGTGTCCACCTGCTCGTCTCTGACGGCTTCGGCCGTCTCAGCGTCTTGGTACCGGGGGCGGGGACTCCCCTGCCCTCGTATTCATGGACCCTAACGCGCAGGTCGGACATAGCCATCCCGGTTCCCGAACTGTTCGCTCGGAGCGCAAGGTAGTTGGGCCCCGGCGGCGCCCGCGACCTGGGCCGTCTACGCCGACGGGCCCCGGGCGCCGTGCGGCGTCCGGAGCCCGTCCACGAGTGGGCGCGAGGCTCAGGCCTCGGACTTCTCGTCGCCCTCGGCGTCACCCTCGACGACGGCCTCGACCGTCTCGGCGGCGGCCTCGGTCTCGTCCTCGTCCTCCAGGTCGACGACCTCACCGTTGGTGTCGGTGACCGTGGCGGCCTCGACGACGACGGCCAGCGCCTTGCCGCGGGCGACCTCGCCGACGAGCATCGGCACCTGGCCGCCCTCGACGACGGCCTGGGCGAACTGGTCGGGGCTCATGCCGGAGGAGGCGGCACGCCGCATGAGGTGCTCGGTGAGCTCCTCCTGGTTGACGTTGAGCTTCTCCCGGTTGACCAGCTCGTCCAGGACGAACTGGGTCTTGATGCCCTTGACCGCCTGCTCCTTGGTCTCGGCGTCGAACTCCTCGGCGGTCTTGCCCTGGATCTCCAGGTACTTGTCGAGGGTCAGACCCATCTGACCGAGCTGGTGGTGCTCGAGGTTGTGCTTACGGGTGTTGATCTCGTCCTCGAGCAGCTTCTCGGGGACCGGGACCTCGACCAGCTCGAGCAGCTTCTCCAGGACGCGCTCCTGGGCCTGCGTGGCCTGGTCGTACTGCTTCATGTTCTCGAGGCGCTTGCGGCTGTCCGCCTTCAGCTCCTCGAGGGTGTCGAACTCGCTCGCCATCTGCGCGAAGTCGTCGTCGAGCTCGGGGAGCTCACGGGCGGCGACGGCGGTGACCTTGACGGTGACCTCGGCGTCCTTGCCCTCGGCGGAGCCGCCCTTCAGCTGCGAGGTGAAGGTGGCCTCGCCACCGGCCTCCAGGCCGGTGACGGCCTCGTCGATGCCGTCGAGGAGCTCGCCGGAACCGATGGTGTACGACACGCCGTTCGCGACACCGTCGGGCAGGACCTCGCCGTCGACCTTGGCCTCGAGGTCGATCGTGACGACGTCGCCCTCGGCGGCGGCGCGCTCGACCGGGTTGGTGGAGGCGAAGCGCTCGCGCAGCTGCTCGACGGACTTCTCGACGTCCTCGTCGGTGACCTCGACGGCGTCGACGGTGACCTCGATGCCGGAGTAGTCCGGGATCTCGATGGTCGGGCGGACGTCCACCTCGGCGGTGAAGTTCAGCGTCTCGCCGTCCTTCAGCTCCGTGATGTCGACCTCGGGCTGGCCGAGCGGGTTGATCTCGGCCTCGTTGACCGCCTCGGTGTAGAACTTCGGGAGGGCGTCGTTGACGGCCTCCTCCAGCACCGCACCCCGGCCGAACCGCTGGTCGATGACCCGCGCCGGGATCTTGCCCTTGCGGAAGCCCTTGACCGTGACCTGCTGGTTGATCTTCTTGTACGCCGCGTCGAGGCTGGCCTTGAGCTCCTCGAAGGGCACCTCGACAGTGAGCCGAACCCGGGTCGGGTTCAGGGTCTCCACGGCGCTCTTCACGGTTCGGTCTCCTTGGTGGCTGACTTCTTGGGGTTCGCTGACGCTGCGATTCAGCGGTTCAGCGCATCGGGCCCGGTACATCAGACACACGGGCACGCAGCTTGCATAGTAACGGCAAGCAGGAGGAGCCTCACAACGTGATCTTGCTGGTCGGGGTGGCCGGATTCGAACCGACGACCTTCCGCTCCCAAAGCGGACGCGCTACCAAGCTGCGCCACACCCCGTCGGTGCGAACCGTAGGGTACATGCCCCGGGGCCGGTGGGCCGGTCCGTTTCCGGGGCGTCTTCGGCGGTGCGCGGAATGGGTGTGCACCCGGCGGCAGGGACCCGCTACGATGCTCTTCGTGCCGCGCGGTCGTGACCTGCGGCGCGGTCCCTGCGGGCGTAGCTCAATGGTAGAGCCCTAGTCTTCCAAACTAGCTACGCGGGTTCGATTCCCGTCGCCCGCTCTGCAGCACTTCGGGCCCTGCCCGGTGGATTTCCCACCGGGCAGGGCCCGAAGTCGTTTCGTGCGCCCGGCGGCCGGGCGCGCGGAAGCCGGTCAGAAGCTGATCTGATTGATCGTCTCCGCTATCGAGTTCATGAATCTGTTGATCGACGGGGCCATGCCCGTCGACGCGAGGAAGAACCCGAACAGCGCCGCCACGATGGCGGGCCCCGGCTTGATGGAGCCGCTGCGGATCAGTACCACGAGGACGATCGCCAACAGCAGCACCACAGACAGTGAAATGGCCACAACTGATCACACCCTCGGTCGGTCCGCCTTGCCGGCCTGGGGACGTGCGGCCCAGCACACCCCCGCCTGCACCATCGTGCCACCAACCTCCCTGCCCCTGCTGCCGGGTGACGAATCGTCGCCGTCAAGATCACGCCAAGCCGGACCGTCCCCGCGCGGCCCGGCGGGGCGGCACGGCGGGGCCGCTAGGCCGGCGGAGTGAAATAGGAGAAGGAATACGACGTGATCGTTTCCATGTCCCCACATCTTGGTCACACGAAATTCGAAGGTCGTCGCCGACGTAATTCATGTCACCTTCCCTGTGCCGCAATATGCCCTGTTTAAGGGGGATTAATTGGGGCATAGTGGGTGGTTGCTGGCGGTTTCAGATTCGAATGGACCGCGCCCCCCGGTGTTTTACGAAATCGAATCCGCGCGGCTAAGGTGCCTTGAATGTTCCACGCTGCGCACGGATATCAGAGGGCTCCGCTCCCCGAGGCTCCGGAGTCGGGACCCACCCCTGCCACGCGGACGGCGACCGCTGCCGCCCCCGCGGCGACCGGCCGGAAGTCCGCCCCAGGACCCGCCCCGGAGCCCAAGAAGCCCGCCGGCCGCGACGCGTACTTCGACAACGCGAAGTACCTGGCGATCGTGCTGGTGGCCGTGGCGCACGCCTGGGAGCCGGTGATGGACGGCAGCCGGGCCGCGCGGGCGCTGTACATGATCATCTACACGTTCCACATGCCGGCGTTCATCATCGTCTCCGGCTACTTCTCGCGCAGCTACCGGGGCAAGCCCCACCAGCTGCGCAGGCTGCTGACCGGGATCGCGCTGCCGTACGTCGTCTTCGAGGTGGCGTACTCCCTGTTCGCCCGGTACGCGAACGACGACCCCGGGCATCCGATCAGCCTGCTCGACCCCTTCTACCTGACCTGGTTCCTGGCCGCGCTGTTCATCTGGCGGCTGACCACGCCGCTGTGGCGGATCGTGCGCCGGCCGCTGCCGATCGCGCTGGGGATCGCCACGCTCGCGGCACTCACGCCCGACATCGGGGCGGACCTCAACCTCCAGCGCGTGCTGCAGTTCCTGCCGTTCTTCGTGCTCGGCCTGTGCCTGCGGCCGGAGCACTTCCAACTGGTGCGGCGGCGCGAGGTGCGCCTGCTGACGCTGCCGCTGCTCGCGGGCACGGCGCTGTTCGCGTACTGGGCCGCGCCGCGGATGAGGCTCAACTGGTTCTACCGGTCCAGCAGTGTGCAGGAGCTCGGCGCGCCGTGGTGGTCGGGAGTCGTGGTCTTCCTCGGCCTGTTCGTGTGCGCGCTGGTCCTGTCGGCCGCCTTCCTCGCCTGGGTGCCCGGCCGCAGGAGCTGGATGACGGCGCTGGGCGCCGGGACCATCTGCGGCTATGTGCTGCACGGCTTCCTGGTCAAGGGCGCCGACTACTTCGGCGTCTTCGAGGAGAACTCCTGGCTCGGCAGCCCGCTCGGCCTGGTCTTCGTCTCGCTGTTCGCGGCGGGCGCCGTCACGCTGCTGTGCACGCCGCCGGTCCGGCGGGCCCTGCGGCCCGTCACCGAGCCCGAGATGCGATGGGCGTTCCGCACGGACGCCACCGAAGTCGGCGCGCGCCGCTGACGTGACCTGACCTAGTCGCCGGCGTCCTCGATGCCCAGCAGGCGCCGCGTCTTCGCGTACTTCTCGGTCAGCCTGTCGCGTGTCTCCTCGTCCAGCAGGGCGAGGCGCGCGGGATCGGAGTTGTGCGCCAGGTCGGCCTCCTTGATCAGGAGCGCGCCGGGCGTGGCGAGGATGCGCCGTGTGTAGTACTCCAAGTCCTCGTCCTCACCCTTGGTGAGGGCGAGGACCATGTCTTTCACGGGCTGTGGCAGCGCCGCGCCCTCCAGCCACTCACGGCTCAGGACGTCGTCCTCGACCGCGTCGTGCAGCCAGCCCGCGGCGACCTGTTCGTCGCTCCCGCCCCGTGCGCGTACGCCCTCCGCCACGGCGGCGATGTGTTCGGCGTACGGGCGCCCGGCCTTGTCGGTCTGGCCGGCGTGGGCCTCGCGGGCGACGGCCTCGATCTCGGCCAGGCTCAGATTCTGCTGCGGCATGGCTCGACTCTACGGCTCCCGGGACCGTCGCACCTCGGCAATCTCCTCGCCGTCCTCGCTCCGCCGGCGGCGGGACGCTCGCCCTGGCCGGCCCGCTTCCTGCCGGGCGGCAGGGGCGGCGGCGGGTCCGGCGCTCAGGGCCGGCGGCGCAGCAGGAGCAGCGCCCGGTCGTCGTTGACGTCCTTGGCGACCGCCTCGATCAGGTGCCAGGCCGCGCCCTCGAAACCGGGGGCGACATAGCGGTCGGCCTCGCCGGTCAGGCGGTCGATGCCCTCGCTGATGTCGCGGCCCGACGCCTCCACCAGGCCGTCGGTGAACAGCATCAGTACGTCGCCGGGACGCAGGGTGCCCTTGACCGGGTCGAACTGCGCCCCGTCGTAGACCCCGAGGAGCGGCCCCTCGGCGGCCTTCTCCTCCCAGCGGCCGGTGCCCGCGTTCAGCTGGAGCGCGGGCAGATGGCCCGCGGACAGCAGCTCGTAGTCGCCGGAGTCCAGGTCGAGGACCAGATGGATCGAGGTGGCGAAGCCCTCGTCCCAGTCCTGGCGCAGCAGGTAGCCGTTGGCCGCGGGCAGGAAGCCGTGCGGCGGCAGCGAGCCGAGCAGCCCGCCGAACGCGCCGGACAGCAGCAGCGCCCTGGACGCGGCGTCCATGCCCTTGCCGGAGACGTCGGTCAGGACGACCTCCAGCGTGCGGCCGCCGTTCGTACGGGCCGCGACCACGAAGTCGCCGGAGAAGGACTGGCCCCCGGCCGGGCGCAGGGCCATCTCGCGGTGCCAGCCCTGCGGCAGCCGGGGCAGCGCGCTCTGGACCCGGATGCGTTCGCGCAGGTCGAAGAGCATGGTGCCGCCGCGCCGCCACGGCACGCCGACCCGGGCCCGGAACTGCGCGATGAGCAGTCCGAAGAAGCCGCACGCCGCCACGACCAGGACCGTGCCGGGAGTGACCCTCGCCGGGCCCTCGGCGTACGGCCCGAGCGCTATGGACTCGACGATCAGCGCGGCCGCCGCCACCGCGTACAGGCAAAGGAGGCTGGCGGGCCGCAGCAGGAGGCCGCCGGCGACGATCGGCAGCACCAGGGCGGTCGGCGAGAACCACACCGCGGAGACGATCGTGCCCCAGGTGATGGCCGGGATCGTCAGCAGCAGGCCGGCGAGCGCGAGCCGGTCGGAGCCGCCCCCGCGGAAGTAGTCGACGGCGGACCGGCGCATGGCGGTACGGGCCCGGTACACGGCTTTCCGCTGCCGGGCCGTGAACGAGTCTGCTGCTGCGCCGCGGGCCATTGCGCAGGACCCTATCCACCCGCCCGCCCGGCGTGCAGGGGGGACCCCGCGACATTGCGTTCGAAATCGGGTCGCGACGGCTCGCTCGCGGCTGGTAGGCATGGCATATGACGACTCAACTGCGGGTGTTGCAGCGGTCCGAGTGGGACCAGTGGTACGGGAAGCTGGAACGCGCCTTCGGCGGTGTCCCCGACTCCCGGCAGGAGCGCAAGCTGTTCGAGTCGCTGACCGAGATCGACCGGTCGCTCGCCGCCTGGGACGGCGACGAATGCGTCGGCACGGCGGGCGCGTTCACGTTCCAGGTCTCGGTTCCAGGCGGCGCGATGGCGCCCGCGGCGGGCGTGACGATGGTGAGCGTCGCGGCGACGCACCGGCGGCGCGGCGTCCTCACCTCGATGATGCGCCGTCAGCTCGACGACGTGCGTGCCCTGGGCGAGCCGCTCGCCGTCCTCACCGCCTCCGAGCCCGCCATCTACGGACGCTTCGGGTACGGCACGGCCACCCACCAGATGTCCGTGGAGGTCGACTCCTCGCGGGTGCGGATCGCCGTGCCACCGGGCGCGGATGACGTACGCCTGCGCTTCGTGACGGTCGAGGAGGGCGCGGAGGCCTGCGAACGCGTCTATGTGCGCACCATCGGTTCACGGCCGGGCATGCTCGCCCGCACCCCGGGCTGGGAGGGCCTGGCGCTGCTCGATCCGCCCGGCGAGCGCGAGGGGGCGTCGGCGATGCAGTGCGTCCTCGCCGAGCGGGACGGCGAGGTCGTGGGGTACGTCCGCTTCCACAACAAGCCGCAGTGGTCGCCGGCGGGCCCGGAGGGTTCGGTCTCCGTGCGCCACATCGACGCGCTGGACCCGGCGGCGTACGCGGCGCTGTGGCGGTTCCTGTGCGAGATCGACCTGACCTCGACCGTGCAGGCCCGCAACCGGCCGGTGGACGACCCGCTGCTGCACCTGGTCTCGGACATCCGGCGGTGCAACGTGCGGCTGCGGGACTCGCTGCATGTGCGGCTGGTGGAGGTGGGCGCCGCGCTGGAGGCGCGTACGTACGCGGCGCCGGTCGATGTGGTGCTCGACGTCGAGGACGCCTTCTGCCCCTGGAACAGCGGCCGTTGGCGGCTGTCGGGCGACGCGAAGGGCGCGTCCTGCGAGCGGACTGAGGACGCCGCCGAACTGTCGCTGTCGGTGCGGGAGTTGGGCGCGGCCTACCTGGGCGGCGTGTCGCTGTCCTCGCTCGCGGGAGCGGGGCGGGTGCGGGAGCTGCGAGAGGGGGCGCTGGCTCAGACGTCGTCGGCGTTCGGCTCCGACGTCGCGCCGTGGCTGCCGCACGGGTTCTAGCGGGTTGAAGCCCCCTGGCAGGACGGGCACCAGAAGAGATTGCGGGCGGCGAGACCGGCGGTGCGGATCTCGCCGCCACAGATGTGGCACGGCAGGTTCGCCCGACGGTACACATAGACCTCGCCGCCGTGGTCGTCGACGCGCGGCGGGCGGCCCATCGCCTCGGGGGTGTGCTCGGGACGGACCGTGTCGATGCGGTTGTTGCGCACGCCCTCACGCATCAGGGCCACCAGGTCGTCCCAGATCGCGTCCCATTCTCGCCGGGTGAGGTCCCTGCCCGCGCGGTACGGGTCGATGCCGTGGCGGAACAGGACCTCGGCACGGTAGACGTTGCCGACTCCCGCGACGATCTGCTGGTCCATGAGCAGGGCGGCGATCGTCGTCCGGGAGCGGGAGATCCGGGCCCAGGCCATCTCCGGCCCGTCGTCCGGGCGCAGCGGATCGGGACCGAGGCGGTCGTGGATCGCCTGCTTCTCCCCGTCGGTGAGCAGCGCGCAGGCGGTCGGGCCACGCAGATCGACGTACGAGTCCGGGTTCGCGAGGCGCAGCCGCACCGTGTCGGTGGGCGGCGGTGCGGGGGCGCCGGCTGTGTCCCCGAAGTGCACCTTGCCGAACAGGCCGAGGTGGATGTGGACCCAGCCGAGCGGACCGAAACCGAGGAAGAGGTGCTTGCCGTGGGCCTCGGTGGTCTCGAGGACCTGACCGTCCACGAGGGCGGCCGAGTCGGAGAACTTGCCCTGGGGGCTTGTGGCGCGCACGGACCGGCCGCCGAACCTCTCGAAGTGGTCGGCGGCCAGTCGGTGGATGGTGTGCCCTTCGGGCATCAGGCGGTCGGCTCCTGCGGGTGGTGCGCCGGGATCGGGGGGAGCTCGCCGGTGGTCTCGTACGCGGAGAGCATCTCGATGCGGCGCGTGTGACGCTCCTCACCCGAGTACGGGGTGTTCAGGAAGATCTCGACGAACTTCGTCGACTCCTCCAGGGAGTGCATGCGGCCGCCGATGGCGACGACGTTGGCGTTGTTGTGCTCGCGGCCGAGCGCGGCGGTCTGCTCGCTCCAGGCGAGGGCCGCACGGACGCCCTTGACCTTGTTGGCGGCGATCTGCTCGCCGTTGCCGGAGCCGCCGATCACGATGCCGAGGCTGCCCTCGTCCGCTGCCGTCCTCTCGGCGGCACGCAGACAGAACGGCGGGTAGTCGTCCTGGGCGTCGTAGATGTGGGGCCCGCAGTCCACGGGCTCGTGGCCGTGGGCCTTGAGCCACTCGACGAGGTGGTTCTTGAGTTCGAAGCCGGCATGGTCGGAGCCGAGGTACACGCGCATGGTTCGAGTGTGGCATGCGGGGCAGGCGCCCACCGGCCCGGGGCCCGACTCGGGCTTGGGCCGCGTGACGAAAGCAACGAATCGGAATCAGCTCTTCCGTACTGCGGGGTACTGGGTTTCAATTCCGAGGTTCGTAACCCGAGCGACAACAAAACTTAAGGATCCGTGCATGACGTCGCAGACGACCCTCACAAAGGAAGGCGGCGAGTCCCTCACTCCGGGGCAGCCGCCTTCCTCCGACGGTCTCAGGGCCGGTCTCAAGAACCGCCACCTGTCCATGATCGCCATTGGTGGCGTCATCGGAGCCGGCCTGTTCGTCGGCTCCGCTTCCGGTATCGCGGCCGCGGGGCCCGCCATCCTCGTGTCCTACGCGCTCGTCGGCCTGCTGGTCGTCTTCGTGATGCGGATGCTGGGCGAGATGGCCGCCGCCAGCCCGAACTCCGGGTCCTTCTCGGCGTACGCGGACCGCGCGCTCGGCCGCTGGGCCGGGTTCTCGATCGGCTGGCTGTACTGGTTCTTCTGGGTGGTGGTCCTCGCCGTGGAGGCCACCGCGGGCGCCGTGATCCTGGAGAGCTGGATACCGGCCGTTCCCCAGTGGGCCTGGGCGCTGATCGTCATGGTCGTGCTGACCGCTACCAACCTGGCCTCGGTGGCCTCCTACGGCGAGTTCGAGTTCTGGTTCGCCGGCATCAAGGTCGTCGCCATCGGCGCCTTCGTCGTCATCGGCCTGCTGGCCGTCTTCGGCGTGCTGCCGGGCTCCGACAACCCGGGCGCGGGCTTCGCGCACCTGACCGACGCCGGCGGCTTCCTGCCCAACGGCGCGGGCGCCATCCTCACCGGTGTGCTGATGGTGGTCTTCTCCTTCATGGGCAGCGAGATCGTCACGCTGGCCGCCGGCGAGTCGGAGGACCCCCGGCGTGCGGTCACCAAGGCCACCAACAGCGTGATCTGGCGGATCGCGGTCTTCTACCTGGGCTCGATCTTCGTCGTCCTGACGCTGCTGCCGTGGAACGACAAGTCCATCACGGAGAAGGGCTCGTACGTCGCCGCGCTGGACTCGATCGGCATCCCGGCCGCGGGCCAGATCATGAACGTCATCGTCCTGACGGCCGTGCTCTCCTGTCTCAACTCGGGCCTGTACACCGCCTCCCGCATGGCCTTCTCGCTGGGCGAGCGCGGTGACGCGCCGAAGGCCTTCGCCAAGGTCAACGCGAAGGGCGTGCCGACCGCCGCGATCCTCGGTTCCGTCGTCTTCGGATTCGTCGCCGTCTTCTTCAACTACATGTGGAAGGACACGGTCTTCCTCTTCCTGCTCAACTCCTCGGGCGCCGTGGCCCTGTTCGTCTGGCTGGTCATCTGCTTCACGCAGCTGCGCATGCGCGGGATCCTGCTGCGCGAGGCGCCCGAGAAGGTGACGGTGAGGATGTGGCTCTTCCCGTACCTGACCTGGGCGACCGCCGCGATGATCGTGTTCGTGCTGGGCTACATGCTCTACGACGACGCCAACCGTGAGGTCGCGCTCCTGTCGGTGCTCGTCGCCGCGATCGTCGTGTCCATCGGCGTGGTGCTCGACGTCGTGCGTAAGCGCAAGGCGGCCGCCGCTCCCGTCTCCGGCTGACACGCCACAACGCCGCAGCCCCGGCGCGATGGGGGCACTCCCCCATGACTTCGCCGGGGGGACCCCCACCCCGGTCGCCAGGCCGTAGGGGGAGGGCCGGGGCTGCGGCGTTCGTGCGGGCGGACTCAGTCCCGGCGGCCGATCAGCTTCCAGGCGGTGGGCAGCGCGCCCATCGCGAGGGCCGCCTTCAGCGCGTCACCGATCAGGAACGGGACCAGGCCCGCGGCGACCGCCTCGCCGAGGGACATGCCGGTGGCCAGCGCCAGGTACGGGACGCCGACCGCGTAGATGATCGCGGAGCCGGCCGCCATCGCGCCCGCCGTGCGCAGCACGGTCCGGTCCGCGCCGCGGCGCGCCAGGCCGCCCACGACGGTCGCGGCCAGCAGCATGCCGAGGATGTAGCCGAAGGACGGCATCGCGTAGCCGGAGGCGCCCTGCGCGAACCACGGCATGCCGGCCGCGCCGGCCACCGCGTAGAGGCCGAGGGCGAGGAAGCCGCGGCGGGCGCCGAGTGCCGTGCCGACGAGCAGGGCGGCGAAGGTCTGGCCGGAGACCGGGACCGGGGAGCCGGGGACCGGGACGGAGATCTGGGCCGCCACGCCGGTGAGGGCGGCGCCGCCGGCGACGAGGGCGATGTCGCGGACACGGGACGCCGGCAGCAGGTCGGCCAGTACGGCTCCGGGTCGGACGGGGGCGACGGCAGTGCTCATCGGGGCTCCACGGGGAGAGGGCAGCGGGGGACACGGTGACGGTAGCCCAGGGCAATCGCCGTCATCACCAGCAGCCGCCCACAAAGCGGTGGTTGATCCATTGATGGAGACTGGACAAAGGGCCGGCGCCATGCATGTCGCCGAGTGATGCTCGTCACTGAGGTCGGGGGCACATGGCCCGTTTTACGTCCCGGGCCGGTGCTCGGGGAGACTGTAGGGTCCCCATAACTCGCACAGAGTGAGACGAGAGCACTGCCCGCCATGCACGACGCGCCGCCCACGCCCCTGACCGCCGAGGCCGAACCTCTCGAACACGGGCTCAAGCAGCGTCATCTCACGATGCTGGGGCTGGGCGGGGTGATCGGCGCGGGGCTCTTCGTGGGCTCGGGCGCGGGTGTCGCCGTCGCCGGACCCGGCATCGTCCTGTCGTATCTGATCGCGGGCGCGCTCGCGACGCTGGTGATGCGGATGCTCGGCGAGATGTCCTCCGCGATGCCGGCCTCCGGCTCCTTCTCGGTGCACGCGGAGCGGGCGCTCGGCCGCTGGGCCGGCTTCAGCGTGGGCTGGCTGTACTGGTTCCTGCTCGTGGTCGTGCTGGCCGCCGAGGCGACGGCCGCCGCCTCCATCGCGCACGGCTGGGTGCCCGCCGTGCCCCAGTGGGGCTGGGTGCTCGTCTTCATGCTGGTGTTCACCGCCGCCAACCTCGCGGCGGTGAAGAACTTCGGCGAGTTCGAGTTCTGGTTCGCCGCGCTCAAGGTCGGCGCGCTCGCGCTGTTCCTGCTGCTCGGCACGCTCGCCGTCTTCGGCCTCCTGCCGGACACGGAGCCGGTCGGCCTGACCCGTCTCACGGGCGACGGCGGCTTCCTGCCGAACGGCTGGTCCGGCGTCGTCTCGGGCGTGCTGGCCGTCGTGTTCGCCTTCGGCGGTCTGGAGGTCGTCACCATCGCGGCGGCGGAGACGGACGACCCGGCCCGCGCGGTGGGGCGCGCCGTGCGCAGCGCCGTGGTGCGCATCCTCTTCTTCTACGTCGGCTCGATGCTCGTCATCGTGACCGTGCTGCCGTGGACCGCGCAGGAGGCGGGGGTCAGCCCGTACGTCACGGTGCTGGACTCGATCGGCGTGCCGAGCGCCGGGAGGATCATGGAGATCGTCGTCTTCGTCGCGCTGCTGTCCGCGCTCAACGCCAACCTGTACGGCGCCTCCGCATGGTCTTCTCGCTCGCCGAACGCGGCGAGGCGCCCAGGGGGCTGCTGAAGGTGACGGGCTCAGGAGTGCCGCGCCGGGCCGTGCTGGCGTCGGTGGCGTTCGGCTTCGCGTCCGTGCTGCTCAACCTCGAGTGGCCCGATTCCGTGTTCCTCTACATGCTCAACGCGGTCGGCGCGGTGCTGCTGTTCGCCTGGGGCCTGATCGCCGTCTCCCAGCTGCGGCTGCGCCGCCGCATCGAGGCGGAGGCGCCGGAGCGGCTGATCCTGCGGATGTGGGCGTTCCCCTGGCTCACCTGGGCCGCGCTGGCGGCGATGGCCGCGGTCCTGGTGCTGATGCTGAACGACGACGCGGCCCGTCCCCAGGTGCTGTGGTCGGGCGGGACGACCGCCGCCGTGCTGCTCGTGGCGGCCGTCCGCGAAGTGCGTTCGCGGCGGGGATGACCCTCGGACACGCTGTGCACAGACGTGGACTTTCCGTGAACATCGTGACCGTATAGCGGACAAGCGTTCCCTGTGAGAGGGCGCGCACCCAGACTGTCGGCTGCTCCCCCGTCTCAGCTCATGAACAGGGCCGCCCATGTCCCGGACCTCCGCGCCCGCGCCCGTCGACCAGCAGGCCGACGTCTCCCTCACGCACGGGCTCAAACAACGCCATCTGTCGATGATCGCCCTCGGCGGCGTCATCGGCGCCGGGCTGTTCGTCGGCTCGGGTGCCGGCATCGCCGCGGCCGGCCCGTCCATCGTCATCGCCTACGCGCTCTCCGGCCTGCTCGTCATGCTGGTGATGCGCATGCTCGGCGAGATGTCGGCGGCCAACCCGGCCTCCGGCTCCTTCTCCGTGCACGCCGAGCGCGCCATCGGCCCCTGGGCCGGCTTCACCGCGGGCTGGGCGTTCTGGTTCCTGCTCTGCGTGGCGGTGGGCCTGGAGGCGATCGGCGCGGCCAAGATCATGACGGGGTGGCTGCCGGGCACCCCGGAGTGGGCCTGGGTCGCCCTGTTCATGCTGGTGTTCTGCGGCACGAACCTGGCCGCCGTGAAGAACTTCGGCGAGTTCGAGTTCTGGTTCGCCGCGCTCAAGGTCGGCGCGATCGTCCTGTTCCTCGGCATCGGCGTGCTCGCCATCGCCGGTGTCCTGCCCGGCACCGAGGCGCCCGGCGCGGGCAACCTCACCGGTGACGGCGGCTTCATGCCGAACGGCTCCGAGGGGCTCGTCGTCGGTCTGCTCGCCTCCGTCTTCGCCTACGGCGGCCTGGAGACGGTGACCATCGCCGCCGCCGAGTCCGAGCACCCCGTGCAGGGTGTCGCCAAGGCCGTGCGCACGGCGATGTGGCGCATCGCGCTCTTCTACATCGGGTCGATGGCGGTCATCGTCACGCTCGTGCCGTGGAACGACCCGAAGGTCGTCGAGGTCGGCCCGTACGTCGCGGCCCTGAACCACCTCGGCATCCCCGCGGCCGGGCAGATCATGAACGTGGTCGTGCTGGTCGCGCTGCTCTCGGCGATGAACGCCAACATCTACGGCGCCTCCCGCATGGCCTGCTCGCTGGTGGCGCGCGGCGAGGGCCCGAAGGCGCTCGGCCGGCTCTTCGGCGGCGTGCCGCGCGTCGCGGTGCTCGTCTCCTCGGTCTTCGGCTTCCTGTGCGTGCTGCTGAGCTACTGGCGGCCGGACGACGTGTTCATGTGGCTGCTGAACACCATCGGCGCGATCATCCTCGTCGTCTGGATCTTCATCGCCGTCTCCCAGCTGATCCTGCGCCGCCGCACCGAGCGCGAGGCGCCCGAGAAGCTGGTCGTGAAGATGTGGCTGTTCCCGGTGCTGACCTGGATCGCCCTGCTGGGCATGGTGGCGGTCTTCGTGCTGATGCTGCGCCAGGAGGAGACCCGGCTCCAGCTGCTCGGGACCGGCATCCTGACACTGGTGCTCGCCGCGGCCGGCTTCACGCTCCAGAAGGTGCGCGCGTCGCGTGCCGCGACCGCCGGTGCCGGCGTCGCGGCGCCCGGGACCGAGAGCGCCGAGGACCGGGCCGCCGAGGTCAGCACGGCAGATTGAGGCTGATCAGCGCGGCCCGCTCGGCGTCCGGCGCGAGGCGCAGTTCGCTGATCGCCGCGTTCCGCAGGTGCGGGAAGACCCTGCGGTAGTCGGCGAGCGGGATGCCGAGCAGCTCGCAGAGCACCAGCCGCAGCAGGGTGTTGTGAGCGACCACCAGCACCCGCTCCCCCTCGTGCGCGCCGGCGATCCGGCGCAGCGCTTGGGACCCCCGGGCCGCCGCGGCCCGGGGGTCCTCCGCGTCCGGGAACGGGTGGGCCACCGGATCGGCGCGGAAGGCGTCCGCGCCGGCCGGGTCCGCGGCCGCGAACTCGGCGAGCGTGCGGCCCTCGACCGCGCCGAAGTCGCATTCGCGCAGGGCGTGTTCGGTCCGCGGTACGAGGCCGAGGGCCCGGCACGCCGGCTCCGCCGTCTCGATCGCCCGGGAGACGGTGGAGGTCCAGACCGCGTCGACGGGGTGCACCTTCGCCCAGGAGCCGAGCGCCTCCGCCTGGCGGCGGCCCTCGTGGGTCAGGGCGACGTCGCTGACGCCCGCGTAGCGGTTCTCCTCGTGCCAGACGGTCTGCCCGTGGCGGGCGAGCAGCAGGGTGGCGGTCATCGGGTCTCCTCCGTACGGGCGCGTGCGTGCGCGGCGACCGGCTCCGGGAGCCAGCCGCGCCGCTCCAGTTCGCCCACCATCGTCAGGTACGGCTCGGTGAAGCGCTCGCCGCGGCGCGGCCGTACCGTCCCGCGCAGGCGCACCATGCGCGCGGCGGCCCCGCTCAGGGTGGCCGCGCCGCCCGCTCCGTACGCCGCAAGCACGGCCATGCCGAGGGCCGGCTCCGCGGCGCGCGGGATGCGGACCTCGCGGCCGAGGATGTCCGCGCGCAGCTGGTTCCAGTGGTCGCTGCGCACCGCGCCACCGGTGAAGGTGAGCGGTCCGTGCAGCGGGGCGCCGAGATGGTCGAGGTAGTCCAGGCACAGCCGCTCGGCCAGGCCCACGCCCTGCAGGAGTGCGGCCCAGTGGTCGGCGTCGGAGGCCGGGGTGCCGAGGAGGAAGGCGGTGGCGTCGGGGGCGAGGAAGGGGAAGCGCTCGCCGCGGGACGCCAGGGGGTACGCGATCGCCCCGGCCGGGTCGTAGCGCTGCGCCCGGCGGTCGAGGGCACCCGGGTCCGCGCCCGGGAACGCGGCGCGCAGGGCCCCGCCGCCGACGCCGGAGGCGCCGCCCGGAAGCCAGCTGCCGTCCGCCGACAGGTGGTTGTAGACGACCCCGGCGGGGTCGTGGAGCGGTTCGGCGGCGACCCCCTTGAGGACGAGGGTGGTGCCGAGCACCGAGTTCCAGGAGCCGATGGTCAGCGAGCCGGAGGCGATCTGCGCGGCGCAGCCGTCGGTCATGCCGGCCACGATCAGGGTGCCTTCGGGGATGCCGGTCTCCTCCTGCGCCGCCCGGCACACCTGGCCGAGGCCGCTGCCCGGCAGCACCACGTCGGGCAATACCCCGTCCGGAAGGCGCTGTTCGCCGAAGGCGCCGCTCTCGGGGTCGTAACCGGTCTTGAGCGCGTGGCTGGAGTCCGTGGGCAGCGGGCGCCCGGCCAGCCGGGCGACGATCAGATCGGCCTGGTGCATCACGCGCGCGCCGCCCCCGCAGCCGTACTCCTTCAGCAGCCACAGCGCCCGGCCGGGGCCGCGTCCCGGCGCGCGGCCGTCGTCGTACATCAGCGCCGGCGTCAGCGGGACCCCCGCCGCGTCGGCGAGCAGCACGGTCCCGGACGTGGAGCAGACGGCCAGCGCGCGGGGGCCCGGCCGGCCGCGCAGCGCCTGGCGGACGGCGGCGCACACGGCGGTCCACCAGTCCTCGGGCGACTGCTCGTGGCGCACGCCGTCGCGTCTGCCGGTCAGCGGGGCCGAGCCGCTGCCGATGACGTCGCCGTCGTCGGTGGCGAGCACCGCGCGGGCGCCCTGTGTGCCGAGATCGATTCCCATCCACATACCGGCTCCTTCTGTGAACTTCTCACTGTGCACCGAGAATTTCCCTCGCGCGAGGGATTGACGCCCAACTGGCCCTGTTCCAAGCTCTGTTAACCAGTCGGCTGAACGTGTGAGAACCGTGGCCCCCCGCGGGGCCGGGGGCGAGCCCCCAAGGACACAGCGGAGGTCGGGATGGACATGCGCGGATACGACCGGCGGAGGTTCCTCGCCCTCACGGCGGCGGCGTCCGCGTCCCCGCTGCTCACCGCCTGCGGCTCGGGCTTCGGCGACGGCGCGCAGGAGGGCGGCGGCTCGGCGGCCGACGACGTCACCGGCTCCTTCGACTGGAAGCGGGCCGACGGGAAGACGGTCAAGGCGCTGCTGAACAAGCACCCGTACACGGACGCGCTGATCGCGGACCTGAAGTCGTTCACCGAGAAGACCGGCATCAAGGTCGAGTACGACGTCTTCCCCGAGGACAACTACTTCGACAAGCTCACCGTCGACCTGTCCAGCGGCCGTGCCTCGTACGACGTGTTCATGCTCGGCGCCTACATGGTGTGGCAGTACGGCCCGCCGGGCTGGCTGGAGGACCTCGGCCCCTGGATGCGCAACGCGGCCGCCACCGGCGCCGAATGGGACCAGGCCGACTTCTTCCCCAACCTGCTCCAGGCCGACCAGTGGTCGCTGAAGCCCGGGGCCCCGCTCGGCCAGGGCGGGCAGTACGCGCTGCCGTGGGGCTGGGAGACGAACGTCGTCGCCTACAACACCGAGGTGTTCGACAAGCTCGGCCTGAAACCCGCCGAGTCCTTCGACGAACTGCGCGAACTGGCCGGGACCATCAAGCGCAAGGCGCCGGGCGCCGGCTTCGACGGGATGTACGGGGTCGCGGTGCGAGGCTCGCGCAGCTGGGCCACCATCCACCCGGGCTTCATGACGATGTACGCCCGCAACGGTCTCAAGGACTTCACCGTCGAGGGCGGCACGGTGAAGCCCGCGATGAACTCGCCCGAGGCGATCGCCTTCACCCGCGACTGGGCCGACATGGTGAAGAAGGGCGGCCCGCCGTCCTGGACCTCGTACACCTGGTACCAGTGCTCCAGCGACCTCGGGGCGAAGAAGGCGGGGATGCTCTTCGACGCCGACACGGCCGCGTACTTCCAGGCGGTCGAGGGCGCGTCGCCCGCCTCCGGGAAGATCGCCTTCCACCCCGGCCCCAAGGGCCCCGGCGGCTCACTGGCCACCAACATGTGGATCTGGTCGCTCGGGATGAACGCCAAGTCGAAGAACAAGCTGCCCGCCTGGCTGTTCCTCCAGTGGGCCACCGGCAAGGAGCACCTGCTCAAGAGCGCGGTGCGGTACAACCACATCGACCCGGTGCGGCAGTCGGTCAGCCAGGACGCCGCGTACAAGGACAAGATGAAGGCGATCCCCGGCTTCATCGACACCTTCGAGGCCGTCGTCGACCAGACGAAGATCCAGTTCACCCCGCAGGAGCAGTTCTTCGACGCCACGACGAGCTGGGCGGCGGCCCTCCAGGAGATCTACGGCGGCAGGAACGCCTCGTCCGTCCTGAACGGCCTCGCGGGCGACCTGGCCTCCAAGGTGGGCTGAGGGTGTCCTCGCAGACGGAGACCGACCACGGGGCGGCCTCACGCGAGGAGGTGGAGCGAGCGGCGCGCGGCGTGCCCGCCTGGCGCCGCTCGCTGCGTCCCTATCTGCTGATCGTGCCCGCCCTGCTGCTGACCGGCGGCATCCTCTACCCCTTCGGACTGGGCCTGTACTACACGCTGTTCGACTTCGCCGCGAGCAAGCCCGTGCCCGATGTGGTGGGCCTGGAGAACTACCGGCGGATCTTCACCCAGCCCGCGTTCTGGGACTCGGCGCGGGTCACCCTGCTGTACGCGGTGGGGGCCGCGGCCGTCGAGACCGTGCTCGGGGTCGGCGTCGCCCTGCTGCTGCACCGCTCCACCCTGGTGGGCCGGGTCCTGGAGAAGATCCTCATCCTGCCGCTGATGATCGCGCCCGTGATCGCGGCGATCATGTGGAAGCTGATGCTCCAGCCGTCCGTGGGCGTCGTCAACCACCTGCTGAAGCCGTTCGGGCTCGGCGGCGTGCAGTGGACGGACACGCCCACCGGCGCGCTGCTCACCTCGATCGCCGTGGACGCCTGGGTGTACACGCCGTTCGTGGCGATCCTGGCCCTGGCGGGACTGCGCTCGCTGCCGGGTTCGCCGTTCGAGGCGGCCGCCGTGGACGGGGCGAACTGGTGGTTCACCTTCCGCAAGCTGACCCTGCCGATGCTGTGGCCGTACGTCCTGGTCGCGGTGATCTTCCGGTTCATGGACTCGCTGAAGGTCTTCGACATCATCTACGCGCTCACCGAGGGCGGACCGGGCGACTCGACCGTGGTGCTGCAGATCCGCGCCTACCTGGAGGCCATCCGCTTCCAGCGCTACTCGTTCGGCATCAGCTACACGATCGTGCTGTGGGCCGTGGTCTACCTGGCCGCCATGGTGCTCGTGCGCTATCTCGGCCGTATCAACAACCGCGCCGCGGAGGTGCCCCGATGACCGCCGGCCCGGGGACCACCGGCCCGGGGACCGTGAAACGCCGGGTGATCGCCGTCGCGGCGGACGGCGCGCTGGTCCTCTACTTCCTCTTCGCGCTGTTCCCGGTCGCCTGGATGATGATCCTGTCGCTGAAGCCGGCCGAGCAGCTGTTCAGCACGTACTTCTCCTTCACGCCGACGCTCGACTCGTACCGCACGGTGCTGGGCGCGGGCGACGACCAGGGCGTGCCCTTCGTACGGTTCTTCCTCAACAGCCTGGTCGTGTCGCTGGGCGCGGTCCTGCTGTCGCTGGCGATCGGACTGCCCGCCGCCTACGCCGCCGCCCGCTGGCGCTTCAAGGGCTCCGAGAACCTGATGTTCACGCTGCTGTCGTTCCGCTTCGCCCCCGAACTCACCGTGATCATCCCGCTGTTCGTGCTCTACCAGCAGCTCGGGCTCTTCGACACGTACCTCGGCATGGTGTGGGTGCTCCAGCTCGTCACGCTGCCGCTGATCGTGTGGATCATGCGCTCGTACTTCTCCGACCTGTCGCCGGAGCTGGAGCAGGCGGCGCTGCTGGACGGCTACACCCGCAAGCAGGCGTTCTTCACGGTGGCGCTGCCGCTGGTGAAGCCCGGCGTCGCGGCCGTGTCGCTGCTCGCGTTCATCTTCGCCTGGAACAACTTCGTCTTCCCGCTCATCCTCACCTCCTCCGACGCGCAGACCGTGACGGTGGGCGCGCTGTCGTTCCTCGGCGGCGACCGGCCCAAGTACAACCTGACCGCGGCCGCGGCCCTCGTCTCCGTCGTCCCGCCTCTGCTACTGGCCCTGACGATCCAGCGGTACCTGGTGCGCGGCCTGTCCTTCGGGGCGGTGAAGTCATGACGGCCGCCATCGCGCTGAGGGGCGTCACCAAGACGTTCGGGCGGACGACCGCGCTCGACGGGATCGAACTGGAGGTGGCCGAGGGCGAGTTCTTCTGTCTGCTCGGGCCGTCCGGGGCGGGCAAGACGACCACCCTCAAGACGATCGCGGGCCTGGAGGAGCCCACCGCGGGCACGGTCGAACTCGACGGCGAGGACATGACGGGAGTGGAGCCGTACGACCGGGGCGTCGCCATGTGTTTCGAGTCGTACGCCCTCTATCCACACCGCTCGGCATATGACAATCTCGCCTCCCCGCTCCGCTCGCCGCGCCACCGCCTCCCCGCACACAAGGCGCGCGAGCGGATCGGTGAGATCGCCGGCCTGCTCGGCATCGGGGCCCTGCTGGAGCGGCCCGTGGGCGAACTGTCCAACGGGCAGCGCCAGCGGGTGGCGCTCGGGCGGGTGCTGGTGCGGCCGGCGCGGGCGTTCCTGCTCGACGAGCCGCTGTCCCACCTGGACGCCAAGCTGCGCCAGGCGATGCGCGCCGAGCTCAAGGCCATCGGCGCGGTCCGCCGCACGACCACGCTGTACGTCACGCACGACTCGGTGGAGGCGCTCGCGCTGGGCGACCGGATCGGGGTGATCCGGGACGGGCGGATCGTGCAGACGGGCACCCGCGAGGAGCTGTGGCACCGGCCGTACGACACGTTCGTGGCACGGTCGTTCGGGCGGCCGCGGATCAACCTGCTGCCGGGGACCGCGGGCGAGGACGGCACGTTCCGGCTGCTGGAGGGGGACTGCGAGCGGGCTCCCCGGGTGGCCGCCGCGCCCGGCGCCCCGGTGCAGCTGGGCGTGCGGCCGCGTGACCTCACCCTCGGCGGAAGCGCCGGCTGCGTGCTGACCGGGACTGTCTACGTCACCGAGACACTGGGCCGGTCCGTCGAGGTGACCGTCCGCGTCGGCAACCGGCACGTCTCGCTCGTCGTGCCGCGCGCCGAGGCCGCCTCCCTGCGTCCCGACGATCCTGTCCGGCTGACCGCCCGGCCTGAGACCCTGCTGCTGTTCGAGGCCGACGGGCCGCAGGGACCAGGACGAAGGATCGAAGGAAACACCTCATGAGCACCCCAGCGCAGCGCGGCCCCGCACTCCGCCAGGCGGCGATAGCCGAGTACGTCCTCGCCCAGGGCGAAGGGACGGCGGCCGAGCTCGCCGAGCGGTTCGACGTCAGTCTGATGACCATCCACCGCGACCTCGACGAGCTGGAGAGGCAGGGCATCGTGCGCAAGTTCCGCGGCGGGGTGACCGCCCAGCCCTCGGGGGTGTTCGAGTCGAACGTCGCCTACCGGCTCAAGACCATGCGCCGTGAGAAGGCGGCCGTCGCGGCCCACGCGCTGACCCTGATCGAACCGGGCATGGCCGTCATGCTCGACGACTCCACCTCCACACTGGAGATCGCCCGCCGGCTCTCACCGATCACCCCGCTGACGGTCGTCACCAACTTCCTCGAGGCCCTGACCCTGCTGTCGTCCGAGCGGGGCATCCACCTGATGGCGCTCGGCGGCGACTACGACCCGCTGCACTCCTCGTTCCTGGGCGTGTCGTGCGTGGAGGCCGTCCAGTCGCTCCAGGTCGACATCTGCTTCACCTCCACGTCGGCGGCCTCCGGGGGCTTCGCCTACCACCAGGAGCAGCACATCGTGTCCGTGAAGCGGGCGATGCTCGACTCGGCGGCCCGCAACGTCCTGCTGCTCGACCACTCCAAGCTGGGGCGGGTGGCCCTGCACCGCCTCGCTCCGCTCTCCCGTTTCGACCTGGTGCTCGTCGACGACGGGGCGCCGGCCGAGGCCCTGCGCGAACTGGACGAGCACAAGGTCCCCTACCAGGTCTGCGAGGCCGCCAGTGACTGAACGGGAGGTGGGCGGGTGACCGAACTGGCCCTGCGCGAGCTGCGCAAGACGTACGCCGCCCGGGGACGGCCGGCCGTGGAGGCGGTACGCGGGATCGATCTGCGGCTGGAGTCCGGCGAGCTGCTCGGGCTGCTCGGCCCGTCCGGCTGCGGGAAGTCCACGACACTGCGGATGATCGCGGGGCTGGAGCAGGTGACGGGCGGCGACATCCTCGTCGACGGCACCTCCGTGGTGGGCCTGCCCGCCCAGCGCCGCAACATCGGTGTCGCCTTCGAGAACTACGCGCTCTACCCCCCGCTCACGGTCGCCGAGAACCTGGCCTTCGGACTGGCGGCCCGGCGCAGCGCCGGCCGGGCCGAGATCGCGCGGCGGGTCGCGGAGATGGCCGAGCGCATCGGGATCTCCGGGCTGCTCGACGCCCGTCCCGCCGGGCTCTCCAGCGGCCAGAAGCAGCGGGTCGCGCTCGCCCGGGCCCTCATCCGCGAGCCGGACGTCCTTCTGCTGGACGAGCCCCTGTCCCACCTGGACGCCGCCCAGCGCGACACGACGCGCCGTGAGCTCAAGCGGATCCAGCGGGATCTGGGGCACACCACGATCCTGGTCACACACGACCAGGAGGAGGCGCTGTCGTTGGCAGACCGGATCGCGGTGATGAAGGACGGGGTGATCCAGCAGCTCGGCACCCCGCACGAGATCTACGACGCGCCCACGAACCTCTTCGTCGCCGACTTCGTGGGCGAGCCCGCGATGAACCTGCTCCCGGGCACCGTCGAGGACGGCGGCCTGCTGCGGTTGTCCCCCACCGTGCGCGTGCCGCTGCCCCGGCCGCTCCCGGCGGGCCGCCGGGTGGTGCTCGGCGTGCGGCCGGAGGACCTGAGGCTGACGGACGTCGGCGTACGGGCCACCGTCAGCGCCCATGAACCGCTCCTGGAGGCGGGGATCGCCACGCTCGCCCTGGAGGGCGTGGACCGCCCGCTGGTCGTGCAGACCGCACCCGATGTGCGCCCGGAACGCGGCGCGACCGTCCACGTCGCCGCCGCCGCCGAGCTCACCCATGTCTTCGACGCCGATACGGGAGACGCCCTGCGATGAAGATCCTGGCCGCCGGTGACCTGTTCGTACGCAACGCCCTCATCGCGGCGGCGCTGCGCCACGACCTCGAGGGCCATCCCTTCGAACTGACCGAACTGGCCCTGCCCTGGCCGCTGGAGCCGTTCGGCAAGGTGGGCGAGGTCGACGAGGCGAGCGACGCCGAGGACGCCCTGATCGAGGCGCTCGACGGCGTCGAGGTCTGCGTGACCCAGATGGCGCCGTTCACCGAGCGGGTGCTCGCCGCGGCGCCCGCCCTGCGTCTGATCGCCGTCTGCCGCGGCGGGCCGGTGAACGTGAACGCCGAGGCCGCGCGCGCCCGCGGGGTGCGCGTCTGCTTCGCACCGGGCCGCAACGCGGCGGCCACGGCCGAGTTCACGATCGGGCTGATGATCTCCGCGCTGCGCCGCATCCCCGAGGCGCACGACTCCCTCGCCCGCGAGGGCCGCTGGGACGCCTCGTACTACACGTACGAGCGGTGCGGACCCGAGCTGGAGGACGCCCCGGTCGGTCTCGTCGGCTACGGCGCGGTGGGCAGCCGCGTCGCCCGGGTGCTGTGCGCGTTCGGCGCCGAGGTGGAGGTGTACGACCCGTACGTGCGCGGCGACGTGCACGGGATGCGCGCCTCGTCGCTGGACGCGCTGCTCACCCGCTCGCGCGTGGTGACGCTGCACGCCCGGCTCACGCCCGAGACCCGGCACCTGATCGGCGCCCGGGAACTGGCGCTGATGCCGCAGGGCTCGGTCCTGGTGAACGCGGCCCGCGGCGGCCTCCTCGACACGGAGGCGCTGTGCGACGCGCTGGACAGCGGCCATATCGCCGCGGCCGCGCTGGACACCTACGAACAGGAGCCGCCCGCGCCGGGATCACGGCTGCTCACCACCCCGAACCTGGTGCTCACCCCGCATCTGGGCGGAGCGAGCCGGGCCGTGGCGCACAAGGCGGCGGCGATCGCGGCGGCGGAGGTGGCGCGCCACCTCCGCGGCGAACCGCTCGCTCACGCACTGACCTGACACCTGAGCCGAGGAGGCTGCGGCAATGGCGATGTTCATCGGCATCGATGTGGGCACGTCCGTGGTGAAGGCCGCTGCCTTCGACGCGAGCGGGGCGGCGCTGGCCGTCGAGTCCCGCCCCGTGGCCCTGGACATCCGCGGCGGCCATGTCGAACAGGACATGGACGAGGTGTACGACGCGGTCGTCGACGTCCTCGGCGCGCTGAGAGCCGGGGGCGAGGAGGTCGCCCTGGTCGGGCTCACCGGGCAGGGCGACGGCGTGTGGCTGGTCGACGAGAGCGGCCGGCCCGTGCGGCCCGCCATCTCCTGGATGGACGGCCGGGCCCACGAGCTGGTCGGCGAATGGCTGGCCTCGGGCGTCTTCGAGTCGGTGTTCCGGCGCACCGGCAGCGCCATGTTCCCCGGCTGCCCCGGCCCGGTGCTGGCCTGGCTGGAGCAGCACGAGCCGCACTCGCTGGACGCCGCGGCCACCGCCCTGTACTGCAAGGACATGGTCTTCCAGCGGCTGACCGGGCTGCGGGCGACCGACGTGTCGGACGCGTCGATGCCCTTCCTCGACCCGCACACCCGCAGCTACGCGCCGGACGTCGTCGACGCGCTCGGGCTGTCGCACCGCAGCGGCCTGCTCCCGCCGGTCGCCGACCCCCTCGCCACCGGCACCCTGCCCTCCGGGACCCCCATCGCCAACGGCCCCTACGACCTCCCGGCGTGCGCCCTCGGGGCGGGCGTCACCACGCCCGGCGACGGTCTGCTGATCGTCGGCACCTGTCTGGCGTCGCTCGTCGCCACCCGCGACGTCGACCTCGCCGGCGAGCCCGCCGGCCTGTACATCTCGACCGACCGGCCCGGCGACTTCCTGCGCGCCATGCCGGCGATGGTGGGCACGGCCGCCCTCGACTGGGTGCTCGCCACCACCGGCGTGCGCCACACCGAGGTGGACGCCCTGCTGGCTGCCACTCCGCCCGGCGCGCACGGGGTGCACGTCCTGCCCTACTTCGCGCCCTCCGGTGAACGCGCGCCCTTCGTCGAGCCCCGGCTGCGCGCCGAACTGTCCGGTGTCAGCCTGGAGTCGTCGAAGGCCGATCTGATCCGGGCCACCTGCGAGGGGATCGCCTTCGCCGCCCGTCACTGTCTGGACGCCGCCGGACTGACCGGCACTCTCGCGATCTGCGGCGGCGGCACCCGTTCCCCCGCCTGGACGCGCCTGTTCGCGGACGCCCTCGGACGCGAACTGCGCATCGTGGAGGGTGAGGTGGGCGCCAGGGGCGCGGTCCTGGCATCGGCGGCACGGCACGGCGTGGAGCTGGACGTAGCGTCCTGGACGGCCCCGACGTCCGTGGTCGCGCCCGACCCGGAACGGGCCGCGTACTACGCCAAGGCGTACGAGGATCACCTGGACCGGCTGGCGGCGGCCCGCGCCCGTGCCCGCAGGACCTGACCGGCCATCAGGGGGACACCTCGCCGCCGCCCCGCCGCAACCTCGTGTGACCAGCGTGTGCACAGCGCCCCCCACTCGTGCCCGAGCAGTTCTCACAGGGAGATCCGTATGTCCGCAACTCCAGGACGCCGTTCGGTACTGTTCGCCGCCGGGGCGGCCGCCGCCACCGCGTTCGCCGCCACGCCCGCCGCTGCGACGCAGACGGGGAAGCGGCCGAAGGGCCCGCTCGTCATCGGCCACCGCGGCTCCGCGGGCTGGCGGCCCGAGCACACCGCCGCCTCGTACACCGCGGCCGTCCGGGCCGGAGCCGACTGGATCGAGCCCGACCTCGTGCCGACCAGGGACCATGTGCTCGTCGTGCGGCACGAGAACGAGATATCGGGGACGACGGACGTCGCACAGCACCCCGAGTTCGCGGACCGCCGCACCACGAAGACCGTCGACGGGCGCGCGGTGACCGGCTGGTTCACCGAGGACTTCACGCTCGCCGAGCTCAAGACGCTGCGGGCGGTCGAGCGGCTGCCGCTGGTGCGCAACCACAACACCGTCTTCGACGGCCGGGAGACCGTCATGACGTTCCAGGAGGTCGTCGACCTCGCCCGCGCCCTGTCCAAGGAGCACGGCCGCACCATCGCCGTGTTCCCGGAGACCAAGCACCCGAGCTACTTCCGCTCCGTCGGGCTGCCGCTGGAGGAGGAGCTGGTGCGCCTGGTGCGGCGCAACCGGCTGGACGGGCGCGAGTGCGTCGTCCAGTCCTTCGAACCGTCCAGCCTGCTGCGCGTCGCCGAGGCGGAGCTGCGCGTCCCGCTGTGGCAGGCGCTCGGCACCCGGGGCGGCCCGTTCGGGCACGACAAGACCTACGCGCAGATGATGACGCCCGAGGGGCTGCGCGAGATCGCCGGATACGCCGACTGGATCGGCCCGGACAAGTCGTCCGTCGTCGCGCCGTCGACGCTGCTGGCGGACGCGCACGCGGCCGGGCTGCGCGTCGGCGCGTACACGTTCCGCGCGGAGAACCAGTTCCTGCCCGCGCACCTGCGGCGGGGGACGGACCCGAACGGCTTCGGCGACGCGTTCGCCGAGTACGCCCTGCACTACGGGCTCGGCGTCGACGCCGTCGTCACCGACTTCCCGGACCTCGCGGTCGCCGCGCGCGAGGAGTTCACCGCCGGGTCCCAGGACCAGGGCTGATCACGGCCCGGCCCTCACCGGACAGGCGGAAGGAGGACGGCCCCGTGGGGGTCCTCCCGGGCGAAGCTCTGGGGGAACGATGCGGCGGGGACCGTCCTCCGGTGTCCGGTCTCAGTCGAAGATCGGCCCCTGCGTGCGGGTGCGCTTGATCTCGTAGAAGCCCGGGATCGACGCCACCAGCAGCGTGCCGTCCCACAGCTTCGCCGCCTCCTCGCCCTTGGGGGCGGGGGTGACGACCGGGCCGAAGAAGGCGATCTGCTCGCCGTCGGCGCCCGGGACCGCGATGACCGGCGTGCCGACCTCCTGGCCGACCTTGCTGATCCCCTCGTCGTGGGAGGCGCGCAGCTCGGCGTCGTACGTGTCCTTGTCGGCGTACTCGGCGAGCGAGACGGGCAGGCCGACGTCCTCCAACGCCTCGCGGATCGCCGCCTGGGTCGGCCCCTCGCCCTTGTTGTGGAAGCGGGTGCCGAGCGCGGTGTACAGCTTGCCGAGCACCTCCTCGCCGTGCTCCTGCGCGGCGGCGACAACGACCCGCACCGGGCCCCAAGCCTTGGTCGCGAGCATCTCCCGGTACTCCTCCGGGAGCTCGTCCAGCTTGTTCTCGTTCAGCACGGCGAGGCTCATCACGTGCCAGCGGACCTCGACGTCGCGGACCTTCTCGACCTCCAGCATCCAGCGGGAGGTCATCCATGCCCAGGGGCACAGGGGATCGAACCAGAAGTCGACTGGCGTCTTGCCGTTGTCGGACATGTCACTCCTCGTGAAGGTGCGGCGCCCTGCCTGCTAGGGGCAACGCGACCCGCCCGCGAGGGATTCCCCCGTACCGGCTGCCAGGAGCACATGGGAGGATCGCTCCTGTTCGAACGAGACACGAAGGAGTGCCCGTGCCCGGTGAGAATCTGTCCCGCGACGAGGCCCGCATCCGGGCCGAGCTGCTGACCGTCGACGGGTACGAAGTCGCCCTCGACGTACGGTCCGCGGTCGGGGACGCCGAGGAGGCGGCCGGGCCGCGCACGTTCCGCTCGGTGACGACGATCCGCTTCCGTGCCGCCGAGCCGGGTGCGCCGACCTTCGTGGACCTGATCGCCCCGTCCGTGAGCGGCATCACACTCAACGGCCGGGAGCTCGACCCCGCCGCCGCCTTCGACGGCTCCCGGATCGCGCTCGACTCGGTGGCCGCCGAGAACGTGCTCGTCGTGGACGCGCAGTGCGCCTACAGCCGCACCGGCGAGGGCCTGCACCGCTTCGTCGACCCGGAGGACGGCGAGGTCTACCTCTACACGCAGTACGAGCCGGCCGACGCGCGCCGCGTCTTCGCGAACTTCGAACAGCCCGACCTCAAGGCGCCGTTCCGTTTCGCGGTGACCGCGCCCGAGGGCTGGACCGTGTGGAGCAACGGGGAGGGCGCCCGCGCCGAGGACGGAGTGTGGCACTTCGCCGAGACGCGGCCGATCTCGACGTACATCACGGCGGTCGTCGCCGGCCCGTACCACTACGAGACGGATGTGTACGAGCGGGAGCTCCCCGGGGGCACCTCCCGGGCCGAAGGCTCCGGGGCAGGCACGGTGCTGCGGATCCCGCTGGGCGCGATGTGCCGCAAGGCCCTGGCCAGGCACTTCGACGCCGACGCCATCTTCCTCGTCACCAAGCAGGGCCTCGACTTCTTCCACGACCACTTCGACTACCCGTACCCGTTCGGGAAGTACGACCAGGCGTTCGTGCCCGAGTACAACCTGGGCGCCATGGAGAACCCCGGCTGTGTGACCTTCCGCGAGGAGTTCGTCTTCCGGGGCAAGGTGACGCAGGCGTCGTACGAGCGCCGGGCGAACGTGATCCTGCACGAGATGGCGCACATGTGGTTCGGCGACCTGGTCACCATGCGCTGGTGGGACGACCTGTGGCTCAAGGAGTCGTTCGCCGACTTCATGGGCTCGTTCTCCATGGTGGAGGCGACCCGCTTCACCAACGGCTGGGTCACCTTCGCCAACAACCGCAAGGCGTGGGCCTACCGCGCGGACCAGCTGCCGTCGACCCACCCGATCACGGCCGACATCCGTGACCTGGAGGACGCCAAGCTCAACTTCGACGGCATCACGTACGCCAAGGGCGCCTCGGTGCTCAAGCAGCTGGTGGCGTACGTGGGCCGGGAGGCGTTCCTGGAGGGGGCGCGGCGCTACTTCAAGCGCCACGCGTACGGGAACACCCGCCTCGACGACCTGCTGTCCGTGCTGGAGGAGACCTCCGGACGGGACATGAAGGAGTGGTCGCGCTCCTGGCTGGAGACGTCCGGCGTCGACTCGCTGACGCCGGAGGTCCTGTACGGCGAGGACGGCCGGATCACCGAGCTCGCGATCGCCCAGGACGGCGACACGCTCCGGCCCCACCGGGTGGTGGTCGGGCTGTACCGGATCGAGGACGGGAAGCTCGTGCGGTACGCGAGCGCCGGCGTGGACGTCGTCGGGGCGCGCACGGTGGTGTCCGAACTGGCGGGCACGGAGCGGGCAGAGCTGGTCCTCGTCAACGACGAGGACCTGACGTACTGCAAGGTCCGCTTCGACGAGGACTCGCTGGCGACGCTGCGGGCGCACCTGGGCGACATCGAGGACCCCCTGGCCCGGGCGCTCGCCTGGTCGGCGCTGTGGAACATGACGCGTGACGCGCTGATGCCGGCGCGGGACTTCGTGGACCTGGTGCTGCGGTTCGCCGGGCGGGAGTCGGACATCGGCGTCCTGCAGATGCTGCACGCGTGGACCCGTGCGGCGCTGGTGCACTACGCGGCCCCCGCGTGGCGCGAGGAGGGCTCCCGGCTGCTGGCCGAGGGCGCGCTGGGTGAGCTGCGGCGCGCGGAGCCGGGCACGGAGCACCAGCTGACGTGGGCGCGGTTCTTCGCGTCGGTGGCGGCGCGGGACGAGGACTTCCGGCTGCTGTCCGGTCTGCTGGACGGTACGGAGAAGATCGACGGCCTGGACGTGGACCAGGAGCTGCGCTGGGCGTTCCTGGGGCCGCTGGCCGCGCACGGCCGGGCGGACGAGTCCGTGATCGCGGCGGAGCTGGCGCGCGACGACACGGCGTCGGGCAAGCGGCACGAGGTGCGCTGCCTGGCGGCGCGGCCGTCCGCTGCGGTGAAGGCCCAGGCGTGGGCCGCGGTGGTGGAGTCGGACAAGCTGTCCAACGCGCTGGTGGAGGCGACGATCGCGGGCTTCGCCCAGCCCTCGCAGCGTGACCTGGTGGCGCCGTACGCCCCGAAGTACTTCGAGGCGATCGAGCGGGTCTGGTCGGAGCGGTCGATCCAGATCGCGATGGACGTGGTGCGGGGCCTGTACCCGTCGCTCCAGGACTCGCCGGGCACGCTGGCGGCGACGGACGAGTGGCTCGCCGCGCACGAGTCGACGGCGCCGGCGCTGCGCCGACTGGTCCTCGAGGCCCGCGACGACCTGGCGAGGGCACTGCGCGCGCAGGAGCGGGACGGGTCGTAGGGGACGGGGGGCGCTGCGCGTTCCCCACCCCGCCCCTTCCCGGAACTGGGGCTTCGCCCCAGACCCCGTACCGCGTTTCGCGCGGTGTCCTCAAACGCCGGACGGGCTGACAAAGTCAGCCCCGCCGGCGAATGAGGCGCCGGGGGTCCCCCACGCCCGCAGGGCGTAGGTGAGGGTCCCTCCCACGGCCGCCAGGCCGTAGGGGGAGGGTCCGGGGGCGGAGCCCCCGGTTCGGGAAGGGGCGGGTAGGGGACTAGCCCGCGCAGCGGCCCCCACCGGCACCCCCATCGGCACTCGAACGCGCGTACTTTAGTGCGGTCTTGTCCCGAAATTCCGACGAGCGTGTAACAGGGGTTAGGGACCCGCTCACCCCCGGGCATTCCCTCCGCATGGAACAGTGCGACACTCCCCTCCCCCTCCACCCCCACCACCTCCCCGAACTCGTGTCCGGCGCCGAGTTGCGCTCACGCGGTGTCACGCCGGGACGGGCCGCGCAGCAGTGCAGGGCCGGTGGGCCCTGGCAGGTGCTGCTGCCCGGGGTGTACCTCCTGCGGTCCGGGGCGGTGACCGGCGAGGAACGGCTGCGCGCCGCGCTCCTGTACGCCGGGCGGCCCGCGGTCCCCGCCCAGCGGAACGACTCGGCGCCGTACGGCCAGGCGATGGTCACCGGGCTCGCCGCGCTCGCGCTGCACGGGTTCTCCGGCGTTCCCCCGCTGAGCACGCTCGACGTGATCGACGTGCTCGTGCCCCGTACGCGGCGTCTGCGGTCCACCGGGTGCGTCCGGCTGGTGCGCGGGCAGGTGCTGCCGATCGCCGAGGAGGCCGGCGGCGTGCCGGTCGCCCCGGTGGCGCGCGCCCTCGCCGACGCCGTCGCCGGGCTGACCGACGCCCCCCAGCGGGTCCGGCTGCTGATGACGGAGGCCGTCCGCCGCGGCTGCGAACCCGCTGCGGTCGTCAGGGAGTTGAGCGACGCCCGGCTGCTCGACCAGCCCCACGTCATGGACGCCGTCGACTTGCTGCTCGCCGAGGGCCGGGCGCTGGCCGAGGGCCGGCTCTACGCGCTGGTGCGCGCGAGCGGCCTGCCCGAGCCGCTGTGGAACGTGGATCTGCGGCTGCCCGGCGGCCCCCACCTCGGCGGGGTCGACGCGTACTGGCCGGACCAGGCCGTCGCCGTCGAGCTGGACACACGCGCGCCCCGGCACGACGAGGACGTCCTGCGGTCGGAGTACGCCCACAAGCGGGACGTACTCGAACGCCTGGGCATCACGGTCGTCCACATCACGCCCCGCAAGCTGCGGGACGCGCCCGAGCAGCAGGCGGTCGTGGTGCGTACGGCCCTGATGGCGGCGGCGGACCGGGAGCCCGCGGCCTATGTGATGGCGCTGCCGCGCTGAGGGACGGAACCGAGCGCCGGCCGGGAGCGCCACAGTTCGAGTCCGATGTCGACCAGGGTGACCCGGTCGAGTCCCGGTACAGCGCCCAGGGCGTGCCACGCGGCCAGATCGGTCGACCCGTTCGTCTCGGACCGCAGTTCACCACCCGTGACGCGGCCCTCGTAGACGATCCTCAGGCCCTGGAAGTCGGCGAACATGCCGAGTTTGCGCGGGTAGCGACGGCGCATCGAGTCGATGCCGAGCAGGGCGGTCATCTCCGCCGCGTAGCCGGTCTCTTCCTCGACCTCGCGGACGACGGTGTCCAGGGGGTCCTCACCGTGGTCCATCCCGCCGCCGGGCAGCGTCCATTTCCTGGTGCCGTCACCCGCCACCCAGCGGGCGAGCAGGATCTGTTCATCCCGTATGCACACGGCGTACGCCGCCACCCTCAGCTCCCTGTTCATCCGGTGAGGCTACCGGCGGGTCGTCGGGGACGGGCGGGTTCGCCGGGGAGAACTCGGGGCCGGACCAGCGCAGCGGCGACGCCGCCTCGGCGTGCACGACGCCGGACACCGTGAAGCGGACGGTGCGGCCGCCGTCCGGCATGTGCTCGGTGCGCGCCGTGCCGGTGAGCTGGAGCGTGGTCCCGGTGCTCCAGTCGAGCAGCAGCAGTCCGGCCCGCGGGTCGCGCTCCAGGTTGCCGAGGGTCAGGAACATCGCGTTGCCGGGATAGTCCTCCCAGCTCAGCTCGGTCGGCGAGACGACCCGGAGGAAGCCCGGGTTCCCGCCGCGGTGGCTCGCGTCGGCGCCGTCGGGTGTGCCCGTGGCGACGAAAAAGGTGTCGGCGGCGCGCACGAAGGCCGTCCGGTCGGGGTCGAGGCGTTCGCCGCGCCGCACGGGACCGGCCGGGGGCGTGTCCGCGCCGGTCTCGTACAGCTCCCTCTTCTGGAGGTACTTGGGGCAGTTGGCGAAGACCCGCTCGGTCTCGACGAGCAGCCCGCGGGCGGACGGGCGGACGGTGCCGCCCATCCGCATCCTCCGGCGTGTGCGCGGGTCCAGGACGATCGCGCCGGCCGCCACGGGAGGACCTGACAGTGTCCGGGCGAGCGGGTCGTGGCCGCGCACGCTCCCGGCGATCGAGACGTGGTGCGCTCCCGTGGCCCGCAGGAATCCGGGCGGTCCGGTGAGCAGCGAGGCCCACATCCGGCCCGCCTCGTCCGCCGCGCCGAGCACGAGCATGGGCTGCAGGCCGAGGAAGGCCGCGGCGACCGGTTTGATGCCGGAGCCGATCGAGCGTCCGACGTGCGCCGCCTGCTCCCGCACGCCGACGCGGCGCTGCACGGCGAGGGAGCCGTGGTGGTAGGGGCCCGGTGCGAGGTCCATGGGAGTCAGCTCCTGAGGGCGGCGGCGGACGGCCTAGAAGAAGCCGCAGGTGGGCGCTGCGGCGCTGGGTGCGGGCGACTCCTCGGCGCCTGACGGCGCGTAGATCTCCAGCCGGGTGCCGTCGGGGTCGTGGAAGAAGATGCCGCCGGACGCCGCGCCTTCCCGGTGGGCGACGACGCCGTCGTGGGCGAAGTCGACGCCGAGGTCCTTCAGGCGCGCCTCGGCCGCACGGACCTCGTTGATGGACGCGGCCTCGAAGGCGAGGTGGTGCAGCCCCGCACGGGTGGCGTCGAAGGCGGATTCCGCCTGCTGCCACAGGGTGAGGACGAGGGTGCCGTCGCGGCCGAGGAAGGCGAAGCGCCGGCCGTCCTCCTTGCCCTCGCCGATGACCTCGAAGCCGAGGGTGTCGGCGTAGAAGGGAAGCGACCGGCCGAGGTCGGTCACGTTGAGGCCGATGTGGCCGCTGGCAAGCGCGCTGCTGGACGTCATGGAAGACCTCTCTGCGTCGTGCGGTTCCGCCTCGATGGCTAACCACTCACATTCAATTTAACGGTTAGGTTCGAGAGGCGCAACCGGACACGTACCCTTGAGGGGTTAGACGCAACGGAGCGAAGGAACACGCATGACCGCCGCCGACCCACGCCCCCTCCTCGGCGAGCCGGTCTCGCTCGACCTCCTCAACACCCGCTGGATGCAGGACGGTGAGCTCCAGGACCTGCTCGAGGACACCGGCGGGCTGGAGATCTGGCTGCGGACGAACGGCCTCGCGGACCGGTTCGCCGCCGACGCGGCCACGCGGGAGAACACCCTCGTCGCCCGGGACGCACTGGCCGCGCTGGTCGACCGCACGGACGCGAAGGCCGCCGCACGCGTCGACGCCGTCCTCGCGCACGGCCGCATCCGCGCCACGCTGACGGACGAAGGCCCCGGCGAGGAGGCGGAGTTCACCGATACGGCCTGGGGACCCGGCTGGATCGCGGCCCGGGACCACCTCGACCTGCTGCGCACCGCGCCCGACCGGATCCGCGCCTGCGCGCACGACGCCTGCGTCCTGCACTTCTTCGACACGTCGCGCAACGGCACCCGCCGCTGGTGCTCCATGGCCCTGTGCGGCAACCGGGCGAAGGCCTCGCGCCATTACGCGCGGACCCGCGAGGGGTGAACAGCGGGCGGCATCGCCTGATTTGACCGCGCTGACGCATCCGGCGCGCTGGCGGATCTCCGCCACGTCGGCTTCACGACTCGATCAAGTCTCCACAAACCGCTGTTCTTTACGAAAGGCTGAGCGGTCATCCGGTACCGAATTCCGGACCCTCTCTTCCACGAACAGGGATGCAGATGACCCCCCAGCCCCAGAGCTCCAGCACAGAGCGCTCCGCACCCGGGCACAGACGCGCTGCCCGGGTGGCGGCGGCCGCCTCGCTCGTGGCCGCACTGGCCGCAGCGGGCGTCGTCCCGGCCGTCGCCTCGGCGCCCGTCGACGACCCCTCGGCCACCAAGGGCCTCAGGACCGCGGCGTCCCCCACGGACAAGCTCGGCACGGCCGACGCCGAACTGCTCGCCGAGGCCGAGGCCGACGGCCGCAAGACCGTGACCGTCATGGTCGCCACCGCCCCCGGGGAGACCGAGCAGGTCGCCGGCCGGCTCGACGCGGTCGAGGGCGCCACGGTCGGCAGGACGTTCGACAAGCTCGGCTATGTCCGTGCGACGCTGCCCACCGCCGAGGCCGAGGACGCCCTGACGGCAGTGGCCAAGCTCTCCAGCGTCCACGGCATCGACCTCAAGCACGAGATCGAGCTGGACGACCCGACGCCGGCCGGCGACCGCGCCGAGGGAGCGGCCACCGCGGCCGAGGGCACCTACCCGGCTCCCGGCAAGGACACGCCCGCCGAGAACCCGTACAACCCGTCCTTCGAGACGGGCGCGGTCGAGTTCGTCGAGGACAATCCCGAGGCCGACGGCCGAGGGGTCACCATCGGCATCCTGGACTCGGGCGTCGACCTCGGGCACCCCGCGCTGCAGAAGACGACCACCGGCGAGCGCAAGATCGTCGACTGGGTCACGGCGACCGACCCGGTGGCCGACGGCGACGGCACCTGGCTGCGGATGGACACTGCCGTCAGCGGCCCGACGTTCACCGCCGGCGGCCGCACCTGGTCCGCCCCGGCCGGGTCGTACGGCTTCCAGACCTTCGCCGAGTCCGCCACCCGTGGCGGCGACATGGCCGGAGACCTCAACCGTGACGGCGACACCACGGACAAGTGGGGTGTGCTGTACGACGCGGGCACCCGCACCGCCCGGGTGGACCTGAACAACGACGGCGACTTCACCAACGACACCGTCATGAAGCCGTACAAGAACGGCTTCCAGGTCGGCTACTTCGGCACCGACAACCCGGCGACCGACGTCGTCGAGCGCATCCCGTTCGTGATCGAGGTCCGCAAGGACGTCGTCCACAACGCCGCCGGCGCCAAGGCCGACTACGTCAGCATCGGTGTGATCGAGGGCTCGCACGGCACCCACGTCGCCGGCATCACCGCCGCCAACGGCCTCTTCGGCGGCGAGATGAACGGCGCCGCGCCCGGCGCCAAGCTCGTCTCCTCGCGCGCGTGCACCTGGTCCGGCGGCTGCACCAACGTGGCCCTGACCGAGGGCATGGCCGACCTGGTCATCAACCGCGGCGTGGACATCGTCAACATGTCCATAGGGGGCCTGCCGGCGCTCAACGACGGCAACAACGCCCGCGCGGAGCTCTACACCCGCCTGATCGACACCTACGGCGTCCAGCTGGTCGTCTCGGCCGGCAACAGCGGCCCCGGCGTCAACACCATCGGCGATCCGTCCCTGGCCGACAAGGTCATCAGCGTCGGCGCCACCATCTCCCGCGAGACCTGGGCCGCGAACTACGGCTCGGTCGTGGAGAAGAAGTACGCGATGCTGCCCTTCTCCTCCCGCGGTCCGCGCGAGGACGGCGGTTTCACGCCGACCCTGAGCGCGCCCGGCGCCGCCATCAACACCACGCAGACCTGGGCGCCCGGCGGCCCGGTCGCCGAGGCGGGCTACCGGCTCCCGCCGGGCTACTCGATGCTCCAGGGCACCTCGATGGCCTCCCCGCAGGCCGCGGGCGCGGCCGCGCTGCTGATCTCGGCGGCCAAGCAGAACGACGTCGAGCTGACCCCGGCGAAGCTGCGCACGGCGCTCGTCAGCACCGCCGACCACATCCGCGGCACGCAGGCGCACGAGGAAGGCGCCGGCCTGATCAACATCGTGGACGCCTGGGACGCCATCGAGGACGGTGCGACCGCCCACGAGTACAGCGTCAAGGCTCCGGTCGACACCGCGATCGACCAGTTCCTGAAGACCCCGGGCTTCGGCACCGGTCTGTACGACCGCGAGGGCGGCCTCAAGGCCGGCGGGAAGAAGACGTACGACGTCGTCGTCACCCGCACCACGGGCCCGGACCGTCCGGTGCGGCACGAGCTGCACTTCGAGAACAACGACGGCACCTTCCGGATCGTCGGTGACGACGAGGTGGCGCTCCCGCTGAACCGGCCGGTCACCGTCAAGGTCGCCGCGGCGCCCCGGTCCGCCGGTGTGCACAGCGCGATCCTGGAGGTCGACGACCACCGGACCGAGGGCATCGACAAGCAGGTCCTCACCACGGTGGTCGCCTCGCACGAGCTGGCGCAGCCCTCGTACACGCTGTCCGCGTCCGGCTCGGTGCAGCGCAACAGCCACAAGTCCTACTTCGTCACCGTTCCGAAGGGTGCGAAGAGCCTGGAGATCGCGCTCGGCGGTCTCGCGGCGGGCAGCCAGACCCGGTTCGTCTCCCTCCACCCGTACGGTGTGCCGTCGGACCCGACGTCGACGGTGAACTGCTACCCGAACTACACCAACCCGGCGAACACCTGCCGCCCCGACCTGCGGTCGTACGCGAACCCGCAGCCGGGCGTCTGGGAGGTCGAGGTCGAGTCGCGCCGTACGTCGCCGCTGCTCGACAACCCGTACCAGCTGGACGTCGCCGTGCTCGGCGCCTCCTTCGACCCGGCCGTCCAGACCCTGGCCGAGGCGAAGATCGGCACCCCGGCCGCGGTGCGGTGGAACGTGACCAACGGCTTCGCCGCCATCGACGGCAAGCTGGCCGGCGGCTCGCTCGGCTCCTCGAAGGTCGCCAAGCCGACGATCGCCCACCGCGAGACGCAGACGACCACGGTCGTCATCGGCGAGGGCGTCGAGCGCTTCGACGTCGCCATCGGCAACGTCTCCGACAAGGCCGCCGACCTCGACCTCGCGGTCAAGAAGGACGGCGTGACGGTCGGCTCGTCCGCGGACGGCGACTCGGAGGAGGCGGTCAGCCTGGTGAAGCCGGCGGCCGGTACGTACACCATCGAGGTCGACGGCTACTCGGTCCCGGCCAAGACCACGACGTACGACTACCGCGACGTCTACTTCGCGCCCTCGCTCGGCCAGGTCAAGGTCGGCGCGGACCCCGTGAAGCTCGCCAACGGCGCGACCGCGCAGGTCACCGCCGAGGTCCTCGTGAACAGCGCGGCTCCCGAGGGACGGCAGTTCTTCGGCGAGGTGCGGCTGCTGAACGCGCGCGGCACGGCCGCGGGCACCGGCAGCGTCGTGATCGGGAAGGTCGCACCATAACGGTGTGATGCGGTGGGGGGGGCGGGCGTCCGAGAGGCGCCCGCCCTTCCGTGTGTGTGGCGTGCGTCCCGTTCCGCGGACAATCGATTGGACAAGGCGGCCGGGGACATACGCATCATGGAGCGGCACCCCATGCCGCAAGATGGTGCACAAACGTACGGAGGAGTCCCCGTGAAGGTCGGAATCGTCGGAGCCACCGGGCAGGTCGGCACGGTCATGCGCAAGATCCTTGCCGAGCGGAAGTTCCCGGTCGACGAGCTCAGGCTCTTCGCCTCCGCCCGTTCGGCGGGCTCCACCATCGCGTGGGAGGGCCGTGAGATCACGGTCGAGGACGCCTCCACGGCGGACTACACCGGACTGGACATCGTCCTGTTCTCGGCCGGCGGCGCGACCTCCAATGCGCTCGCCGAGAAGGTCGCCTCGCAGGGCCCGGTCGTGATCGACAACTCCTCGGCCTGGCGCCGCGACCCCGAGGTGCCGCTCGTCGTCTCCGAGGTGAACCCGCACGCGATCAAGGACCGCCCCAAGGGGATCATCGCCAACCCGAACTGCACCACGATGGCCGCGATGCCGGTCCTCAAGCCGCTGCACCAGGAGGCCGGCCTCGTCTCGATGGTCGCGACCACCTACCAGGCCGTTTCCGGGTCCGGTCTCGCGGGCGTCGCGGAGCTGGACGACCAGGTCAAGGCGGTCGCCGACCGTGCCGCCGAGCTGACGCACGACGGCGAGGCCGTCGTCTTCCCCGAGCCGGGCGTCTACCAGCGCACCATCGCCTTCAACGTCCTGCCGCTCGCCGGCAACCTCGTGGACGACGGCTCCCACGAGACGGACGAGGAGCAGAAGCTCCGCAACGAGTCCCGCAAGATCCTGGAGATCCCGGAGCTCAAGGTCTCGGGCACCTGTGTGCGCGTGCCGGTCTTCTCGGGCCACTCGCTTCAGGTCAACGTCCGCTTCGAGCGTCCGATCGGCGTGGAGCGCGCGTACGAGCTGCTGAAGGACGCGCCGGGCGTGGAGCTCTCCGAGATCCCGACCCCGCTCCAGGCGGCCGGCAAGGACGCCTCGTACGTGGGCCGCATCCGCGTGGACGAGACGGTGGACAACGGCCTGGCGCTGTTCGTGTCCAACGACAACCTGCGCAAGGGCGCGGCGCTGAACGCCGTGCAGATCGCGGAGCTGGTCGCGGACGAGCTGCGCGGCTGAAGGCCCTGACCGGAGCCGAGGGGGCGATCGCCGGAAGGTGATAGCCCCCTTGTGCGTGCCATGGCGGGCTGCCGCCGTGACGTCCCTGGTCAGGGGCCGGGCGCGGGCGGAGCCGGAGACCACCGCCGACGGCCGGCACCCTGTGCGGCGGCGCGGTGACCGGGTCGAAATCTCCCGGGCGGAGCCCCTTGGGCGCGTGGAAGGATGGCCGCAAACATCGCAGACCGAGGAGATGACCGGGTGCCTGGCACAAACCTGACCCGTGAAGAGGCGCAGCAGCGGGCGCGCCTGCTCACCGTTGACTCGTACGAGATCGATCTCGATCTCTCCGGGGCGCAGGACGGCGGGACCTACCGGTCCGAGACCACTGTGCGCTTCGCGTCCGCCGAGAACGGTGCGGAGACCTTCATCGACCTGGTCGCCCCCGCCGTGCACGAGGTCGTGCTGAACGGGAAGTCGCTCGACGTCGCCGCGGTCTTCCGGGACTCGCGGGTCACGCTGAAGCACCTGCAGGCGGGCGACAACGAGCTGAGGGTCGTCGCCGACTGCTCGTACACCAACACGGGCGAGGGCCTGCACCGCTTCGTCGACCCCGTCGACGGGCAGGCCTACCTCTACACCCAGTTCGAGGTGCCGGACGCGCGCCGCGTCTTCGCCAGCTTCGAGCAGCCCGACCTCAAGGCGACCTTCCGGTTCACCGTGAAGGCGCCCGGGGGCTGGACCGTGATCTCCAATGCGCCGACGCCGGAGCCGCAGGACGACATCTGGCGCTTCGAGCCGACGCCGCGCATCTCGACGTACATTACGGCCCTGATCGCCGGGCCGTACCACAGCGTGCACAGCTCGTACGAGAAGGACGGGCAGTCCGTCCCGCTCGGCATCTACTGCCGCCCCTCGCTGGCCGAGTTCCTGGACGCGGACGCGATCTTCGAGGTCACGCGGCAGGGCTTCGACTGGTTCCAGGAGAAGTTCGACTACGCCTACCCGTTCGCGAAGTACGACCAGCTCTTCGTGCCGGAGTTCAACGCGGGCGCGATGGAGAACGCGGGCGCGGTGACCATCCGCGACCAGTACGTCTTCCGTTCGAAGGTGACGGACGCGGCGTACGAGGTGCGGGCGGAGACGATCCTGCACGAGCTCGCCCACATGTGGTTCGGCGACCTCGTCACCATGGAGTGGTGGAACGACCTGTGGCTGAACGAGTCGTTCGCCACCTACACCTCGATCGCGTGCCAGGCGTACGCGCCAGGCTCGAAGTGGCCGCACTCGTGGACCACGTTCGCGAACTCGATGAAGACCTGGGCGTACCGGCAGGACCAGCTGCCGTCGACGCACCCGATCATGGCCGAGATCCGCGACCTCGATGACGTTCTCGTGAACTTCGACGGCATCACGTACGCCAAGGGTGCGTCGGTTCTCAAGCAGCTCGTCGCCTACGTCGGCATGGACGAGTTCTTCCGCGGCGTGCAGGCGTACTTCAAGACGCACGCCTTCGGCAACACGCGGCTGTCGGACCTGCTGGGCGCGCTGGAGGAGACCAGCGGCCGGGACCTGAGGACCTGGTCGAAGGCGTGGCTGGAGACGGCCGGCATCAACATCCTGCGGCCCGAGATCGCCACGGACGGCTCGGGAGTCGTCACCGGCTTCGCGGTGAAGCAGGAGGCCCCGGCGCTTCCCGCGGGCGCCAAGGGCGAGCCCGTCCTGCGGCCGCACCGGATCGCGATCGGCCTCTACGACCTGGACGGGTCCGGCAAGCTGGTGCGCACCGAGCGCGTCGAGCTGGACGTCGACGGTGAACTGACCGAGGTCCCGGAGCTGGTGGGCAGGGCCCGCCCCGCCGTCGTCCTGCTCAACGACGACGACCTGTCGTACGCGAAGGTCCGCCTCGACGAGGAGTCCCTGCGGAACGTCACCCAGCACCTGGGCGACTTCACCGAGTCCCTGCCGCGCGCGCTGTGCTGGGCCTCTGCCTGGGACATGACCCGCGACGGCGAGCTCGCCACCCGCGACTACCTGGCGCTGGTCCTGTCCGGGATCGGCAAGGAGTCCGACATCGGTGTGGTCCAGTCGCTGCACCGCCAGGTCAAGCTGGCCATCGACCTGTACGCGGCGCCCGCCTGGCGCGAGACCGGCCTGACCCAGTGGACGGACGCGACGCTGGCGCACCTGCGGGCGGCGGAGCCGGGCAGTGACCACCAGCTGGCCTGGGCACGGGCGTTCGCCGCGACCGCGCGCACGCCGCAGCAGCTGGACCTGCTCCAGGCGCTGCTCGACGGCACCGAGACGATCGAGGGCCTGGCCGTCGACACGGAGCTGCGCTGGGCGTTCGTGGAGCGGCTGGCGGCGACGGGCGTCTTCGACGAGGAGGAGATCGCCGGCGAGTACGAGCGGGACAGGACCGCGGCCGGTGAGCGGCACGCGGCCACCGCGCGGGCCGCGCGTCCGACGCCGGAGGCCAAGGCGGAGGCATGGGCGTCGGTCGTCGAGTCCCCTGCGTCCGATTCGGGGACAGCGCTGCCGAACGCCGTGCAGGAGGCCGTGATCGGCGGCTTCGTCCAGACCGACCAGCGCGATCTGCTCGCTCCCTACACGGAGAAGTACTTCGCGGCGGTCAAGGGCGTCTGGGAGTCCCGCAGCCACGAGATGGCGCAGCAGGTCGCCGTCGGTCTCTACCCCTCGCTCCAGGTCTCGCAGGAGACCCTCGACGCCACCGACTCCTGGCTGAAGGCGGCCGAGCCCAACGCGGCGCTGCGCAGGCTCGTCTCGGAGTCGCGTGCGGGCGTCGAGCGTGCGCTGAAGGCGCAGGCGGCGGACGCGGCGGCGGCAGCGGCAGCGGCATTGGCAGCGGAGTGACACAAGAGGAATAGAAAACCTCTGCAACTGGCGGCGCGCCGGGGCCCGTTCGGCCCGGCGCGCCTCCTTGTATTTTCGGCCGTCGACAACGCGCCAGACCGAAACCCTGAGTCAACAACCGTGCTCCGACCGGGATATGCTCCCGCCCGTCGCTTCATGTGATCTTTCCCGTTCGATTCTGAGGATGCTGATGGTTCGACAGGGAACGTCGACCGGAAGTCCGCGGACGAGGGCGAGCCTCGTCTGGCAGCTGCCCGTCGCCGTGACCACCGTGGCCGCGATCGCGGCCGCGTTCCTGGTCTCCGCGTCGGCTCGCACCCCCGTACTGATCGTCTCCGCCGTGGCCGTCGCCATGGTCGCCGTCGCCTGCGCCGTGGTGGCGCGCCGGAACAGACTGGTGGCCGAGCTGCGCGAGCGGGTCGCGGCCCAGGACGCGCTGCTCGCCCGCCGCGCGGCCGAGACCGGCCGCCTCGCGGGCGAGCTGCTGCCCCAGGTGGTCGAGGCGCTGCGCAACGGCGGCTTTCCCGAGGACGTGCTCGCCGCCGTCGACGCGCCGGCCGAGCACCACGCGGTGCTCCGCTCCGTCGTCGACGCGGTCAGCGCCGAGGAGGACCTGCGCGAGTCCGCGCAGCGCGCCTTCGTGAACATCGCCCGCCGCGTACAGGCCATCGTCCACCAGCAGGCCCAGGAACTGCGGGAGATGGAGGACCGGCACGGCGGCACTCCGGAGGTCTTCGGCGACCTGCTGCGCATCGACCACGGCACCGCGCTGATCGGCCGGCTCGCCGACTCCATCGCCGTCCTCGGCGGTGCCCGCCCGGGCCGCCAGTGGAGCAAGGCCGTCCCGCTCTACAGCGTGATGCGCGGCGCCATGTCCCGCATCATCGACTACCAGCGCGTGGAACTGCACTCGGTCTCCGAGGTCGCCGTCGTCGGCACCGCCGTCGAACCGCTGATCCACGCCCTGTCCGAGCTGCTGGACAACGCCACCCGCTACTCGCCGCCGCAGACCAAGGTCCATCTGACCGCGGTGGACGTGCAGTCGGGCATCGCCATCGAGATCGAGGACGGCGGCGTCAGCATGAGCGAGGAGGCGCGCAGGCGCGCCGAGCGGATGCTGCGCCAGGCGCAGCAGGGCATCGATGTCAACGACCTGGGCGAGACCCCGCGCCTCGGGCTCGCCGTGGTCGGCCGGCTCTCGCAGGCGTACGGCTTCCAGGTGTCGCTGCGCTCCTCCGCGTACGGCGGCGTGCGCGCCGTCCTCGTCGTCCCCCAGGCGCTGATCACCACGTCCGCGTCGGCGACCGGTCTGGCGCACGGCATCGGCGCCGCCTCCGGCCCCCGCCTCGAAGGCTCCGACACCCACGAGCGGCTGCCGCGGCCGGTCACCGGCCCCACGGCGCCCCTGCCCGCGGAGGACGCACCGCAGGTGACCGAGCGGACGGCGAACGGCCTGCCCCAGCGGCGCCGCAAGAACCGGGTGACCGCTCCCGCCGTCCCCGCGGCCGGGGCGGCGACGACCCCTGCGGCTCCCGCGACCCGGCCGGGCGCCGCGGCGGACGCCGCACCGGCGGTGCAGCCCGGCATGTGGCTGGCCGCCTTCCAGAGCGGCCTGTCCGGCGACACCCCCCCGACGAACAACGGAAACGAGCAGCCATGATTCAGCGGCAGTCCCACCAGAGCAACATGGACTGGATGCTCAAGGACCTGGCAGAGGGCGTACCGCAGACCCGAAACGTCGTCGTGCTGTCCGCCGACGGACTGCGCATGGCGCAGTACGGCGCGGACACGGACACGGCCGACCGGCTGGCCGCCGCCTGCGCCGGACTGCAGAGCCTCGCGGCCGCGGTCGCCTCCGAACTCCCGCACGGCGACGGCCAGATGCGGCTCGTCGTCATCGAGATGAACGGCGGCTTCTTCTACCTGATGGCGGCCGGCGCCGGCGCCTACCTCGCGGTGCTCGCCGACGAGGGCGTGGACGCCGGGCTGATGGGCCAGCGCATGCGGGACCTCGTGCTGCGGATCGGAGAGCACCTGAGCACGCCGCCGCGGCACGAGGGGCAGACCGCGTGAGCGAAGCGGACGAGGACTGGGAACCGAGCAGTCCGGAGCGGCTGTACGTCATCACCGGCGGCCGCAGCGGTTCCTTCGCGCCGACCGCCTTAGACCTGGTCACACTGATCGTGGCCAGGTCGGGACCCAAACCCGGGATGCAGCCGGAGCACGCGGCCATCATCCGCATCTGCCAGGCGCCGCTCTCGGTGGCCGAGATATCCGCCTATCTGGGCCTGCCGGTGAGTGTGATCACCGTGCTGCTCAGCGACCTGTTGGCCGGGGACAAGGTGCTGGCACGCGCACCCGTCCGGGCCGCTCACCTCCCCGACCGCGCTTTGATTGAGGCAGTGATCGATGGACTTCAGAAGCTCTGAGCAGGCTCTCGGCCCGCGGAGCGAGGACGTGCTGCCGTCGACCGCCACGGCCGCCGTCAAGGTGGTCATCGTGGGTGGCTTCGGTGTCGGCAAGACGACCCTGGTCGGTTCGGTCAGCGAGATCAGGCCGCTGACGACCGAGGAGACGATGACGCAGGCCGGGGTCGGCGTGGACGACACCCAGGGCGTGGAACGCAAGACGGCGACGACCGTCGCGATGGACTTCGGCCGCATCAGCATCAACGAGGAACTGGTGCTGTACCTGTTCGGCACTCCCGGTCAGGAGCGCTTCTGGTTCCTGTGGCGCGGGCTGTTCGAGGGCGCGCTCGGCGCGGTGGTGCTGGTCGACACCCGCCGGCTGGAGGTCAGCTTCGACGTCATCGGGCGGCTGGAGGAGCGCGGCGTCCCGTTCGTGGTCGCGGTCAACTCCTTCCCGGACGCTCCGGACTACCCGGTGGAGGAGCTGCGCGCCGCGCTGGACCTGCCCGAGTCGGTGCCGATCGTGCTGTGCGACGCGCGGCAGCGCGCGTCCAGCCGGGACGTCCTGATGACCCTGATGCGTTACCTGCAGTGCCTGGCCCAGGCCCAGGCGGCGTCGTGACCGGTCGCCGGCCCCGTGCGGCCGGGGCCGGCGAGGGTCTCGCGCAGGCGGGCCGCCGCCGGTGGTGGTGGTCACGCCTCGGATCCGGCCACCGATGGGCCGTTGCGCTCCGGTATGCCGGGGATTCGCCCCATTGGATCAGCCAATCCTGCTGAGTACGATGCGCTAGATGATCATCCTGAGGTGCAAGTTGCGCGTGTGACAACGGAGTTGACGTGCCGCACCCGCATCGAGAGGCAGGCCGCAGTGGAGTCCGAGCTGACCGTTCCCCCGATCTTCTCGCCCATTCCACCGGCGATACACCCGCGGCACGCGGACATAGACGTCCAGACCGCGGCCTGGGCCGAGACGTACCGCATCGGCTCCGAGGCGCTGCGCGCCAAGCTGGTGGCGCAGGACATCGGCACGTTCTCGGCGCGGATCCTGCCCGAGGGCCGCGAGGAGGTCGTCTCGCTCCTCGCCGACTTCGTCCTGTGGCTCTTCGGAGTGGACGACGGCCGCTGCGAGGAGGGCGAACCGGGCCACCGGCCCGGCGACCTGGCCGGCCTGCTGCACCGCCTGGTCCGGGTGGCGCAGAACCCCGAGGCGCCGATGATGCAGGACGACCCGCTGGCCGCGGGCCTGCGGGACCTGCGGATGCGCGTCGACCGGTACGGCACGGCGGGCCAGACGGCCCGCTGGGTGGACGCCCTGCGCGAATACTTCTTCTCGGTGGTGTGGGAGGCCGCCCACCGCCGGGCCGGCACCCTGCCCGACCTCAACGACTACACCCTGATGCGGCTGTACGACGGCGCGACGTCGGTCGTCCTGCCCATGCTGGAGATGGGCCACGGCTACGAGCTCCAGCCCCACGAGCGGGACCGCACCGCGGTGCGCGCCGCGGCCGAGATGGCGTCGTTCGTCATCACCTGGGACAACGACATCTTCTCCCACCACAAGGAGCGCAGGGCCCCCGGCTACTGCCTCAACGCCCTGCGCGTGCTGGAGCAGCAGGGCATGAGCACCGAACAGGCGCTCACGACCGCGACAGCCCAGCGGGACCGGGTGATGTGCCTGTACATGCGCCTGTGCGGGCAGTTGTCCGAGCAGGGCAGCCCCCAGCTGCGCCAGTACCTGCGCAGCCTGTCCAGCTTCATACGCGGGGCCCAGGACTGGGGCATCAGCTCGGTGCGCTGCACCACCCACGACGACCCGGCGAACCTGCCGCCCGTCTTCAGCGACGCCCCGACGGACGACCGCCACGAGCCGCTGGACATCCCCGCCATCGCCTGGTGGTGGGACCTCGTGCCCGGCGCCGTCCCCATCGTGCACGGGCGGCACGCCGCGCGCGCCGCCTGGAACGGGCACCCAGAGGACTTCGTGCCGATGGTCGTGACGCCCCGGGACGCGTGAGACGGGCGCGGGCCCTCGCGCCGACGGCCGGCCGCCGCGGCTCAGCTTCCCCGTGACGGTTCACGCAGGGCCGACAGCACCCGCGCGATGCCCGGGGACGTCTCCGAGCCGCGCCGTACCGCCGCCAGGACGTGACGGCGCGGCTGGTCCCGCTCCAGCACGCGCATCACCACGCCGCCCCGGCGCTCCGCCGCCATGCGCGGCACCAGCGCGACGCCCATCCCGGCCTCGACCATCGCCAGGATGGCGGTCCAGCCCGCCGCGCTGTGCGCCTGTTCGGGCACGAAACCGGCGCTCTCGCAGGCCGCGAGTGTGATCTCCGACCAGGGACCGCTGCCGCCGAAGATCCAGGGCTCGTCCGACAGGTCGGCCAGCCGCAGCCCGTCCCGCCCCACGAGCGGGTGGTCCGCCGGCAGCGCCACGTCCAGCGGGTCGGCGAGCAGGGGCACCAGGGCGAACCGGGGATCGCGGGCCGTCGGCGCCTGGGCGGCCAGCGAGAGCGCCAGGTCCACCCGGCCCGAGGACAGCAGGTCGTACGCCTCGGCCGCCTCCGCCTCCCTGACGCGGACCTCCAGCCCCGGATACGCAGCCCGCAGCCTCCGCACGGCGGGCACGACCAGCGCGGGCACCGCCGTCGAGAACGCCCCGACGCGCACCGTGCCCGTCTCGCCCCGCAGGTACCCGGCCAGTTCGGCGTCCGCGCGCTCCAACTGGGCGAACACCGACTCCGCGTGACGCAGCACCAGGTGGGCGGCGTCGGTGAGCCGGACACGGCGGCCGTGCGCCTCGAGGAGCGGGACGCCGAGCTGCGAGGCCAGGTTCGACAGCTGCTGCGAGACGGCCGAGGGCGTCATCAGCAGCGCCTCGGCCGTCGCCGTCACGGTCCCCCGCTCGCTGAGCGTGCGCAGGATCCGCAACTTCCTGATGTCCCACTCCCGCGTACCGGTCATGCCCGCACGCTATCCGGGCCGGGCACGGCCACCGCTCCCTGGTGCGGCGCGGCCCTTTCCCCGGCGGTCACGTGGCGGCCGTCGCGCCTCTCGCCGCCGCGAGCATCACTCCGCCGAGGATCAGCCCCATGCTCACGAACTGCGCCGGCCCCATCGACTCGCCCAGCACGGCGTACGACAGCAGCGCCACGCACACGGGCTGCAGGTAGTAGACGGCTCCCGCGCGGGCGGCGCCGATCAGGGCGATGGCGCGGTTCCAGGCGAAGAAGGCGACCGCCGAGGAGAAGACGCCGACGTACACCAGCGGACCCACCGTTCCCGCCGTCGGGGCGAAGCCGCCCTGGAGGGCGAGACTGACGGCGAAGACGGGCGCGAGCAGCAGCGCGCCCAGCACGAAGGTGACGAAGAGCAGGACCAGCCCGTCGATCCCGGCGGGACGCCGTCGCAGCAGCGCGCTGTACGAGGCGAAGCTGAGCGCCGCGGCGAACATCCACAGGTCTCCGGCGGAGAAGTCCACCGCCAGAGAGCCGTCGCCGACCAGCAGCAGCACACCCCCGCAGGCGACCAGCATCCCCGTGGTGCGGCGCGCGCCGAGCCGTGTCCCGCCCAGCCTCTCGTACAGCGCCATCACCACGGGCGAGGCGGCCATGATCATGCCCATGTTGCCCGCGGACGTGGTGAGTCCGGCCTGGTTGACGAGGGTGTTGTAGACGGTGACGCCGAGCAGGGAGGCGGCGAGCAGGAAGCGCAGACGGCCGCGGATCAGCGCGCGCTGCCGCCAGGCGGCGCGCACCGCGAAGGGCGCCACCGCGACGACGGCCACGATCCAGCGCCAGAAGGCGGCCTGCACCGGCGGCACGGAGTCGTGCAGGGCCCGGGAGGTGACGAAGCTGCCGGACCAGACGACGGTCGCCACCGCCGCGCACAGCAGCCCCGGCGCCGCTCCGCGCCGCGCCCATCGCGCGGCGGTCGTCCCCCTCGTGGTGAGGGCGTGCTCCGGGGCCGTCACGGGCATCCTGTGCCTTCCTGTCGGGGTGGGCCGGTGCGTCCACCGTCACCCGGGAAGACTCCTCAGGTCCATCGAATACTTACGACGATTCTTTTCAGCAGATCTGAACGATCGCCTCCCTGGCACGACAAGCCCCCTGGCACGACAAAAGGCGCCCCGGACGCGTCAGCGTCCGGGGCGCCTCGAAGGCTGGGTTCAGCGCGGAGTCAGCTCTGCTTCCTGGACTTGTCGAGCACCATCACCAGACCGGCGATCACCACGAACAGAGCGATGGGCGCCACGACATACAGGCCGAGGGTCTCGGCCACGCTCAGGCCGGGACCCGGGTCGTCGCCGTCGTCCGGGGTGAGCGCAAGCGCGGGGGACGACATCAGCAGCATCATCAGCGTCGTACCGGCTGCGACGGCGCCGGCGCGCAAGGCGTTCTTCTTGTCCACGGTGCCAACGTAGCGAACGCCTTTCAGGGCCGCGCGCCCGGGGGTGCCGTACGGGACCGGGAGCCGGTCGGCGGGGGCGCCGTACGCGGGGCGGCGCCGCTCTCCGTAGGTGCGAAGACCGTCATCAGCCGGTGCAGGCGGGGCGAGGCGGCGAGGTCCTCCAGGGACGCCGGCCGGCCCTCGCCGTCCGCGACGGGAAGGCGCCAGTTCGGGTACTCGTCCCAGGTGCCCGGCAGGTTCTGCGGGCGGAGGTCGCCGACCGCGTCCGGCAGCCACACCCCGACCATGCGCGCCGGCGTGCGCAGCAGGAAGCGGTAGACCGCCCGGATGCCGGCCTCCTCGTCGCCCGCGCCCTCGGGCAGCAAGCCGAGGCTCTCCAGCCGGCCCAGCCACTCCCGCACATCGGCCGCGTCCTCGGTCCGCTCCTGCTCCAGGCCGCGGGTCAGCAGCCCGAGCCGGTGGCGCAGCTCCACGTGACTGCCGCCGAGCCGGGCCGCGGTGGACGGCAGGTCATGGGTGGTGGCGGTGGCGACGCATCCCTCCCGCCACCGCTCCGGCGGCAGCGGCAGGCCGTCGCCCGCCCAGTCCCGCTCGAACCAGAGCACGGAGGTGCCCAGCACGCCACGGTCGGCGAGCGCCTCCCGCACGCCCGGCTCGACCGTGCCCAGGTCCTCCCCCACGACGACGGCGCCCGCGCGGTGCGCCTCCAGGACGAGGACCGCCAGCATCGCCTCGGCGTCGTAGCGGACGTACGTGCCCTCGGTGGGCGGGGCGCCCTGCGGCACCCACCACAGCCGGAACAGGCCCATCACATGGTCGATGCGCAGCGCGCCCGCGTTGCGCAGGATGCCCCGCAGCAGACCGCGGTACGGCGCGAACCCGGTGGCGGCCAGCGCGTCGGGGCGCCAGGGCGGCAGGCCCCAGTCCTGGCCGCGGGCGTTGAACGCGTCGGGCGGGGCGCCGACCGACATCCCGGCGGCGAAGACGTCCTGCAGGGCCCACGCGTCGGAGCCGCCGGGGTGCACTCCGACGGCCAGGTCGTGCACGACGCCGACGCCCATGCCCGCCTCGCGCGCCGCCCGGCCCGCGGCGGCCAGCTGTGTGTCGGTCAGCCACACGAGGCGGCTGTGGAAGTCGACCCGGTCCATCAGCTCGCTCCTGGCCCGCGCGGTCTCGGGGGAACGGGGGTCGCGCAGCGCGGCCGGCCAGCTGTGCCACGCGGAGCCGTGCACCTCGGCGAGCGCGCACCAGGTCGCGTGGTCCTCCAGGGCCCGGCCCTGCTCGGCGAGGAAGGCGCAGTAGGCGGCGTGGCGGCCGGGCCCGAGCGGGACGGTGTGCAGGATCTCCAGGGCCTCGCGCTTCAGCTCCCACACGGCGTCCCGGTCGATCAGCGCGCCCTTGGCGAGGACGGACTCACGCAGCTCGGCGCCCTTGTCCCGCAGCTCCTCCAGCCGTGCGCGCCGCGCGGGGTCCGCGTACGCGTACTCGGGGACGTCCTCGACGCGCAGATGGACGGGGTCGGGGAAGCGGCGCGACGAGGGGCGGTACGGGGAGGGGTCGGCGGGGGCGCCCGGCACCGAGGCGTGCAGCGGATTCACCTGGACGAAGGACGCGCCCAGCGCGCGGCCGGACCAGGTGGCGAGCTCGGCGAGGTCTCCCAGATCCCCCATGCCCCAGGAGCGCGCGGACAGCAGGGAGTACAGCTGCACCAGGAAGCCGTACGACCGGCCCTCGGGCCGGGGCGCCTCACGGGGCGCGACGACGAGAGTGGCGGCGGCGGTCCGGCCGTCGGGGGTCTCGGCGCAGAGCCGGTGCACGCCGTGGGGCATCCGGTCCCAGCCGCCGGGCCGTCCCGTCCCGGGGACGACCTCCCCGCCGTCCTCCGTCTCGACGCGCAGCCGGGTGCCGCCGGGCAGGTCACCGAGCGCGGACGGCGGCTGCGTCCGCGCGCCGTCCTGCCAGACGACGACCGTCTGCGGCAGCAGCCGCGCCGCCGCGGCGCGGTCCGCACGGTCCAGGGCGGCGCTGACCGCCCGCGGGGTGGACGCGTCGATGCCGAGCGCGGCGAGGACGGCGACGACGGTGGTGTCAGGGACCGCCACGGTCACGCCCTCGGAGGGCTGGAAGGCGGTGGCGACTCCGTGCAGCGCGGCGAGCCGGGCAAGGCCCATGCGGACTCCTTCAGACCCCCGGTGACTCGGCGCCGCCCGCCGTGCCGTGGGCGGTCGGCTCGCTCGTCAGGGGCGCGATGTCGGCGAGCGGGGGCTCGCTGGTGAGAGGGGCGGCGTGAGCGAGCGGGGGCTCGCTCGTGAGCGGCACGTCGTGGGCGAGCGGGGGCTCGCCGGTGAGCTGTGCCTCGTGTGTGAGCGGGCAGCCTGCCGGGGCATGCGCCGGCTGCGCCGGGACCTGTTTGGACAAGGCGGAGAGCAGCAGGTGCGCGGATGCGGCCACGGTAAATCACTCCAAGCGGGCGTGAACGGTCGTGAACGGGTCACAGCAGCCCTACCCCGTGGGCACGACCGCAGACGTAAACGATCGGCCAACGTGTTCCGGGTCACATGGTGTTGCCCTTCCGGCGGTCGGCCACGGCGACGCGCCGATCCGCTCCGGAGGTCTGCGGACTCGCCCCGATCGTCCGCCACGCCAGGCAAAAGGCACACAACGGCCAGGCGCATTGACACTCTCGCGGTGGGGGTGGTGGGCTCGAACCGACCGGAACGGCAGGGGAGAACGAGGGGAGACCGGCGTGCGGCTCGGGGGCGGAAGACGTACAGCGGCGGCCGTCGCCGTCGCCGTCATCGGCGGTCTGCTGGGCGGGGCGCCGGGGGCCGTCGCGGCCCCCGCGGACCCCGGCACACCGGCGGGCTCCGCGCAGGACCCCGAGGGCGCCGCGGCGGCGCCCTCCGTGTGGCCGCGCCCCCAGTCGCTGCGCACCACGGGCGGCGCCGTCCCGCTCGGCGACGAGGCGACCGTCGTCGCGGACCCGGCCGCCGACCCGCACGCGGTCGGGCTGCTGAAGGACCTGCTGCGCGAGGCCGGTGTACGGACCGTGCACACCGCACTGCCCGGCCGCGGGCCGGTGTTCCGGCTCGGAGGGCCGGGCGCGCACGAGGCGCTGCGCGCCCTGCGCGCCGCGGAGCGCGCCGACCTGCCGACGGGCGGCTACCGCCTGGCGGCGGGCCGCACCGGCGGACGCGACACGGTCGCGCTCGACGGCGTGGGCGGCGACGGCCTGTTCCACGGAGTGCAGACGCTGCGGCAGCTCGTGCGGGACGGCCGCGTCGCGGGCGTCGTCGTGCGCGACTGGCCCGGAACGGCCGTGCGGGGCATGACGGAGGGCTTCTACGGCGAGCCCTGGTCGCACGAACAGCGGCTCGCGCAGCTCGACTTCATGGGACGCACCAAGCAGAACCGCTACCTGTACGCCGCCGGTGACGACCCCTACCGGCAGTCGATGTGGCGCGAGCCGTACCCGGCGGCGCAGCGCGCGGAGTTCCGCGAACTGGCCGAGCGGGCGCGCCGCAACCACGTCACCCTCGCCTGGGCCGTCGCGCCCGCGCAGTCCATGTGCCTGGCCGACGACGGGGACGTACGGGCGCTGACCCGCAAGATCGACGCGATGTGGGCGCTGGGGGTGCGCGCCTTCCAGCTGCAGTTCCAGGACGTCAGCTACAGCGAATGGCACTGCGACAAGGACGCGGAGACGTACGGGTCGGGTCCCGAGGCCGCGGCGAAGGCCCAGGCACGGGTCGCGGACGCCGTCTCGCGGCACCTGGCCGACCGCCACCCGGGCGCCGAGGCGCTGTCGGTGATGCCGACCGAGTTCTACCAGGAGGGGGCCACGGAGTACCGCACGGCGCTCGCGAGGGAGCTCGACGGAGCGGTGCGCGTGGCGTGGACCGGTGTCGGCGTCGTGCCGCGCACGATCACGGGACGTGAACTTGCGGGCGCGCGGGACGCGTTCGACCATCCGCTGGTCACGATGGACAACTACCCGGTCAACGACTACGCGCAGGACCGGCTGTTCCTCGGCCCGTACACCGGCCGGGAGCCGGCGGTCGCGACCGGCTCGGCGGCTCTGCTGGCCAACGCGATGGAGCAGGCGTCCGCCTCCCGCATCCCCCTGTTCACCGCGGCCGACTACGCCTGGAACCCCAAGGGCTACCGCCCCGAGCAGTCCTGGCAGGCCGCGCTGGACGACCTCGCGGGCGGCGACCCGCGCACGCGGGAGGCGCTGGCGGTCCTGGCCGGGAACGACTCGTCGTCGATCCTCAGCCCCGAGAGCGAGTCGGCGTACCTGCGGCCGCTGATGGACGCGTTCTGGAGCTCCCGCGCCACGACGGACGCCAAGGCGCGGGACCGGGCGGCGGCAGCGCTGCGTTCGGCGTTCACGGTGATGCGCCTCGCGCCCGAGCGGCTCGAGCACACGGCCGACGGGCGGCTGGCACACGAAGTGCGGCCGTGGCTGGACCAGTTGGCGCGTTACGGCCGGGCCGGCGAGCTGGCGGTCGACATGCTGCAGGCCCAGGCGCGTGGGGACGGGCAGGCAGCCTGGCGGGCGTCTCTCGACCTGGAGGCGCGGCACAAGGAACTGCGGGCGAGCCGGGCCACGGTCGGCAAGGGCGTGCTCGGCCCGTTCCTCGACCGCGTGGCGAAGGAGTCGCGGGCGTGGACGGGCGCCGACCGGGTCCGGGAGGGCGAGGACACCGTCCGGCTGGAGCGGCCGCGTCCGCTGACGGCGGTCACGGCGATGACCCGGCCCACCGCCTCCCCGCGCGGGCGTCTCGAGGTGCACGTGCCCGGCGAGGGCTGGCGCGTGCTGGGGCCGCTGTCGGCCGGGGGCTGGACGCAGACGGACGCCAGGGGCGTGAAGGTCGACGCGCTACGGGTGTCGCCGGACGGGGACGAGCCGGTCCCGGTCCGTTCGGTGGTGCCGTGGTTCGCGGACGAGCCCGCGGCGGGGCTCGACCTCGTCCGCACCCAGACGAGCGCCGAGATCGGCGGTGCTCCGCAGCATGCCGGGGTGCGCCTGACGGCGCAGCGGCCCGGTGAGGTGCGCGGCGCGCTCACCGCGAAGGCGCCGGCGGGCATCGAGGTGAAGGTGCCCAAGGAGACGACGGTGCCTCGCGGGCTGCGGACCACGGTCCCGGTGGAGGTGACGGTCCCCGAGGACACGCCGGCCGGCGAGTACCGGGTGCCGCTGTCCTTCGCGGGGCAGGAGAGCACGCTGACGGTGCGCGCCTTCCCGAGGACGGGCACCACGGACCTCGCGCGCGGCGCCGGCGTGCGCGCCTCCTCGTCCGGCGACGAGACCGCGGACTACCCGGCCGCGGCGGCCGTCGACGGCGACCCGCGAAGCCGCTGGTCGTCGACGCTCGGCCCGACGGCCTGGTGGCAGCTGGAGCTGTCGCGGCCGGAGCGGGTGGGCCTGGTGGTGCTGCACTGGCAGGAGGCGTACGCGACGAGGTATCGCATCCAGGTCTCGCCGGACGGCCGGGTCTGGCGCACGGCGGCGACGGTCACGGACGGCAGGGGCGGTCGCGAGGCGGTCCGCATGGACGCCAGGGACACCCGCTTCGTCCGTGTGCAGGGCGACGAGCGGGTCACCGAGTTCGGGTACTCGCTGTTCTCGGTGGAGACCTACGCGGTCGCGGAGTGACGCGCGGGCGCGGCCGCAAAGTGGCATGCGGCCGGCGGCGCGGGAGCGTGCGGCGCCCTCCCCGCTCGCGCGGGGAGGTGCACAAAAAATGGCCTGCGGTCGTCAGGCGGAAATGCCGTCGATCCGGGCCATCGCGTCGTCCGCGCCGTACGGCTGCAGGTAGGGCAGCCAGCGCGGGTCCCTATGTCCGGTCCCGATGATGCGCCAGGCCAGTCCGCTCGGCGGCGCGGGCTGGTGGCGCAGGCGCCATCCCAGTTCGCGCAGGTGCCGGTCGGCCTTGACGTGGTTGCAGCGGCGGCAGGCGGCCACCACGTTGTCCCAGGCGTGCTGTCCCCCGCGACTGCGCGGAACGACATGGTCGACGCTGGTTGCGACGCCACCGCAGTACATACAGCGCCCGCCGTCGCGGGCGAAGAGCGCTTTGCGGGTGAGAGGAACGGGCCCCCGGTAAGGGACCCGCACGAACCGTTTGAGCCGCACCACGCTGGGAGCGGCGACGACACGGGTCGCACTGTGCATGAAGGCGCCGGATTCCTCGAGGCAGGTTGCCTTGTTCTCCAGGACGAGGACGAGCGCGCGGCGGAGCGGTACGACGCCAAGCGGCTCGTACGACGCGTTGAGGACCAGGACATGCGGCACGGTGGATGCCTCCTTGTACGCCGGCGGCGCGTGGCTCGCGCCGGGACGATCTGTCTTCAGTTTGTCCTCATGGCCGGTCCCGGCGCCACCACGTGCGCGTAACGGGCTGGAGGTGTTTTCCGCCACAGGCCTCGGGACGTTCCTCCCCTTTTCTTCCCCCGGGTGAGCCTTGTCTCTCCCTCGGCCGACCACGGGGTGACAGGCTTCGTCCCCCGTTAGGGTGGTTGGGTCTCATCGCTCGCCTGGAGGTTCTCCCCCGTGACCGCGTTCTGGTCCGCCGTCCGCACGGACGCCGATCCCTCGCCCGCACCCGTCACGCTCGACGAGGCCGCCAAGCAGGCCGGCGACGCCGCCGGCTGGGTCGAGGAGAACTGGTCGACCTGGCTGAACACCGGGCTGCGCATCGCGCTGATCCTCGTCGTGGCCCTGGTCCTGCGCATGCTCGTGCGCCGGGCCCTGACCAAGCTGATCGAGCGGATGAACCGCTCCGCGCAGGCGGTGGAGGGCACGACGCTCGGCGGCCTGCTGGTCAACGCGGAGCGGCGCCGGCAGCGCTCGGAGGCCATCGGCTCGGTGCTCCGCTCGATCGCGTCGTTCGTCATCCTCGGCACCGCGTTCCTGATGATCCTCGGGGCGTTCCAGATCGACCTCGCGCCGCTGCTCGCCTCCGCCGGTGTCGCCGGTGTCGCGATCGGTTTCGGCGCGCGCAACCTCGTCACCGACTTCCTCTCGGGCGTCTTCATGATCATGGAGGACCAGTACGGGGTCGGGGACTCGGTCGACGCGGGCGTGGCCTCCGGCGAGGTGATCGAGGTCGGCCTGCGCGTCACGAAGCTGCGCGGCGACAACGGCGAGATCTGGTACGTCCGCAACGGCGAGATCAAGCGGATCGGCAACCTCAGCCAGGGCTGGGCGACCGCCGGCGTCGACGTCACCGTCCGCTCGTCCGAGGACCTGGACCAGGTCAAGGCCGTGATCGGGGAGGTGGCGGACGACCTCGCCAAGGACGAGCCGTGGAACGAGCAGCTCTGGGGCCCGGTCGAGGTGCTGGGCCTGACCGAGGTGCTGCTGGAGTCGATGACCTTCCGCGTGTCGGCGAAGACCATGCCGGGCAAGTCGTTCGGCGTGGAGCGCGAGCTGCGCTGGCGGATCAAGCGGGCCTTCGACGCCGCGGGCATCCGGATCGTCGGCGGTCTGCCGCAGCAGGCGACGGAGGCGGCCGCCGACCCGGCCGCCGGCATGGCGGCGCCGTCCGCCTACGCGTCGACGACGTCGCCGCAGTCGCTGGCCGCGTCCCCGATCCCGCCGCCCGCCAACCTGACGAAGTAGCCGCCCGCCGGGCCCCGGACGCCTGGCCGCACCGCTCGCAGCGCCCCCTCGGTAACGCTTTGGTTGCCCAGGGGGCGTTTGCCATTGACGCCCCGCTGACGGGCGGCCTATTTTTTCCCTACAGAATAGGAAAGTTTCCTAACAGTCCAGATCGAAGGGCAGGTGCAACCGTCGTGGCCGGAGCGACGCCCGGAACCCCACGTGTGCTGCGCGCCATGAACGACCGTGCCGCACTCGATCTGCTGCTGGAGCACGGCCCCCTCTCCCGTACCCGGATCGGCAAGCTGACCGGACTGTCCAAGCCCACCGCCTCCCAGCTGCTGGCCCGGCTGGAGGCGGCGGGCCTCGTCGTCGCGACCGGCACCACCGCGGGACGGCCGGGCCCGAGCGCCCAGCTGTACGCCGTCAACGCCCGCGCCGCCTACGCCGCCGGGCTCGACGTCACCCCGCAGCGCATCCGCGCCGCCGTCGCCGACATCACCGGCGCGACCGTCGGCGAGTCCGAGCTGCCCACCCCCGGGCGGCGCGCGGAGAGCGTCGTGCGGCAGGTCACCGACGCGCTCGACGGCGCCGTCAAGGCCGCCGGCGTCACCCGAGCCGACGTCCACCGCATGGTCGTCGGCACGCCCGGCGCCTTCGACCCCTCGACGGGCCGCCTGCGCTACGCCTCGCACCTGCCCGGCTGGCACTCCCCCACCCTGCTGGACGAGCTCGCCGCGGCGCTGCCGATGCCCGTCGAGTACGAGAACGACGTCAACCTCGTCGCCGTCGCCGAGCAGCGCGGCGGCGCCGCCCACGGCCACGAGGACTTCGTCCTGCTGTGGAACGAGGAGGGCCTCGGCGCCGCCGTCGTCATCGGCGGCCGGCTGCACCGCGGCTTCACGGGCGGCGCCGGCGAGGTCGGCTTCCTGCCCGTGCCCGGGACCCCGCTGGTCCGCCAGGTGACCAAGGCGAACAGCGGCGGCTTCCAGGAACTGGCCGGCGCCCAGGCGCTGCCCCGGCTCGCGCGGGAGCTCGGCATCGAGGGTGTCGGCAGCGGCCCGCACACCAAGGTCGCTACCGCGCTGGTCACCCGTGCCGCCGAGGCGGACTCGGGGCCGTACCGGCAGCTGCTCGACGCGTACGCGACCGGGCTCGCGACCGGGCTCGCGTCCATGGTCGCCGTGCTCGACCCGGAGCTCGTCGTCCTGTCCGGCGAGGCGATCGTCGCGGGCGGGGAGCCGCTGCGCGAGCGCGTCCAGGCCGAGCTCACCGAACTGGCGGCCTCCCGGCCCCGGCTGGTGCTCGGCTCGGTGCGCCGCAGCCCGGTACTGCGGGGCGCGCTGGAAAGCGCTCTGGCCACGACCCGCGACGAGGTCTTCGACACCGCCCGCTGATCCCTCGTCTCCGCTTCTCCCCTCCGCCCCGACTCCGTCCTCGTCGACTCCGTCCTCGTCACAGGGAGACACCGCCATGCCCAGAAACCGCCGGACCACGGCCGCCGCGCTGGCGGCGGCGGCCGCGATATCGCTCCTCGCGTCGGCCTGTACCGGCGCGGCCGGGAACGACGCCGCCGACGACCCGAACGGGAAGACCACGCTGACCTTCTGGCACGGCTGGTCCGCGCCCGGCGAGGTCGCGGCGATCGAGGCCAACATCAAGGCCTTCGAGGACAAGCACCCCGGAATCACGGTCGAGGTCGTCAAGGGCATCACCGACGACAAGCTCAACCAGGGCCTGCGCGCGGGCGGTTCCAGCGCCCCGGACGTCGTCTCGTCCTTCACCACCGACAACGTCGGCCGGTTCTGCTCCTCCAAGGCGCTCACCGACCTGAAGCCGTTCCTGGACAAGTCCGGGATCGACCCGCGGAAGACGTTCCTGCCGCAGATGGCCGAGTACACCGAGCACGACGGCACCCGCTGCACCGTGCCGCTGCTGGGAGACGCGTACGGCCTCTACTACAACAGGACCGCGTTCGAGGAGGCCGGCATCAAGGCGCCGCCGAAGACGCTGTCCGAGTTCGACGCGGCGGTCAAGAAGCTCACGAGGCCCAAGGGCGACGGCTTCGAACGGCTCGGCTTCATGCCCCTGTACCTCGGCTACGAGACCACGGTCGAGCACTACGGCGGCCAGTTCGGCATCCAGTACGTCGACGCGGACGGAAGGTCGAACACGGCGAAGGACCCGGCCGTCAAGGCGATGCTGACCTGGCAGAAGAAGCTCGTGGACGACCTCGGCGGCTTCGCGAAGCTCAACCGGTTCCGCACGGCGCTCGGGGACGAGTGGGGCCCCAAGCACCCGTTCCACACCGGCCAGGTCGCCATGCAGCTCGACGGCGAGTGGCGCGGCAAGATGGCCTCCGACGCGAAGCTCCCCTTCGAGATCGGCGCGGCGCCCTTCCCCGTCCCGGACGACCGGGCGGGCGACTACGGCAAGGGCTACCTCTCCGGCACAATCCTCGGCATCGCGAGCAACAGCCCGCGCAAGGACGCCGCGTGGGAGCTCGTGAAGTACCTGTCCACCGACACCGACGCGGTCGTCTCCTTCGCCAACGCCATCCACAACGTGCCCTCCACCGTGGCGGCCCTGAAGTCGCCGAAGCTGAGCGACGACCCTCTGTACCGCACGTTCGTCGACATCGCGCAGCACCCCAAGAGCTCGCACGCCCCCTCGTCCGTCAACGGCGGCGCCTTCCTGCTCACCCTCCAGGACTACGCCCAGAAGTACGAGAAGGGCACCGAGAAGGACCTGGACGCCCTGCTGAAGAAGAACGACATCCAGGTCGACAAGGACAACGAGCAGGCCCGCTGATGACCACGGCCCCCCTCGCACCGGGACTGAGGTCCAAGCGCCGCCGCTCCGCGCTGCGCACCCTCGGCTTCCTGTCCCCCTGGCTCGTCGGGTTCGGCGTCTTCTTCGCCTACCCGCTGATCGCGACCGTCTACTTCTCCTTCATGGAGTACGACGGGTTCGCCCCGCCCGCCTTCGTGGGCCTGAAGAACTGGGTGTACGTCTTCCGGGACAACCCGCATCTGTGGCCCGCCCTGGCCAACACCCTGTGGCTCATCCTGGTGATGGTGACGCTCCGTGTCGCCTTCGGGCTCGGCATCGGGCTGCTCGTCACCCGTATCAGAACGGGCGCGGGAGTCTTCCGCACCCTGTTCTACCTGCCCTACCTGGCCCCGCCGGTCGCGGCGACGATGTCGTTCGTCTTCCTGCTCAACCCCGGCACGGGCCCGGCCAACACCGTCCTCGGCGCGCTCGGGCTCGGGCAGCCCGAGTGGTTCACCGACCCGGCCTGGTCGAAGCCCTCGCTCACGCTGCTCGCGCTGTGGGGCATCGGCGACCTGATGGTCCTCTTCATGGCGTCGCTGCTGGACGTGCCCAAGGAGCAGTACGAGGCGGCCGAGCTGGACGGCGCGAGCGCCTGGCAGCGCTTCCGCTTCGTGACGCTGCCCACCATCTCGCCGATCGTGCTCTTCGCGGTGATCACCGGAGTGATCGCGACCATGCAGTACTACACCGAGCCCCTGGTGGCCGCGAAGGTCGCCAGCGGTGTGATCGGCGGCTCCGGGCAGCACTTCGAACCCGGCTACCCCGACAAGTCCACGCTCACCGTCCCGCAGGTCGTCTACAACCTGGGCTTCCAGCGCTTCGACACGGGAGCCGCGTGCGTGGTCGCGCTGGTGCTGTTCGCCCTGGCCATGGTGTTCACGGCGTTCCTGATGCGCCGGCGCAGCGGCTTCATGTCGCCGGAGGACTGAGCGATGACCCGGACGACACCAACCGTGCGCCCGCCCGTCCCGCCAGCGGCCGTGCCCCGGACGGGCACCGCGGCCCGGCGCACCGCGCGCCGCAGGGCGGCTCTGGAATGGGTCGCCGTCCACGCGCTCGGCATCGCCGCCGCGCTGTTCTTCGTGCTCCCGTTCGTCTTCGTGTTCCTGACCGCCGTGATGAGCGACGACCAGGCGCTGACCCGCGACCTGTGGCCGCGCACATGGGAGTGGGGCAACTTCGCCACCGTGTGGAACACCCCGGGGTTCCTGACCTGGTGGCGCAACACACTGCTGTACGCGGGGCTCGGCACGGTGCTCGCCGTGGCCAGCAGCCTCCCGGTGGCGTACGCGCTCGCCAGATTCCGCTTCCGCGGGCGCAACGTGATGATGATGCTGGTGATCGCGGCGATGATGCTGCCGCCGCAGGTGATCGTCGTGCCGATGTACCTGTTCTGGGCGAAGCAGATGGATCTCGCGGGCACGCTGTGGCCGCTGATCGTCCCCTTCGCCTTCGGCAACGCGTTCACGATCTTCCTGCTGCGGCAGTTCCTGCTGACGATCCCCCGCGAGTACACCGAGGCGGCCAGGATCGACGGCTGCGGGGAGTTCCGCGCGATGGTCCGCGTGGTGCTGCCGATGGCCAGGCCGGCGATCGCCGCGGCCGCGCTGTTCCACTTCTTCTTCTGCTGGAACGACTACTTCGGACCGCAGATCTACGCCTCCGAGAACCCGGCCGCCTGGACCCTGAGCTACGGCCTGGAGTCCTTCAAGGGCGCCCACCAGACCGACTGGAACCTCACCATGGCGGCCACGGTGCTGATCATGGCACCGGTGATCGTGGTCTTCTTCTTCGCACAAAAGGCCTTCATCGAGGGCGTCACCCTGACCGGAGTAAAGGGCTGATCCATGAAACTCGCTGTTGTGGGGGGCGGTTCCACCTACACCCCCGAGCTGATCGACGGCTTCGCGCGGATGCGCGACACGCTGCCGGTCTCCGAACTGGTGCTGATCGACCCCGCCGCCGGCCGGCTCGAACTCGTCGGCGGCCTGGCCCGGCGGATCTTCGCCAAGAAGGGCCACGACGGACGCATCGTCACGACCTCCGACCTCGACGCGGGCGTCGCCGACGCGGACGCGGTCCTGCTGCAGCTGCGCGTCGGCGGTCAGGCCGCCCGCCAACAGGACGAGACCTGGCCCCTGGAGTGCGGCTGCGTCGGCCAGGAGACGACGGGCGCGGGCGGCCTCGCCAAGGCGCTGCGCACCGTTCCGGTGGTGCTCGACATCGCCGAGCGCGTCCGCCGCGCCAGCCCCGGCGCGTGGATCGTCGACTTCACCAATCCGGTCGGCATCGTGACGCGGGCTCTGCTCCAGGCCGGTCACCGGGCCGTGGGCCTGTGCAACGTCGCCATCGGGCTCCAGCGCAAGTTCGCGAAGCTCCTCGACGTGGACCCGGCCGGAGTCCACCTCGACCACGTGGGGCTCAACCACCTCACCTGGGAGACCGGTGTGCGCCTCGGCGGCCCCGACGGCGCCGACATGCTGCCCAAGCTGCTCGCCGAGCACAGCGACGCCATCGCCGACGATCTGCGGCTGCCGCGCCCGCTGCTGGACCGGCTCGGCGTCGTCCCCTCGTACTACCTCCGCTACTTCTACGCCCACGACGAAGTCGTGCGGGAGCTGCGCACCAAGCCCTCGCGGGCGGCGGAGGTCGCGGAGATGGAGCGCCGGCTGCTGGAGATGTACGGCGACCCGGCCCTCGACGAGAAGCCGGAGCTGCTCGCCAAGCGCGGTGGCGCCTTCTACTCCGAGGCCGCCGTCGACCTCGCCGCGTCGCTGCTGGGCGGCGCGGGCAGCCCGGTGCAGGTGGTGAACACCTGGAACAGGGGCACGCTGCCGTTCCTGCCGGACGACGCCGTCATCGAGGTGCAGGCCCGCGTCGGCACGGACGGCGCCGCACCGCTGGCCGTGCCGGACCTCGATCCGCTGTACGCGGGGCTGATCGCCGATGTGACGGCGTACGAGGACCTGGCGCTGGAGGCCGCGCTGCGCGGCGGACGCGACCGGGTCTTCAAGGCCCTGCTGGCGCACCCGCTGATCGGCCAGTACGCCTACGCGGACAAGCTCACCGACCAGCTGATCGCGCACAACCGGGAGCACCTGGCGTGGGCGTGACCGGCATCCCCGTAAGCCGCCCCGGTCCCGCGGGCGCGTCGGGGACCCCGTCCACCGGACCGGCCGGGGGGAGCTCCCGTGGACCCCGCGGCGTGGTCCTCGCCATCGACGCGGGAAACAGCAAGACCGACGTCGCCTGCGTCGGCACCGACGGGGCCGTCCTGGCATCGGCCAGGGGGCCCGGCTTCCAGCCGCCGAGGGTCGGCGTCACCGCGGCTGTCGACGCGCTCGCGTCGACGGTCGGCGAGGCGCTCGCCAGCGCTCGGGCCCGCGGCACGCCGATCGACGCCGCCGAGCACGTCTCGGCCTGCCTCGCCAACGCCGATCTGCCGGTGGAGGAGGCGCAGTTGACGGCGGCCCTGCACGAGCGCGGATGGGGGCGCACGACGCAGGTGCTCAACGACACCTTCGCCGTTCTGCGCGCCGGGGTCGACGAGCCGCGGGGCGTCGCCGTGGTGTGCGGCGCGGGCATCAATTGCGTGGGGATGCTGCCGGACGGCCGCACCGCACGCTTCCCGGCCATCGGGAAGCTCTCGGGTGACTGGGGAGGCGGGGCGGGACTCGCCGACGAGGCACTGTGGTTCGCGGCGCGCGCCGAGGACGGGCGGGGCGAGCCGACGGCACTGGCGCGCACGCTTCCCGCGCACTTCGGTCTCGACTCCATGTACGCGCTGATCGAGGCGCTGCACCTGGGCCGCGTCGCCACCGTGCGCAAACACGAGCTGACTCCGCTGCTGTTCGCCGCCGGCGCGGACGGCGACCCGGTGGCGCGCGGTCTGGTGCGCCGGCTCGCGGAGGAGGTGGTCGCCATGGCCGCGGTGGCGCTGGGACGGCTGGACCTTCTGGACGAGGAGGCGCCGCTGGTGCTGGGCGGCAGCGTGCTCGCGGCCAGGCACCCCCAACTGGACGCGGACCTCGCCGAACTGCTGGCCGTCAAGGCCCCCAAGGCAGTGGTGCGCGTGGTGACGGCGGCGCCGGTGCTGGGCGCGGCGCTGCTCGGACTCGACCACGTCGCCGCACCGCCCGAGGCGCATCGCACGCTGCGGGCCCGGTACGGGGGTTGAGACACTCGGCGGGCATGTACCGCCGTCCGCTCCCCTGGCCCGGACGGGCGGCGTACACATTTTCGGCCGTGGGCCCGGCCCGGTGGCCGCACGTTCACCCGTTCGGTGGGAACCGGGCCGGGCCGGGAAGCGTATTCACTGAGGGGACAAGGGTGGGGGACGGGCCTGGCACGACGCCGACGGAGGGCCCGGGACGCGAAGAGTCGAACAAGATCCAGTCAATTGTGGTGTGAAGCAGTCCCCTGCGGCCATACTGCTGGCCGGGAGTTGTCCCAGGACCCGCCGGGGGGCGGGCCGTCGGCGACCGAGGGGGAGGTCACGTGACACACCCGCCGAATGTGCGCACCGCGCCCCGGCCGGCCGCGGCGCCCGTGCCCGCACGGCCTCCGGCAGGACCGGCGCACGGCGGCGCCTGGGCCGAGGGAAAGCGACGGCTGCGGGCGGCGGCGACGACCGAGCCGGGGCGGCTGCAGATCATCGGGGCCGTGCTCGCGGGCCTGGTGGTGCTGTTCGGCGCGGTGACGGCGCTGGAGGTCTCCGACCGGGCCGCCTCCGCCGACGACGTGGTGAGCCGGAGCCAGCCGCTCAGCGCGGACGCCGCCTCCATCTACCGCTCGCTGGCGGACGCGGACACGGCGGCGTCCAGCGGCTTCCTGGCAGGCGCCGAGGAGCCCCGCGACGTCCACCAGAGGTACGAGAAGGACATCGCGCTCGCGTCACGGCTGCTGGTCAAGGCCGCGACGAACACCGACAGTTCGAGCGAGTCGGGCCGTCAGATCGCCGAGCTGAACGAGCAGCTCCCGCGGTACACGGGACTGATAGAGACCGCCCGCGCGAACAACAGGCTCGGCAGGCCGCTCGGCGGCGCGTATCTGCGCTTCGCCAACGAGCTGATGACCAAGCAGCTCCTGCCCGCAGCCCAGCGGCTGTACGACGCGGAGACGGCGCGGCTGGAGCAGGACGACGAGGACGCGCGCTTCTGGCCGGTGCTCTCGCTCGCGGCCGGTGCGGCCGCCCTGGCCGTGCTGGTGTGGGCCCAGCGGCGCAACTACCGCCGCACGAACCGGGTCTTCAACCACGGACTCCTCGCCGCCACCGCCGCGTCCACCGTGCTGCTGCTGTGGCTGGCGGTCGGGCACACGGTGGCCCGCGCCCAGCTGAACGACGCCAAGGCGCACGGCCAGCAGTCCCTCAAGGTCCTCAACGACGCCCGCATCAACTCCCTGAAGGCCCGGGCCAACGAGAACCTGACGCTGGTCGCCCGGGGCGCGGTGCTGACCGACGACGGCAAGAGCGACAAGTACGAGACGGAGTACGCCGGCGGCATGGCACGGCTCGGCGAGCAACTGGGCCGTGCGCAGCGGCTGGCCGACGACGGCGAGGGGCGCGGTCCGGTCGAGGACGCCGTGCGGAGCGTGTCGCAGTGGCAGACCCGCCACAAGGACGTGACCGCCACCGACAGGGCGGGCGACTACGACGGCGCGGTGCACAAGGTCATCGGCGGCAAGGGCTCCACGGACGAGTCGTTCGACCAGGTGGACAAGGCGCTGGACAAGGCGCTGGCGCACGAGCAGCGGGAGTTCACCGAGGCCGCGGAGGACGGGCGCGGGGCGCTCGGCGGGCTGCCGGCCGGAGCGGCGCTGCTGGCCCTGCTCGGGGCCGTGGCCGCGATCCTGGGTATCAACCGCAGGCTTTCGGAGTACCGGTGAGAGGGGGAGAGATGACGGACACCAGGCCGGGCTCGCGTCCGAGGCGCACACGGCGCCCGAGCAGCCTGCGGGGCTGGGGCGGTGTCGCGGGCATGGCCGCCGCGTGCGCGCTGACCGCGGCCGTCACACTGCTGCCGCTGGCCCATGGCGGCGCGGACGCCCTCAGCCCGCACCCCGCCGGTCAGGGCATGGCGGTCTCCGGTAAGACGGACGACTGCAAGGACCCGGAGGCGTCGCTGCGCCCGTCCACGGCCGGCGGACCGAACATCGACGCGATCAAGGAGCGGGGCAAGCTGATCGTCGGCGTCGACCAGAACAGCTACCGCTGGGGCTACCGCAACCCGGGCGGCGACCAGGAGGGCGCGGACGGTCCGGCGGGCGACGGCTCCGAGGGCTCCGAGGGCTCCGAGGGCTCCGGCAATCGGACCGGCGGCGTCCTGGAGGGCTTCGACATCGACCTCGCCCGCGCCATCGCCGAGAACATCCTCGGCAGCAAGGACGCCGTCATCTTCCGGGCGATCCCGACCAACCAGCGCATCGCCGCGCTCGACAGCGGCGCGGTGGACATCGTCGTGCGCACCATGACGATCAACTGCGCCCGGATCGAACAGGTCGCGTTCTCCACGGCGTACTTCCAGGCGGGACAGCAGGTCCTCGCGCCGAAGAGCTCGCCGATCACCGGGTACGACACGTCCCTGGCGGGCAAGCGGGTTTGCTCGGCCGAGGGCTCGACGGCGTACGAGGCGCTGGAGAAGAACAGCTTCGGCGCCACGTTCCAGGACGAGCACGACGGGCAGCCGTCCGACGAGGACCTGTACACCGTGCCGAACCAGCTGGACTGCCTCGTCAGGCTCCAGCAGGGCCTGGTCGACGCGATCGTCACGGACAACGCCCTGGCGGCGGGTCAGGCCGCCCAGGACCCGGCGGTCGAGCTCAAGGGCGGCAAGCCGTTCACCACCGAGTACTACGGCGTGGCCACCAAGCTGGGCAAGGACGACCTGGTGCGCCGGGTCAACCAGGTGCTCGTCGACTACCGCAGAGGACCCTGGATGCAGTCGTACAACAAGTGGCTGGCCGCCGATCTGCCCGGCATAACGGCGCCGCCGGAGCCGAAGTACCGGGCGGAGTAGGCCGGCGCCGGTGAGGAGCGCCGGGCGGCGGCCCCGGGGGCGAGCCGGGCACGACGGCACGAGCAGCAGGACGGGCACGGTCCGGGACGCGTCCCGGAGCGGTTCGCAACAGTTCGGACAGTTCGGAAAAGTTCGGAGACGAACGGAGAGGTGATCGATGGGCGTCGCGGGACCCTTCCCCGGCTCGGCGGGGACGCCGCACGGGCCGGTGATGGACCGGGACGAGGTGGACCGTGCGCTGGCGCGGCTCGGCGCGGAGCACGAGGCGGTCGAGACCTCGCTCCTCGCCCTCCAGGACCACGCCGGGCGACGGCTCCTCGAAGGGGCCGAGCTGACCGGCGTCACCAAGGAGCGCTGGGCGGCCGCCGAGCAGTCGATCACGCTGCTGTGGAACTACTTCGACGCGTACACCGACGCGCTGACGGACATCCGTGAACTGCGCGCACGCCGCCGCTGGTCCAGTCGCGAGGACCTGGCCGAGCTCACCGAGCGGCTGCGCGGCCGCAGCGTGACGGTGGCCGGCCAGGCCGCGGCGCCGGCTCCGTCGCTCACCGGACCCGCCAGGCTCTCCGAGCAGTTCACGCTCGAGGAGCTGGTCGCCCGGATGAACGAGCTGTACGCGGCCGCGCTCGACATGGTCGTCGCCGCGGACGCGGTGTGGTCGGCGCTGCCCGCCCGGATCGACCTGCTCTCCGCCGAGCTGCAGCGCACCCGTTCGCTCGCCCGTTCCGTGGGCGTACGGCCCGGGGAGCACCCCTCCGGGGACGACCTGGAGGACATCACCCACGAGCTGTCCGCGCTGCGTGCCCAGGTGGTGTCCGACCCGCTCGCCTTCTGGCGGCCCGCACCCGGCAGTTCGGCGCCGGGCGGCGGCCGCCCGGACACCGACCGCTACGACCGTGCGGCGCGCGCCCTGGAGGACGTGCGCCGGGAGATCGAGGCCGTCCTCCAGGTCCGGCAGGACTCGGAGGAGCGGCTGATGAGGCTGCGCGACGTGCTCTCGCGCGCCGACCGGACGCTGACCGAGGCCCGCTCGGCGCGCGGCGAGGTGCTGGCGAAGATCGCCGCGTCCGAGGTGCCCGCGGTCAGCGGGCCGCCCACGGCGCTCCAGGAGAGGCTGGCCACGGCCGCCGAGTACCGGCGGCACTCCCAGTGGCACCGGCTGTCGCCGCTGCTGGAGTCGCTGGAGCGCGAGGCCGAGGACGAACTGCACCGGGCCAGGGAGTCGTTGACGGCCGTCACCGCGCCGCTGGCCGTGCGCGCCGAGCTGCGTGGCCGGCTCGACGCCTACAAGGCCAAGGTCGCCCGGCACGGCATGGCGGAGGACCTGCTGCTGATCGAGCGGTACGACGCGGCCCGGCGGATGCTGTGGAGTGCGCCGTGCGATCTGCGGGCCGCCGAGCAGGCGGTGCTGCGCTACCAGCAGGCCGCCGCCGAGGTGCTGGTGCCGAGACAGGGCGGAGCGGAGCCCGAGGACCGCAGGGGGGATTCATGAACGGGACGACGAACTGCCAGCGGCCCGGCTGCGAGGGCTCGTACGAGGACATGGGCGGCGGTGAGATGTACTGCGACACGTGCGGTCTCGCGCCCGTCGTGTCCCCCACCGGCATGGTCGGCTCGCAGCCCACCGGCATCGCCGGCGGCGGCCGGAACTCCTCGTCGGCGCGCGGCGGTTCACGTTCCTCACGGGCGTCGTCGCGGTCGTCGTCGCGGTCGTCGTCCTCGCGCCGTTCGGTGTCGGGCAGGCTGTCGCGGTCGCTGAGCGGCAGCAGCACGTCGTCGCGCTCCGTCTCGGTGCGCAGCTCGGGTTCGTCCACCGCCTCCTCGGGACGCGGCAGGCTGGGCGCCGGCCTGGTCGCCGTGCCGGAGGTGCCGCGGCCTGATCCGCGTACGGCGGTGATGGCCGACCCCGAGGTGCCGGAGCGGAAGCGGTTCTGCTCGCGCTCGGACTGCGGGGCGCCGGTGGGCCGCGCGCGCGGTGACCGCCCCGGGCGCACGGAGGGCTTCTGCACCAAGTGCGGCCACCCGTACTCCTTCGTGCCCAAGCTCAAGGGCGGCGACATCGTGCACGGCCAGTACGAGGTCGTGGGCTGCCTGGCGCACGGCGGTCTCGGCTGGGTGTACCTGGCGGTGGACCGCGCGGTGTCCGACCGGTGGGTGGTCCTCAAGGGCCTGCTGGACACAGGCGACCAGGACGCGATGGCCGCGGCGATCTCGGAGCGCCGCTTCCTCGCCGAGATCGAGCACTCCAACATCGTCCGCATCTACAACTTCGTCGAGCACCTCGACCAGCGCACCGGCTCCCTGGACGGCTACATCGTCATGGAGTACGTGGGCGGCAAGTCGCTGAAGGAGATCGCCAACGAGCGCCGCGGCCCGGACGGCCGGCGCGACCCGCTGCCCGTCGAGCAGGCGTGCGCATACGGCATCGAGGCGCTGGAGGCGCTCGGCCACCTGCACAGCAGGAACCTGCTCTACTGCGACTTCAAGGTCGACAACGCCATCCAGCAGCAGGACCAGCTGAAGCTGATCGACATGGGCGCCGTCCGCAGGATGGACGACGACGAGTCCGCCATCTACGGGACCGTCGGCTACCAGGCCCCCGAGGTCGCCGAGGTCGGCCCGTCGGTGGCCTCGGACCTGTACACGGTCGCGCGCACGCTCGCGGTGCTGACCTTCGACTTCCAGGGCTACACGAACGTGTTCGTGGACTCCCTGCCCGACCCGGAGCACATTCAGGTCTTCCGCACCTACGAGTCGTTCTACCGGCTGCTGGTGCGCGCCACCGACCCGGATCCGGGGCGCCGGTTCGCCTCGGCCCAGGAGATGGCCGAGCAGCTGACCGGGGTGCTGCGGGAGGTCGTCGCGATGCAGACGGGCCGGCCCCGCCCGGCGCTGTCGACGCTGTTCGGGCCCGAAGTGCGCGTGACCGACACCGAGTTGTTCGCGGAGCTCGACGAGGACGTCTCCGTGCTGGGCGCCCGTCGCGCCCCGGGCGTGCGCCGCCCGAAGGCCACGGCGCACGGGAGCTCTCCGGCAGCCGTGCCGCCCGGAGCACCACCGACGCCGTCGCTGCCCGGCGCGCCCCCGCCTCCGGCCGGCCTCCCCGGCCCCGCGGCCCCTGCCCCGGTGCCCGCCCCGCGCACACCGGACGGCGCGACCGCGCTTCCGGCGCTCGCCCCGCACCTCGCCGTGCTCGACACGCGCGGGGCGGCCCTCGCACTGCCGGTCCCGCGGGTCGACCCCCACGACCCGAACGCGGGCTTCCTCGCCGGTCTGATGGCCTCGGCCCCCGCCGAGCTGATCGCCGCGCTGCACGCGGCCGCGGCGAGTTCGCCGGAGACGCTGCTGCGGGAGCTGCGCGCCCGGCTGGAGATGGGCGATGTCGCGTCGGCGGCCGGGACGCTCGCCACCCTGGAGGGTGCGCGGCCGGACGACTGGCGCGTCGTCTGGTACCGGGGCGTCACCTCGCTGGTGACGGGCGACCACGAGGCGGCGGCGCTGTCGTTCGACGCGGTCTACGACGCGTTCCCCGGCGAGAGCGCGCCCAAGCTCGCGCTCGGCCTGTGCGCCGAGGTGCTCGGCCAGCTCGACAACGCCGCGGAGTACTACCGCCTTGTGTGGACGACCGACCCGAGCTTCGTCAGCGCCGCGTTCGGGCTCGCCCGTGTGCAGATCGCCGCGGGCGACCGTGCCGGGGCCGTACGGACGCTGGAGTCGGTGCCGGAGGTGTCCATCCACTACACGGCGGCGCGGGTGGCCGCCGTGCGGGCCAGACTGCGCCGGCGCGCCGCGCACGAGCCGCTTCTGGGTGACCTGTCGGCGGCCGCCGCGCAGGTGGAGGCCCTGGGAGGCTTCGGTCTCGACCCGGTGCGACGCGAGAAACTGGCCACCGAGGTGCTCGGGACGGCGCTCGACTGGGTACTCTCCGGAAGTCCCGGAGCCCTGCCGTCCGTTCCGACCGCACCCCCCGCGCCGAGCGCGAGCACGCCGACCGTGCTGCTCGGCAGCGAACTGGACGAGCGCGGCCTGCGCTTCGGCCTGGAGCGCTCCTACCGGGTCCTGGCCCGGCTCGCCCAGCGCGGTGAGGAGCGGATAGAGCTGGTGGAGCGGGCCAACCGCTACCGCCCCCGGACGTGGGTGTGATTGATGGCGCAGATGCACCAGCCGGCCGACGCCACGGCCTGCCCCAGCTGCGAGGAGCCGGTGGAGCCCGGCGACCGGTTCTGCGGAGCCTGCGGGTACGACCTGTCGGCCGTTCCCGTACCGTCGCCGGACCGCCCCACCCTGGCCATCGGGACACCGGTGGAGTGGCCGGCCGCCACCGGCGCCGACACGTCGGGCCTGTCACCGCGCACACAGCAGCCCGGGGACCTGCCCGGCACCGACTCCGACGGCGGTGAGCTGTCGGGCCCCGGCGTCCGCTACGACACCCCGCCCTCGGGCGACTTCGAGCTGGCGGCCCCGGACCCTGCCAGGGCCGCGCCGGCCGACCCGCGCGCCGCCGAGCTCCCGCCGGCCTCGGGGACCCCTGGGGCGTCGGGGGCGTCGGGCGGCAAGCTGTGCGTGGCCTGCCGGTCGGGCCACGTCGATCCCGACGGCTACTGCGAGCACTGCGGCCACGCCCAGCCGCGGGAACGCGACCACATGGAGCAGGAGCTCGAGTCGGTCGCCGCCGTCAGCGACCGCGGTCTGCGCCACCACCGCAACGAGGACGCGTTCGCGGTCGCCGCCACCTCCCTGCCGGACGGTTCGCCCGCCGTCGTCGCGGTCGTCTGCGACGGCGTCTCGTCGGCGACCCGCCCGGACGAGGCGTCGGCGGCGGCCGCCCGCACGGCAAGCGAGCAGCTGCTCGACTCGCTGCCGCGCGGCACCCATCCGCAGCAGGCCATGCACGAGGCGATCGTCGCCGCCGCCACGGCGGTCAACTCCCTTGCCGCGGACGCCGGAAGCGAGGAGCCCGACCAGGGCAGCCGGCAGAACGCGCCGGCGTGCACGATCGTCAGCGCCGTCGCGGCCGGCGAACTGCTGGTCGTCGGCTGGGTCGGCGACAGCCGCGCCTACTGGGTGCCCGACGACCGCAGCGGCCCGCCCGCGCGGCTCACCGAGGACGACTCGTGGGCGGCGCAGATGGTCGCCGCCGGCCTGATGAACGAGGCCGAGGCGTACGCGGACGAGCGCGCGCACGCGATCACGGGCTGGCTGGGCGCCGACGCGTACGAACTGGAGCCGCACACCGCGTCGTTCAAGCCGGACCGCTCCGGCGTGGTCGTGGTCTGCACGGACGGCCTGTGGAACTACGCGGAGGGCGCGGACGAGATGGCCCGGGCCGTCCCCGCCGACGCGGCCGAACGGCCGTTGCGCAGCGCCCAGGTGCTGGTCGGCCACGCCCTCGACGGCGGCGGCCACGACAACGTCACCGTGGCGGTGCTGCCGTTCGCGGTCCCGGCCGAAGGGGCGGCACCGGCCTGAGCGGTGGCCGCCCGGGCCCTGCCCGCTCCCCCGTCGACCACGCCCTGACCGCTCCGCCCTCCCGTCCTCACGACCAGGCCGCAACGGTCCACCGGGCCGCGCCTCGCGCCCCGGCCCGACCTGTCCCGACCGTCCTGACCTGTCCCGACTCTCTGCCCAGGTGGAGCCCCGAGGAGCCGATACAGATGGCCGTTTTCTCCAAGTCCCAGGTGCCGCAGTTCTCGGTCGACGTCTACCAGAACGAATACCTTCCGGAGGGCGGCCGCGAGGTCAACGCGATCGTCACCGTGACCGCGACCGGTGGCGGCACCACCGGCGGCGTGCCGCTGCCCCGGGCGACGCCGACGCCCTCGTCCGTGCCGGACCGGGCGGCGCCGGCCGCCGGGGTCGTGATCATGGTCGACTGCTCCGGCTCCATGGACTACCCGCCGACGAAGATGCGCAACGCCCGCGACGCCACGGCCGCCGCCGTCGACACGCTGCGCGACGGCGTCGCGTTCGCCGTGGTCGCGGGCACCCACAAGGCCGTCGATGTCTACCCGGGCGGCGGGCGGCTCGCCGTCGCCGATCCGGCCACCCGGGCCCAGGCCAAGGAGGCGCTGCGCCGGCTGAGCGCGGGCGGCGGCACCGCGATCGGCACCTGGCTGCGGCTGACCGACCGGCTGCTCTCCTCCGCGGACCTGGCCATCCGCCACGGCATCCTGCTCACCGACGGCCGCAACGAGCACGAGTCGCCCCAGGACCTGCGGGCCGCGCTGGAGGCGTGCGCGGGACGGTTCACCTGCGACGCCCGCGGCGTCGGCACCGACTGGGAGGTCAAGGAGGTCACCGGCATCGCCTCCGCGCTGCTCGGCACGGCCGACATCGTCGCCGATCCCAGCGGCCTGACCGCCGACTTCACGCGGATGATGGAGAACGCGATGGGCAAGGGGGTCGCGGACGTGGCGCTGCGGCTGTGGACGCCCGTCGGTGTGGAGATCGCTTTCGTCAAGCAGGTCGCGCCGACGGTCGAGGACCTCACCGGGCGGCGTACCGAGGCCGGGCCCCGGGCCGGCGACTATCCGACCGGTTCCTGGGGCGACGAGTCGCGCGACTACCACGTGTGCGTGAGAGTCCCGGAGGCGGGAATCGGCCAGGAGATGCTGGCGGCCCGCGTCTCGCTGATCGTCCCGGCGGCGGACGGCGGCGCTCCCGAGGTCCTGTCCCAGGGGCTCGTACGGGCGGTCTGGACGGACGACATGGCGGCGTCGACCTCGATCAACCCGCAGGTCGCGCACTACACCGGCCAGGCGGAACTGGCCCAGGTCATCCAGCAGGGTCTGGACGCCCGCAAGGCGGGCGACGTCGACGGCGCGACGGCGAAACTGGGGCGTGCCGTGCAGCTCGCGGCGCATTCGGGAAACGAGGACACTGCGAAACTGCTTTCGAAGGTGGTGGACGTCGTCGACGCGGCGACGGGTACTGTGCGACTGAAGGCGAAGGTCGCGGAGGCGGACGAGATGACTCTCGAGACGCGCTCCACCAAGACGGTTCGCGTGAAGAAGTAGACACGAACAGCACGCACGAGCAGACGTGATCGGCCCTGGGGCCGGAGAGGGAGAGGGGGACGCGCCGACATGCCGACCTGCCCGAACGGACACCAGTCGGGTTCCGACGACTGGTGCGAGGTCTGTGGCCACCGCATGGCCGGTCCTGGCGCTCCCCCGGGAGCCGTTCCGCCACCGCCTACGCCACCGCCGTCCTACGGCTACCCGGGCCCGGGCGGCGATCCGAACGCCACGGCCCAGGCCGAGCTCTGCCCGCAGTGCCGTACGCCCCGTGAGGCCATGGCCCCGTTCTGCGAGGAGTGCCGGTACAACTTCCTCACGAACACGGCCACGTCGTACACGCCGCTGTCGCCGCCTCAGCAGCCCGGACTGAACCTCCCGCCCGGCTTCCAGTCGCAGCCCGGGCCGCCCGCGCCGCCGCCGCACCAGGGGCCGCCGCCGCATCAAGGTCCGCCGCCGCACCAGGGGCCGCCTCCTCCGCCGCAGCAGCGTGACCCGTTCGAGTACCAGGGCTCGCGGCCGTCGCAGATGAACCGGCCCGCCGAGCCGCTGGGCCAGGAGCCGTCCGGGCCGCAGCAGCCTCCGCAGGCGTTCCAGCAGGGCGGTCCGCCCCCGCCGCCCGCGTTCCAGCAGTCCGGTCCCCCCGCTCCGCCCGCGTTCCAGCAGTCCGGTCCCCCCGCTCCGCCCGCGCCGCCGCAGCCTCAGCACACGGGCGGGGGCGACGACTGGATGCTGCCGCCGCCGTCGCGCACGCAGTCGCCCCCGCCGCCGGCGCCCCCGAGCCCACAGCCACCCCAGGGGTCACCGGGGCCGGCGCCGTTCCAGCAGCAGGGCGGGTCCTCTCCGCAGTTCCCGGGCGGGCCGGCCCCGATGGGCTGGACGGCCGTGATCGGGCCCGACCGCGAGTACTTCATGGCGATGATGCAGCGCAGCGGCCCGGAGGCCACGGGGCTCAACCTGCCCGCGTACTCCCCCGAGCAGCGCCTGCCGCTCAGCGGCACGCAGGTCACCATCGGCCGCCGCAGGCACTCGACGGGCGAGTCCCCGGACATCGACCTGTCCGTGCCGCCGGAGGACCCGGGCGTCTCGCACCAGCACGCGGTGCTGGTCCAGCAGCCGGACGGCTCCTGGGCCGTCGTCGACCAGAACTCGACGAACGGCACGACGCTCAACGGCGCCGAGGACCCGATCCAGCCCTATGTCCCGGTCCCGCTGAACGACGGTGACCGGGTCCACGTCGGCGCCTGGACGACGATCACGGTCCACCGCGGCTGAAGTCCCCCCGCCCCCGACCGGGCCACCGGTCCGGGGGCGGCCACGTGCTGCCGGTCCCCGCCCCCCTGTCGTCAGGCGGACGGGCCGAGCGGCCAGACGTACGGGCCCTCGGGGTCGTCCAGCCAGGCCCACTGGTGGTCGGCGGTGACGGTGATCCCGAAGCGGTTGCGCTCGGGGCGGCGTTCACGCTCCCACAGCGACATGGCCTCGCGGGGGTCCAGGCTGTTCGCGGTCAGACTGAGCAGGAAGCGGAACAGGTCGTTCTCGATCGCGCGCCGGGGCAGTCCGCCCGCTCGCGTCTCCGGCGGCGCCGCCCCGCCGCGCAGCGGTACGAAGAAGGCCGACGTCCGCAGGAAGCGCCCCTCGGCGCTGCGCCCCTCCGGACCTTCGCGCACTCGCAGCCTGATGACCCCGGTCGACAGCGGAGCGACGATCCGGGCGCCGGGGTTGCACTGCGGCAGCCACTCGCGCGGCACCGACGGCAGCGTGCAGGTCGCGATGACGCAGTCGAAGGGCGCGCGCTCCGGGCACCCCCTCGCTCCGTCGCCGGTGACCACGGTGGGCCGGTAGCCGGCCGCGGCGAGATGCGTGCGGGCGGCCTCGGTGATCTCGGGGTCCAGGTCGACGGTGGTGACCGCCTCGTCGCCGAGGCGGTGCGCGAGCAGGGCCGCGTTGTAGCCGGTGCCCGCGCCGATCTCCAGGGCCCTGTCCCCGTCGCGTACGCCGAGGGCCTGGAGCATCTCGGCCATCAGCGAGGGCTGGCTGGAGGAGGAGACCAGTTCGCCGTCCCGGACCCGGGTGGCGAGCGGCTGGTCCGCGTAGGCCCCGCGGAGCCAGCGGGCCTGCTGCTCGGGGTCGGGGTCCTCGCACCACAGGCGTTCGTACGTGCCGGTCCGGCCGATGAAGTAGTACGGCACGAACAGATGCCTCGGCACCTCCTCGAACGCGGTCCGCCAGGCGGGATCGGTCAGCTCGCCGGCGGCCACGATGCGGCGCACGAGAGCGGAGCGCGCCTCGGCGCCCGGCTCGGCGAATCGGTCCGCGTGTGCAGCCATGCCTCCACTCTCCTGCGCCCGTGGCGGCGAGGCGAGCGTCCCGGCCGGGCGCGGCGTCGCGGCCCCGGCGCGTTCGCGCTGCCCGGAAGGACCGGACCGGACCGGACCCGGCACGGGCGGGCCGCGGCGGGTCCGGCACGGGCGAGCGGGCCGGAAGGGGCGGACCTAGGGCCTCCGTCCTCGGCCGGTGCGTCTGAGAGCATGGACGGTGCCGCATTCTCCGGGGGACGGCCCCCCGGCCCCCGGCCGACACCACTCGGGGCGTGCCAGAGACACATTGCGAGGCTCATCCAGGTGAACGAGATTCCGCGCGGGACGCTTCAGGAGCAGACCTTCTACGAGCAGGTCGGCGGCGAGGAGACCTTCCGGCGCCTCGTCCACCGGTTCTACCAGGGCGTCGCCGAGGACCCGCTGCTGCGTCCGATGTACCCGGAGGAGGACCTCGGTCCCGCCGAGGAACGGCTCGCGCTCTTCCTGATCCAGTACTGGGGCGGACCGCGCACCTACAGCGACAACCGCGGCCATCCCCGGCTGCGGATGCGGCACGCCCCGTTCACCGTCGACCGGGCGGCGCACGACGCGTGGCTGCGGCACATGCGGGTGGCGGTCGACGAGCTCGGCCTGTCCGAGGAGCACGAGCAGCAGCTCTGGGGCTACCTCGCCTACGCCGCGGCCTCCATGGTCAACACGCCGGACCAGTAACCCACCGAGCCACCGGGGTCCCATCCGCGCGGAATCCGATCGTCCGTCGCCGGATAACGGTCACGATCAGATCAAGGTCGGGCTGCAAGCGGTTTCCACGGGCCGGTGTCCTCTGAAAGCATTTCGCCAAGGGTGGCTTCGGGGGAATCCGGCTGGGTGGGGGACGTGTGACGGGGTTCGTACTACTGCGCGTCGGAGCACACCGCCTGCTTCTCGCCGCGGCCCTGCTCGCGGTCGTCCTGACGACCTGCGTCCTCGCCGCGCTCACCGCGTTCTCCGGCTCGGTCGGCGACGCCGCGCTGCGCCACACGCTCGGCGGCCGGCAAGCGGCGAACGCCTCGCTCGTCGTCACCGCCCAGGTCCCCGGCGAACGGCGCGCGTCCGCCCACGAGGCCGTCGTCCGCGGCGCGCGGACGTCGTTCGGCGGGCTGCCGGTGACCGTACGGAAGCTGGAGCGTTCGGGGCCGTACGCGCTGCCGCGCTCGCTCCAGGCGCCCGAGGCCCGCAAGGGCGAACCGGACCTGACGCACTTCGCCACCCTCGACGCGACCCGCGTCAGGGCGGTGGCCGGTGCGCTGCCCGGCCCCGCCGGCGACGGCTCCGTCCCGGTGGCGCTGCCCGAGACGGCCGCCGAGCTGCTGGATGTGCGGCCGGGGGCGCTGCTCACCCTCACCGACCGGCTCACGGAGAAGCCGCTGAAGGTCGGGGTCACCGGCGTGTACCGGGCAACGGACCCGGCCGATCCGTACTGGCAGCTCGACTCGCTCGGCGGGCGCGGCGTGCGCACCGTCGTCTTCACGACCTACGGGCCTCTGCTCGCCGATCCGTCGGTGCTCGCTCCGGCCGCGCCACTGCCGGGGAGACGGCGTGGCTGGCCACCGCGGACTTCCGCACGGTCGGCACCGACCGGATCCGCGCTCTGCGCTCGGCGGCCGAGCGCGGACCCGAACGGCTCGCCCACGACCCGGCGTTCGGGGGCGCGCCGACCGTGCGGACGGAGCTGCCGACCGTCCTGGCACAGAGCGAGCGCGCACTGCTGGTGGCGCGTTCCACCCTGCTGATCGTCGCCGTGCAGCTGGTGGTGCTCGCCGCGTACACCCTGCTGCTGGTGGCCCGGATGCTGAGCAGCGAACGCGCGGGCGAGACGGGCCTGTTGCGCGCCCGGGGCGCGTCCCGGGGCCGGATCACGGCGCTCGCCGCGATCGAGGCGGCGCTGCTGGCGCTGCCCGCCGCAATCTGCGCCGCTGCTGGCGGGCCCCTTGACGCGGCTGCTGGCCGAGCACTCGGCGCTGACGCGTGCCGGACTGCGCCTCGGCGAGGCGCCGACCGCGCAGGTCTGGCTGGTGGCCGGTGCGGTCGCGGTGTGCTGTGCCGCGGCGGTGGTCGCCCCCGCTCTGGCCGCGACGGGTGACGGGCCGCGGCGCGGGCGCGGCCGCGCCCTGCCGGCGCCGGTCAGGGCCGGAGCCGATGTGGCGCTGCTGGCCGTCGCGGTGGTGGCGTACTGGCAGCTCGACCGCCGGACCGGCGCCGCCGGCGGGGGCGCGCTCAGCGGCGACCGTGAGGGCGACCTCGGCGTCGACCCGCTGCTGGTGGCGGCGCCCGCCCTCGCGCTCCTCGCGGGCACGGTGCTGACGCTGCGTCTGCTGCCGCCCGTGGCGAAGCTCGCCGAACGCCGGGCGGCCGGCGGCCGGGGTCTGTCCGTGGCGCTGGCGGGCTGGCAGTTCAGCCGCAGGCCACTGCGCGGCGCGGGCCCTGTCCTGCTGCTGGTGCTGGCGGTCGCGATGGGCATGCTGGCGGTCGGGCAGAGCGCGTCGTGGGACCGTTCGCAGCGCGACCAGGCCGACTTCCGGGCGGGCGCGTCGGTCCGTGTGACGGACGACGGGACGGGCGGGCCGGGGGACGCCGGCCGGTACGTATCCCTGGCCGGTGTGCGTACGGCCGCTCCGGCGCACCGCGCGGCGCTCCCGCTGTCCGGCGACCGCACGGCCACCGTGCTCGCGCTGGACACGGCCGGCGCGGACGAGGGGCTGTTGATGCGCGGCGACCTGGCGGAGGAGGAACCGGCCGCGCTGCTGGCCGCCCTCGCCCCGGCGAAGAGCGCCAGGGCGGGCCTGCTCCTGCCGGACGACACCCGCCGCGTCACGCTGGACCTGCGTCTCACGAACGAGGACACGCCGTCCGGGACGTCGCCCGGCGGTCTCTCGCTCAGGGCCGTCGCGGTCTTCGAGGACCGTCACGGGACGGCCTACCGGACGTCCGCCGGCGAACTGCCCGTCGACGGCCGCGTCCATCCGGTGACCCTGGACCTGGACGCGACAGCCTCCGGCGGGCGGGCCGCTCCCGCCGGGCCGCTCGCGCTGACCGGCCTGCGGCTGCTCGACGCCCCGGTCCCGACACAGGCCGAGCGGCACCGCCTGAGCGTCGAACGGGTCCTGGCGGCGGGCCCGGAAGGGGGCTTCCGCCCCGTCGAGGTCCCCTCGGGGCTGCGCTGGGCGGGCACGTACACCGAGACATGGGGCGGCGAGGCGCAGAAGCCGGTTCCGGTGCGCGCCGAGGAGCCGGGGGCGACGCCACTGAGCGTGGTGTACGGGGCCGGCCCGGAACCGGTGAACGACGCCCCGTGGAGTCCCGTGGCCGCATTCGCCGTCCAGGTCGGCGCGGTGCGCCCGGCGGCGCCGCAGCGGATCCCGGCGGTGGCAACGGACGCCTTCCTCGACGCGTCGGGTGCGAAACGCGGCGACAGCGTCGACGTCACCCTGGGCGGTGAGGAAGTCCGCGTGACGATCGTCCGGGCCGTGCGGCAGCTGCCGACGACCGGACCCGCGGCCGTGACGGCCGGCGGCCGGGTCCCGTCCGGGCAGGACGGTGACCGGGCCGCGGACGGCGGCGGGCTGCTGCTCGACCTCCGTACGGTCAACGAGGCGCTCGCCCGGCTCTCGGGCACGTCGCTGCGGCCCACCGAGTGGTGGCTGAGCACCGCCGCGGGCAAGGCAGCCCCGGCGGCCGCGGAGCTGCGGGCCCGCCCCGACGCGGAGCCGGGCCGGGTGCTGGAACGCGACGACACGGCCGGTGAACTGCTGGGCGACCCGCTCGGGGCCGGGCCGCGCTCGGCGCTGCTCGCGGTCGCCGTGGGGGCGGTGGCGCTGGCCGCGGTCGGTTTCGCGGTGAGCGCGGCGGGGTCGCTGCGCGAGCGGGCGGCGGAGTTCGCCGTGCTCCGCGCACTCGGCACGCCGCGGCGCCGGCTGGCCCGGCTGGTGGCCGCCGAGCAGAGCGTGCTGATCGGCATCGCGCTGCTGGTGGGCCTGGCCCTCGGCACGGTGCTGACCCGGGCGGTGGTGCCCCTTCTGGTCCTGACCGCGCAGGCCACGCAGCCCGTTCCGCGGGTCCTGGTGGAGTTGCCGGCGGACCGGGTGGGTCTGCTGCTCGCCGCCGTCGCCGCGCTGCCGCTGGTGACGGTCGCCCTCATCGCCCTGCGCCGCGCCGATCCCGCGGTGTCGCTGCGCCACCAGGGGGACAACTGACATGACCACGAACCCCGCCGGCCGGCCGCCCGGGACGCAGCCGAAGGAGAGACCCCCCGTGGGCCCGCACCGCCGCTTCGTCGCCCCCTGGGTCAGGACCCGGCTGCGCACGGCGCCCGTGGCGGCCCTCGCCTTCGGCCTCCTCGTGCTGCTCACGTCGTTCCTGGCCGCCGCGTTTCCCCGTACCGTGGACGCCTACGAGAACCGCGGCCTGCGCCACGACGTCACCGCGGCGGCGCCGTCCCGGAGCGGACTGGAACTGACCACGCCCCCGCCTCCCGTCGAACTGCCCGAGGCCGCGCGGGAGGCGTCACTGCTGCCCGCTCGGCTCGGCCCCCTCCATCGCCGGGTGCTCGGTCTGCTCCCCGATCCGCTGCGCGCCGATCCCGGCCAGTCGGCGTACGGGGTGCGGACCACGAAGACTCTGGTCGCCCGCGACCGGTGGCTGCCGCGGCCCGACACCAAGGACCCGGAGTTCACGCTGGCCGCGCACAGCGGCGTCGCCGAGCACGCCACTGTGCGCGAGGGCCGGCTGCCCCGCGTCACGGGCAAGGTGACCGCCACGACGAGGGAGGTCGAGGCTGTCGTCACGGCCCAGACGGCGAAGACGCTGAACATCAGGACCGGTTCGGTCGTCCACCTCGGCGACCCGGCCGGGGCGGTCCTGTCGGCACGGGTGACCGGAATCGTCGAACCCCGTGAGCCCGGGGGCGGTTACTGGTCCCACGACTCGCTGCTGCGCACCCCCGGACTCGACTCCACGCCGACCACCCTGCCCCAGGTCTACTGGAAGGGCGCGCTCCTGATCGCCCCCGAGGCGGCGCCCGCGCTGCTCGGCACCACCGGCGATCCGCAGCCCTACTGGCGAATCGCGCCCGCCACCGCGCATCTCACCGCCGCCGACCTGCCCCGGCTGACCAGCCGTGTGGCCTCCCTGGAGGACGGCCCCGACCTGCTGAGACTCAAGGAGGCCGTGGACGAGAACGCCGAGCTGACGACGGACCTGGACGGCATCCTCGCGTCCTACGGCTCGATGCGGTCCGCCATCGCGCCGGTGGTCGCCGTCGCCGCGATCGGCGTCGGCGCCGTCGCCACGGTCGTGGTGCTCATGACGGGCGGGCTGTTCGCCGCCCGCCGACGCAGTGAGATCGCCCTGCTGCGCTCGCGCGGCGGATCGCTGCGGGGCATCGGCGGCCGGCTGCTCGCCGAGACCGCCGTCGTCACCGTGCCCGCCGCGGCCGCCGGACTCCTGGCCGCGGTCCTCGCGGTCGACGACGCCCGCCTTCCGTACGCCGCGCTCGGCTCCGGGGCCGTCGCCCTGGTCGCCTGCGCCGCCCTCCCCGTCCGCGCGATGGCGCGGCACCGGGTGGCGCGCGTCCACGGGGGACGCGACGACCTGGTGCTGGCGCGGCCCTCCGGCCGCCGCACGGTCGCCGAGGTGACCCTGCTCGTCCTGGCGGTGGGCGCGGTGGTCGCGCTGCGCCGCCGCGGCACCTCCGACGCGGGCGACCATCTGGTCAGCGCTGCGCCGGTCCTTCTCGCCCTGATCGCCGCGCTCGTTCTCGTACGGCTGTATCCGCTGCCGCTGCGCTGGGCCGCGCGCCCCGCCGCACGGCTGCGCGGCGCGGTCGGGTTCCTGTCGCTGGCCCGCGCGGGACGTTCGTCGGCGATCGGCGCGCTCCCGCTGCTCGCGCTGCTGGTGGCACTGACGACGGCGGGCTTCGGCGGTTCGGTGCTCGCGGGTGTCGACGACGCGCGGGCGCGCGCGGCGCTGCTGGCCACCGGCGCGGACGCCCGGATCTCCGGGGACGGCGACGCGGTGGCGCTGCCGGAGGACGCGGCGCGGGCCGTGCGCGAGGTGTCCGGCGTGCGGACGGTGACCGCCGTGCAGATCGAGCACGCGCTCAGGCTGCCGGCCGGGAACGACGCCCTGACGGCCCCGCCCGCGGCGTCGCTCGTCGGCGTGGAGCCGGAGGCGTACGCGGCGCTCTCCCGCGGGCTGGGCCTCGGCCCGTTCCCCGCGGACACGCTGCGCGCCGCCGGCGGCGCGTCGCCCGTGCTGCGGGCCGTCGCCTCCCCGGGCGTCGCCGAGTGGCTGGGCAGGGGACCGCACCGGATCAGCGCGCTGGCGGGCCAGTTCACGGTGGAGGTCGCGGCCGTACGGGAGCGCACGCCGGCCGTGTCGTCGGCGGACTTCCTGATCGTCGACGGCTCCCGGCTGACGCACCGCGCGCCCACCGCCCTGCTCGCCACCGGCGACGCGGTGGACGGACGGGCGCTGAGGGCCGCCGTACGCGACCTGGACAAGGACCTCACCGTACGGCTGCGCGCCGAGGCACGGGCCTCCTTCACGGACTCGCCCCTGCAGTCGGGCGCGGAGCGCATCTACGCGGCCGCGATCGGCGCGGGCGCGGGGTACGCCGTCCTCGCGCTGCTGCTGTCGCTGCTGCAGTCGGCACCGGAACGCACCACGCTCCTCGCCAGGCTGCGCACCATGGGGCTGACCACCCGGCAGGGGCGGCAGCTGCTGGGCCTCGAAGCGCTCCCCCCGGCGCTGCTCGCCGCGTCGGGCGGCGTACTCGTCGGCCTGGCCACGATCCGGCTGCTCGCTCCCGGCGTCGACCTGGTCCGCCTGGCGCTGGCCGCCGCACCGGGCGTCGCGCCGGTGGACGGCGCCACCCTGCGGGCCGACGCCTGGTCGCTGGCGCTGCCCGCGGCCGGTGTGGTGCTGCTGACCGCGGCGGTCGCCGGGATGCAGGCCTGGTGGACGGGGCGCCGCGGATCCGTCAACGAACTCAGGGCAGGAGACATGCGATGACCGACACGACCCTGGAGGAACTCGAACGCCGGGTCGCGGCCCGGCGCGAGAGGCCCTCGTACGGGCACGACGCGCTGATCACCTGCGACCGGCTGGTCCGGGTGTTCTCCGCGGACGGCGTCGAGGTGCAGGCCCTGCAGGGGCTCGACCTCCTGGTGAAGGAGGGCGAGTTGATGGCCCTGGTCGGCGCGTCGGGCAGCGGCAAGTCGACCCTGATGAACATCCTCGCCGGTCTCGACGTGCCCACCGCGGGCGCGGCGCGCGTCGCGGGCTGCGACCTGCTCGCGATGGACGCCGGGGCCCGGCTGCGCTACCGCCGCGAGGTGGTGGGCTTCGTGTGGCAGCAGACGGCCCGCAACCTGCTGCCGTACCTGACGGCGGCGCAGAACGTGGCCCTGCCGATGCAGTTGCGGGGCCGGAGCCGGCGCAAGGCGGAGCGCGTCCAGGAGCTGCTGACGATGCTGGGCGTCGCCGACTGCGCGGACCGCCGTCCGCAACAGCTGTCCGGCGGCCAGCAGCAGCGTGTCGCGATCGCCGTCGCGCTCGCGAACTCCCCCTCGGTCCTGCTCGCGGACGAGCCCACGGGCGAGCTCGACTCGGCGACCGGCGAACAGGTCTTCGCCGCCTTCCGCCGCGCGAACGAGGAGCTGGGCACGACGATCGTGATCGTCACTCACGACCAGGCCGTCGCGAGCGAGGTCCGCCGCACGGTCGCCATCCGCGACGGCCGCACCTCCTCCGAGGTGCTGCGCCGCACGGAGGTCGACGCGGCGACGGGCCAGGAATCGGTGGTGGCCCGCGAATACGCGATGCTGGACCGCGCCGGCCGCCTCCAGCTCCCCGCGGAGTACACGTCGGCGCTGGGCATGGCGGACCGCGTGGCCCTGGAACTCGAACCGGACCACATCTCCATCTGGCCGGACGACACGACGCCAGCCCTCTGACGCAGACGCGCCGCGCAGCGGGCGCGCCGCGGCCGCGCTGTGCCGGCGCGGGCGGTACCCGCGCCGGCACAGCGAGCACGCGGGGAAGGGCCCGACCCCGTTCCCCTCACGCGCCGCGAAGCCGGCGCGCGGGGCGCCGCACAGCGGCCCGGCGGAACGCCCCACCCAGGGCCAGCCCACGCGCCGCGAAGCGGCCGCGGCCGGGGGCCACGGGGGCGAAGCCCCCGGGTCCCGTCAAGGTTTCGGGAAGGGGCGGGGCGGGGGAAACCACACGCACCACACAGCGCCCCAGTGCAGCCCACGCGCCGCGCAGCGGGCGCCCCGGCGGCGTCACGGGGGCCAAGCCCCCGGGTCCCGTCAGGCGCGACCCCGTCGTCAGGACGTCGGCCGCACCGGCGTCACACTCAACCCGCCCAGCCCGTTCGTCCGCACCGCCACCGATCCGAACGGCGTCCGCAGCCTCAGCCACGTACCCGCCGACAGCAGCGCCACCGGCACTCCCGGGCGCAGGAAGCCGAGCGCCTGCGCCGCGTGCACGGCGCGCAGCGTCAGGCCCGTGCCGCCCACCGTCCGCGACCAGATCTCGCGGCCGATACGGTCCCGCTCGGCGCGCGTGCGCCGCTCCGCCGGCAGCGCCTCGTCCCGCGCGCGGAACTCCGCGACGGCCGCCGCCACCGCGCCCCGCATCGCCTGCACGTCCGGCAGCCCCGCCAGCTCGCGCCAGCCGCCGCGCGGCGGCAGCACGCCGGCCCAGGGCGGCCCGGTCACCGCGCCGGGCACCGTGAACTCCGCGCCGCCCAGCGACTCCAGCAGCTCCCCCGCCGACACGGTGACGTCGAGCTCGACGGGCTCGGCCAGCCGCGCCGTACGGATCGCGAGCACCTCGAAGGAGGGCGGGCGTCCGAAGACGGCGAGCGCACCGCTGCCGGCCTGCAGCCTGACCGCGGCGGCGCGGTCGTAGTGGATCAGCCGGGCGAGGAAGGCGGCGAGATCGTCCGCCTCCCTCGCGTCGGCGAGGTGCAGGCTCTGCACGGGTACGGACATGGGCACGGTCATGCGACGAGGGCGTCCTCGGGCTTCTCGTCCCGAGCGTCCCCGGCGGCGTCGCTCCGGGCGCCGTCGTCGAGATACTTCTGGAGGAACGACTTCTCCTCCGCGCTGATCCGGCGCGGCCTGCCCTCGGCCAGGTCGTAGGGGACGACGACGGTCGAGGCCCGCACGTACACCTGCGCGGGGTCGTCCGCCTCCTTCACCTCGTAGGCGATGGTCAGCGACGCCGCCCTGATCCGGGTCACCCACGACTCGATGATCACCGGCTCGTGCCGGTGGACCAGCGGCCGCACGTAGTCGATCTCGTGGCGGGCGACCACCGATCCGCCGGAGAAGGACGGCGAACCGTCCCCCGGCGCCAGACGGAACATGAAGTCGATCCGCGCCTCTTCCAGATACCGCAGGAAGACGACGTTGTTGACGTGCCCGAAGGCGTCCATGTCCGACCAGCGCAGGGGGCAGCGGTAGATGTGGCGAGCCATGCGCTGCCTCAGCCCCGGGTGAGCTTCTTGTAGGTGGCACGGTGCGGACGAGCCGCGTCCGGGCCGAGACGCTCGATCTTGTTCTTCTCGTACGACTCGAAGTTGCCCTCGAACCAGAACCACTTGGAGTCGCCCTCGTACGCCAGGATGTGCGTGGCGACGCGGTCGAGGAACCAGCGGTCGTGGGAGACGACCACGGCCGCGCCGGGGAACTCCAGCAGCGCGTTCTCCAGGGAGGACAGGGTCTCCACGTCGAGGTCGTTGGTCGGCTCGTCGAGGAGGAGCAGGTTGCCGCCCTGCTTGAGGGTGAGCGCGAGGTTCAGGCGGTTGCGCTCACCGCCGGAGAGGACCCCGGCCGGCTTCTGCTGGTCCGGGCCCTTGAAGCCGAAGGCGCTGACGTAGGCGCGGGACGGCATCTCGACGTGTCCGACGTTGATGTAGTCCAGCTCGTCGGAGACAACGGCCCACAGCGTCTTCTTGGCGTCGATGTTGGCGCGGCTCTGGTCGACGTACGAGATCTTGACGGTCTCGCCGACCTTGATCGTGCCCGAGTCCGGCTTCTCCAGGCCCTGGATCATCTTGAACAGGGTCGTCTTGCCGGCACCGTTCGGGCCGATGACGCCGACGATGCCGTTGCGCGGGAGCGTGAAGGACAGGTCGTCGATGAGGACCTTGTCGCCGAATGCCTTGTTCAGGTTCTCGACCTCGACGACGACGGAGCCCAGACGCGGGCCCGGCGGGATCTGGATCTCCTCGAAGTCCAGCTTCCGCATCTTGTCGGCCTCGGCGGCCATCTCCTCGTAACGCGCCAGACGCGCCTTGGACTTGGCCTGCCGCCCCTTCGCGTTGGAGCGGACCCACTCCAGCTCTTCCTTGAGGCGCTTCTGCCGCTTGGCGTCCTTCTGGCCCTCGACCTTGAGACGGGCAGACTTGTTCTCCAGGTACGTGGAGTAGTTGCCCTCGTACGGGTGGGCGCGGCCGCGGTCCAGCTCGAGGATCCACTCGGCGACGTTGTCGAGGAAGTAGCGGTCGTGGGTGATGGCGACGACGGTGCCGGCGTACTTGGCGAGGTGCGCCTCCAGCCACTGCACCGACTCGGCGTCGAGGTGGTTGGTGGGCTCGTCGAGGAGCAGCAGGTCGGGGGCCTCGAGGAGCAGCTTGCACAGGGCGACGCGGCGCTTCTCACCACCGGAGAGGTTGGTGACGGGCCAGTCGGCGGGCGGGCAGCCGAGGGCGTCCATGGCCTGCTCGAGCTGGGCGTCGAGGTCCCACGCGTTGGCGTGGTCCAGCTCCTCCTGAAGCTTGCCCATCTCCTCCATCAGCTCGTCCGTGTACTCGGTCGCCATCTGCTCGGCGATCTCGTTGAAGCGGTCGAGCTTGCCCTTGACCTCGGCGACGCCCTGCTGGACGTTCTCCAGGACGGTCTTGGACTCGTCGAGCGGCGGCTCCTGCAGGAGGATGCCAACGGAGTAGCCGGGCGAGAGGAAGGCGTCACCGTTGGACGGCTGCTCCAGACCCGCCATGATCTTCAGCACGGTGGACTTACCGGCGCCGTTGGGGCCGACCACACCGATCTTCGCACCGGGCAGGAAGCTCAGCGTCACGTCATCGAGGATGACCTTGTCGCCGTGCGCCTTGCGCGTCTTGCGCATCGTGTAGATGTACTCAGCCAAGAGAAACCGTCCGGCAAGCAGTGGGTGGGCAGATACACCCATCTTGCCGTACGCCGCCCCCCGGACGGAAACCGCGCCCCGGCCGACGCGGGAGGGCCCTGGCACGCGCCGGGAGACGGCCCCCGCACGCGACGCACGAGGGGCCCGGCACGTCTCCCGTGCCGGGCCCCTCCACTCAGCGCTGTGTCACACTGCGCGGTCGTTCACTCACTCGCCGGCGGCCGACGCCTTCCTGCGGAGGAAGAACACCGCACCGCCGCCGATCAGCACCAGCACGATCGCGATGCCCGCGATCATCGGCGTGGCGCTGGAGCCGCCGGTCTCGGCCAGGTCGCCCTCGGGGCCCTCGGAGCCCGCGGACGTGCCGCCGGCCGACGCCGGGCTGGGCTGGGACGACTGGGTCTCGGTGCCCGGCTGCGGCGTGCCCGTGGTCTTGCAGTCCAGGACGCCCTTGAAGTTCTTCTCGAAGCCACCGGGGCCGGTGATCGTGAAGTCGTACGCCTGGTCCTCGGCGACCGGCACGGTCACGGTCCGGGACTCCCCGGCCGGGATGGTGTGCTTGATGCCGGCCAGCTCGAAGGTGAACGGGGAGTCGCCCTTGTTGCCCGCCGTGATGTCCACGCCGCCCTTGGCGCAGTTCTTCTCCGCGGTGACGGACGGGATCGCGCCCGTCTTCGCCCAGGTCGCGGTCGCGGTCGCGGAGACCGTGGACTGGCTGGACCCGGCCAGGATCTGGGTCTGGCTCTTGCTCGCGCTGGCGAACGCGCGTCCCACCGGAACCGACATGGTCGCCTGGGCGGTCAGCGAGGCCGTCCCGTCGGCCGCGCCCGCGGGAACGTCGAAGTACAGCTTGCTGCCGTCGACCGCGGAGGTGAGCGGCTTGCCCGCCTCGTCCGTGATCTTGACGCCGCTGGCGGCGGCGTCGACCGGCGGCGTGACGGTGACCTGGCCGGCGTCGGTACGCACCGTCACCGGGCCGAGCCGGCTGCCCGCCTTGCCGGAGACCGCGTTCGGCTCGAGGCTCAGCGAGGCCGTGGGCTCGGCGACGTCCTCGGCGGACTCCTCCAGCCAGTCGGCCAGCTTCTCGGCCGCGGGGTCGACCGCCGTGACATCGGCGCCGTCCGAGAAGCGCCAGATGGCGACCTGGGTGCCGGCCGCCGCGGTCTCGGCGGTCAGCGACCCGGCGTGCGCACCCTTGGCCAGCACGGCCAGGTCGTCGACCTGCGGGTAGGAGTGCTGCAGGATCCAGCGGATCTTGCCCGCGTTCTTGTTGGTGCGGAGCGACGTCTGGTCCCAGGGAGTCTCCAGGTACTTGGCCTGGGACTGGGTCGGGTTGTGGATGTCGATGCAGTACGTCTTGAGCTGACCGCCGCCGTCGACCGTCATCTCGAAGAGTCCGGCGGAGATCTCCTCGTTCTTGCCGTCGTTGTGCAGAAGAGCCTTGTCGAACGTCTTCAGCCCGTCGAGGGTGGCGACGGCGCCCCCCTGGTGCTGGGTGCCGTCGTCGGCGGCGGCCATGCCCGCGCCGGCGAGGGAGCCTGTGGCGATCAGGCCCGAGACGAGGGCCGCCGCGGCAAGACGCGCGGCGCGCCGCCTGCGTACAGCAGACGCAGAGAACACAGCAAACACAGCAGAATTCCCCTCTGGGCGAGAACTTCGCGTGTGACGCGTGGGGGAAGTGTCTCGCCAGCTAACTCAAGTGCCCCGTGAGTACGCGGGAATCCTATGGACGGCGCGCAGCCCGGTCCCCCGTCATGTCATCAGATAACCATTCCGACTCGTAATCGTTATCACGGTCGGTCAATTCACCCCCTGATCACCCGTTTTACCGGGCCGCGCCCACTGCGCGGCGTAGTCGGCCGGCCCCCAACTCCCTTTCAGGGGACGGCGACCGGCTCCCTCGCCCGCCGGGTCGTCCCCGGCTCCTCCGGCTCGCCCGGCTCCCCGCGCCGGGCCGCCGGCACCGGCTCGCCCCTCGCCACCCGCCGGAACGCCGCCGTCCCGCGCGTCAGGTCGTGCCCCGCCGCCAGCGCGTCGATGTCCACGAACGTCCGCCGCCTGCCGTCCCCGTCCTCCTCGCGCACCTTCAACCTGCCGTGCACCACGAGCGGTTCACCCACCGAAACGGAACCGGCCAGATTCGCCGCGAGCGACCGCCAGGCGAAGACGGTGTAGAAGCTCGTCGGCCCGTCCGTCCAGGTGCCGTTCTGCCGGTCCCACCGCCGCGACGGCACCGCGAAACGGAATCGCGCCATCCCTCCCGTGGCCGTTTCCCGGTACTCCACATTCGTGGCCACATTCCCGACCACCGTCACCATGGTGTCGTTCATGACGGTCACCTCCCCGTCCGGTCGCATTGCCCGATCGCTGTCTTCCGGGCTCCATGCTGGACCGGACGGAGAAGACCCGCGGACGCCTGTGGACGGGCGCCCCGTTGTGGACAACTCCGTCACCCGATACGGGTGCGCACCCTTCCGTGCCCCGCCCCCGGCCGTGTCGTCCCCGACACCGTCGCGTACTGCTCCCGCACCTCGCGGTAGCGCATGAGCTCCGCCGAGATCGGGTCGAGCACCTTGGCCCTGCCGCAGCCCGCGGCCGCCTCCTGCAGCGCGCGTCTGACGTCCTGGCCGTATCTCCGGGCCGGCCCCTTGGCGGCCGCCGCGCACGCCCACTCCACCAGCGGGCCGCCCACGATGCCCGCGAGCATCACCAGCACCGGCGGGATCAGCCCCGGCTCCAGCACGCCGACGATCTGGCCCACCAGCCACAGACCCCCGAAGATCTGAAGCAGCGTCATCGACGCCTGGGCCAGCACCGCGGCCGGCCACCACGCCGGGCGCTGCGGCCGCCCGCTCGTCGCCGCGGCCTCGCGCGTCGCCAGCTCGTCCAGCGCCTCGGGCAACCCCTGCGCGCCCCGTACCGCCGCCTCCCGCACCGCCTGCGCCCACGGGGCGGGCAGCCCGCGCGACGCCTCGCCGGCGACCGTGCGGACCGCCTGCTCGACCCGCTGGCGCGCGGTCGGTTCTTCCTCCACCGGAGCGGCGCGCGGCTCCAGTGCCGCCCCCGGCATGCGCTTGCGCTCGTACCAGCGCCACAGCCGCAGCCAGGGCGTCCCGCACGCCCGCGACGCGTTCCTGCGCCACTCCCGCTCCGCGGCCTCCCCGGCCGCCGTCGCGCCGATCGCGTCCGCGAGCCGGGCCGAGAAGTCGTCGCGGGCGCGCTCGCCCAGACCCGTCCGGCTCTCGGCGACGTACACGGGGCGCAGCTTCGCCGCTGCCGCGTCCACGTCCGCTGACAGCCGCAGCGCCGCCGCCTCCCGCCCCTGCACGAACTCGCCGATCATCTCGCGCAGTTCGCCCACGCCCTCGCCCGTCAGCGCGGACAGCGGCAGGACCCTGGCCCCCGGTTCGCCGTGCTCTCCCAGAGCCATGCCGTCCTCGTCCAGGAGCCGCCGCAGATCGTCGAGGACCTGGTCGGCGGCCTCGCCGGGGAGCCGGTCGATCTGGTTGAGCACCACGAACGTGATCTCGGCGTGTCCGGCGAGCGGCCTCAGGTAGCGCTCGTGCAGGGCGGCATCCGCGTACTTCTCGGGGTCGACGACCCAGATCACGGCGTCGACGAGCGCGAGCACCCGGTCGACCTGCTCCCGGTGCTGCACGAGAGCCGAGTCGTGGTCGGGCAGGTCGACCAGCACCAGCCCATGCAACTGCTCGTCTCCGTCGCCGCCCGCGAGCGGCCTGCGGCGCAGGCGGCCCGGGATGGCGAGCCGGTCCAGCAGCCCGGCGGCGCCGTCCGACCAGGTGCAGGCGATGGGCGCCGACGTGGTCGGCCTGCGCAGCCCGGTCTCCGCGATGCGCACTCCGGCGAGCGCGTTGAAGAGGGTCGACTTGCCGCTGCCCGTCGCGCCGGCGATGGCGACCACCGTGTGACGGGAGGAGAGCCGTTGGCGGGCGGCGGCCTCGTCGAGGACCCGGCCTGCCTCCGCGAGGGTGCGGCCGTCCAGGCGGGTCTGCGAGAGTCCCAGCAGTTCACGCAGCGCGTTCAGGCGGTCGCGCAGCGGTCCGCCGTAGGCTCCGCCGATCGGCAGGTGGTCGTGCCCCTCCTCCGAGGCGGCACCGCCACGGTGACCGGCCTCGTCCTCACCGGGTTCCGCATCGTCCGGGTCGGGTGCGTCGGACCTCGGCTCGGCACGGCGCGCGATGAGCCCGTCGTCCCAGCGGTCACCGGCCTCCTTCCCGTCGGCGGCCCCTGCCCCCTCCGCAGCGCTGCCCGCCTTCTTGCGCACAGCCCCGTTCGGGGTTCCGGCGACGGCCTCGTTCCCCGTCTCGTTGTGGTCGTCGGTGACGGCGGTCACCCGCGCTCACCTCTCCTTCTGCAGTAGGGACAGCGCGGCGATCAGCTCGGCCTGCGGCTCGGGGGTCACTTCCAGGGCGTCCAGGGGCGCCAGGCGGCGGTCCCGTTCGCTGTGCAGTACGGCGTCGATGGACGTCGAGACCAGCTCACCGCCCTTGTCGCGCAGCCTCAGCGCACCCTGGGCGCCCATCCGTTCGGCCAGCCGCTCCCCCGCACCGCGGGCGCGGCGGCCGCCGAGCAGCGCGGTGGCGAGCAGCGCGGCGACGGTCTCGGCGTCGGGGGCGGCGTTGCGCTCCATCCCCCGCACCTCCTCCTCGGCGATCTCCTCGAGCACCCGCCGCCAGCGGCGCACGGCCATCCCGATCCGCTCGCTCGTCTCCAGGTCGACGCGGCGGTGCGGGGTGAAGGCCGCCGCGGCGGGCTCGCGCCGCCAGGCGCTCTGCACCTGCTCGTCGGCGGCGGCCACGGCGCACTGCAGGAGCGCGGACAGGCTGGCGACGAGCGCGTCGAGCAGTTCGGCCGCCGTGCTGTCGCGGGGGTAGCCGCGCCAGCGGGTGCGAGCGTCCCCGGCGAGCACGGCACCGGCACGCAGCTGTTCCCGCACGCGCTCGCGCTGCTTCTCGTACGCCTCCTCCACGGCGCCCGTGAGCCGTACGGCCGCCGCGTACTGGGCCGCGACAGCGCTCGCGAGCTCCGGCATCCGCGCGTCCAGGGAGGCGAGAACGCCGCCCGCGGTGCGCCCGAGCGCCTGCTGGCGGGCGGCCGGGTCCTGCGCCCGGTGGGCCAGCCAGGACAGCAGGGGCGCGACGGCGGTGGTGGGCAGCAGCCCTTTGCCGGCGCCCGCGGACTCGGGCAGCTCGGGGATGGTGAAGCGCGGCACATGGCCGAGCCCCGCCTTGGTCAGCAGCGCCGCGTACTGGCGCGAGACCTCGTCGACGACCTGGTGCGGCACCCGGTCCAGCACGGTGATCAGCGTGGCGTCGTACTCCTTCGCCGTACGCAGCAGATGCCACGGAACGGCGTCCGCGTAACGCGAGGCGGTGGTCACCATGACCCACACGTCGGCGGCGCAGATCAACTCGGCGGCCAGCAGACGGTTCTCCACGACGAGCGAGTCGACGTCGGGCGCGTCGAGGAGGGCGAGGCCGCGCGGGAGGGTGGACGCGGTCTCGATCCGCAGCGCCTTCTCGTCCGCGGCCTGGTTCCCGCTCCTGCCGTGCCGCCCGGCCCCGTCCCGCTCCCCCTGCTCCTCGGCGGGGGGCATCCAGACGCGGGTGAGCTCCGGGAGCACCCGCATACCGGCGAACCAGTGGTGGTCGTCGGGGTGGCAGACGAGGACAGGGGTCCGCGTGGTGGGCCGCAGCACCCCGGCCTCGCTGACCTTCCTGCCCGCAAGGGAGTTGACGAGGGTGGACTTCCCGGCACCGGTGGATCCGCCGATCACGGCGAGCAGCGGGGCGTCCGGGTCCTTGAGGCGGGGCACCAGATAGTCGTCGAGCTGCGCGAGCAGCTCGACACGCGTCTGCCGGGCGCGGGGCGCGCCGGGAAGAGGGAGCGGCAGACGCACGGCGGCGACACGGTCGCGCAGGGCGGAAAGTGCGTCGATCAGCTGAGGCCGTGCATCCAAGGTCACCACATGCGAAGAATGCCCAATTTGATCGGCTTTTTGAAGCGTATGGGCCTCTCTGCGCGCCGGTAGGACAGACGGAACACATGGGACGAGTGGGACGCAGGCATAACGAGTGCACAACACCCGGCACGCCAGGCGTCAAAAGCGGTGCACGAATCGCACCTGCCTGCGATTATCGGTTCGCTTCACCGAACCTCCACATCGTGCCACGCAGGTGAGGCAACCGGGCCAAGGTGATCGGAGCCCTATCCTTGACCCCGGCAGGTCGGACGACCCGAATGGGGCTCTGGCCGCAAGGCCGCTTCCGGCCCCCGTAGCTCAGTGGATAGAGCAGGCGCCTTCTAAGCGCTTGGCCGCAGGTTCGAGTCCTGCCGGGGGCGCCCACTCCCCGCCCTCCCTCCGGGAGGGCGTTTTTGCTGATCAGAGCAGGTACAGCCGCCTGCAGAAAAGCGCCGGACCCTTCCCCAGCGATCGCGGGAAGGGTCCGGCGCTGTCCGGCTGTCACCGGCTTTCTGCGGGTGGCTGCGGTGAATACGCGGGGAAGTTCTCCCAGCGTCGTCAGCCGGTCTCGGGCAGCTCGGGGAGGTCCCCGCGGGCCAGGATCCGCTGTTTGAGATCCTGAAGTTGCCCGGAGATACACCGGGCGTAGATCGCCAGCAGCACGGGGACGCCGTTGCCCGCCCACTCAGCGACCTGCGCCGGCGGGACGCCGTCGTTGAGCCAGTTGGTCAGGCAGGTGTGCCGCAGGTCGTACACGCGCTTGCCAAGCGGCGACGCGAATTCTTCCGGGGTGAGCACCCTTTCGCGGGCACTGCGCCAGGCCCGGCGGATGACCGAGCCCGCGAGCATGTCGCCCTTCTCTCCCTGGAACAGCAGGTCCCTGGGCTTCAGGTTCTCTGCCTTGACGTGTGCGCGAAGGATCCTCGTCAGCGACGGATGTCCCGGTACGACGCGGGTGTCGTCACTGGCGCGCCCCTTCAGCCCACGCTCTTCGTGGATCTGGCCGTCATCGGTCCAGTTCTTCCCGACCTCCGGCTGAGCCGTATGGAAGAGCAACTCACACCACTGGTCTTCGGCGTCTGTGCCGGGCAGGCGGACGTCCGAAACGTGCATCGCCACGACTTCCTCCGGGCGCGGCCCGGCGTAGTACATCGTGGCGAAGAAGGCGTGCAGCCGTTTGCCGCCGCGGGGGCGACTGCGCACCCAGCTCAGCAGACGCGCTGCCTGCTCCGGGTTGAGGAGGGACCGCTTGTCGACCGCGGAGGACGTCTTGGGCGCCGCTCCCCTCCCCTTCGGCAGGGGGTTCGCGCGCAGGATCCGGTGCTTGACCGCGTACTCCATGGCCACGTTGAGAATCCGCCGGTTGCGCTTTACTGAGCTTGCCGCGGCCCGTGTGCCGTCCAACTTCGAGCCCACGGCCCGGAGCACGTCGTCAACCTTGGCGGGGTCCTCCCACGCGGCCATGGTCTGCGTGTTGCGCTCCACCCATTTGAGGATCGTCGCCACTTCCGGCGGCGCGTCCGCGCGCCGCCTCGTGTTGAACGCAAATTCCCGCAGGGCGGTGCGCACATCGACCGGCCGGAAGGAAGCAGGCGGAGTACGCAGCAGAGCAACAGTCGCCGCCATGAGCGCCTTGGCCGTGTTCTTCCGGTTGTTGCCGCCGGTCCGGTGCCATTGAGCATCCGCGAACTGCACGGCGAAGTCGTACCAGTTCACCGCGCTCGCCCCGGACTGGTGCGAGAGCGGCCGCCCCGTGGCGAGGCTGAATGCCTCGCCACGGCGGGTGGCACTGACCAGCTCGGAGCGGAAGGCGTCCGCGAGCGCCTTCGTGTCGAACGGCGCTCGCCATTCCTTGCCGTCCAGTTCCCAGCGAACGGTGTGAGTGGTCTTGCGCTTGCCTCTGTACACCGAGGTCTTCCAGATCTTGACGTTGTACGTCGTGTCGGTCATCAGGCAGCGTCCTCCCGAGCGTCCAACCAGTGTTCGTAGTCGCTGCGCCGGACCCGGATGTCACCGTTGGGCAGCTTGATGCAACGCGGGGCACGCCCCTTGGCGCGCCAGTCGTAGAAGGTGGAGCGCGAGATCTTCAGGTCCTTGCAGATCTCCACGAGCGTGAGCTTGTCGTCTCCCGCACGGGTGCTCATGCCGCGGTCCTCTCTTCTGTTTTGATCAGTGAAATAAGAGCTCTGGGTCCCAGAGGTCCGCTACATCCGCTACATCCGCTACATCGCAGGTCAGGAGCCTGTTTTCTGTAGCGGATGCGTAGCGTGTAGCGGATAGAGCCGCCACACCGCCCCGGGGGTGTAGCGGATGTAGCGGCCCGGGAGGGCGGTGTAGCGGCTGGTCGGTGGTCGGTGTGCTACGCGTTGACGCTGGTCAAAAGCGGTTCAGCGCCAGGCGTAGCGGATGTAGCGGATGTAGCGGACGTGGGAAGGGGCGGAAGCGGCGGCGGGCAGTAGCGCATCCATGCGTCCCGCAGGTCAGCCGCGTAGTAGCCCTTGAGCACTCCGGCCGCGGTCCGCATGTCCCGGGCCTTGATCGGCTGGTTGTCAGCTCTCATGTAGTCCTTGAGCATCCGCGAGAGCCGCCGGGAGTCCAGGGGCTTGCCGTTCAGGTCGCCCCAGGGCGCCTCTTCCAGGCTGTTCAGTCGGTCGAGGATGACGGCGGTAGCGACGCGGTCGGTCCCGTTGAACACGTGGTCGCGCAGGTCGGTGAGCAGGCGAACCCCGAGTGAGGATTCGCTGTTGTCCTGCGCCGCACGCACCAGCTCCACACAGGCGACGCGGGCCCGCTCCGGCCAGTGCCCCCCGGCCGCATCGGCGACCGCGAGCAGGGGTTCCCATACGTCGGCGGGCCGGTCGGTCACACCTTCCGGCATGGCGGGCCAGGCGCCGGCGATGCGGTCGCGGACGGTGTCGGCCCACTCTGCGAGCCGATCGCGCAGGGCATGGCCTTCCTGCTCGTTGATGCGCTCGCGGTAGGGCTCGACCTTCTCGTTGGGCGCTTTCTTGCGCATGCGGATGATGACGGAGCGGGTCAGGATCGTGTCCGGCAGCGAGCCGAGTCCGGCCATGGCCACCGCGCAGTACGAGGGGAAGCCCTGCACGGTCTGGTTGGCACCATCGCCCACGCACCGGTACATGAGCCGCCCGCGCCGGTGTCCAGCGTTCAGGAAGCCGCGGAGCTGTTCGTTCTCCCCGGCCTTGGGCCCAAATACGGTGTCGATCTCGTCGAAGACGATGGTGGGCCGCTCACCGTCGATGCCGGAGACCGAGCGGAAGAGCGCGGATGCCGACGCGGCCACGGCGGCCATGCTGTTGGGCACCAGGGTTTCCACGATCTCCAGCGCGCGGGACTTTCCCGACGCCGGCTCAGGCGACAGGAATGCGATGCGCGGGGTGGAGTCGAAGGAGTCGAGCAGGTGTGCGTGTGCGTCCCACAGGGTCACGGCGACGTAGGCGCCTTCGCTGGGGAAGATGTTAAAGCGTCGGTGGAACGCTTCGACCTCGTCGAGCAGGGCCGCGCCGTCGATGGTCGGCGCGGGCGGGTTGGGGCTGGTCATGCGGCGTTCCTCCCTTCGGTGTTGCGGAACGGGCAGTGGTCTCGGTGAGCGGTGTGATCGGCGATCAGGGCGAGCACTTTGTGCCGGCCGATGGCGCTGCGGTCTCGCCCGCAGGCGCACCACGAGGTGGCCGTGGGGGTGGCGCCGCGGGGTGCGCGGATGTGCAGCCAGGCCACGGGGAAGCGCCCGTCACCACGTGGCGGGGGGCTCGGGGACTGGTCGAGGGGAAGGGCTGAAAGGACGCCCTGACGGGCGGCCTTCTCTTGGCCGCACTCTGGGGCCGGAGGTACCGCGGTGTTGGCGGTGTCCGGCCGATCGGCGGTGTCGGGCCGGCTTTTCAGGTCGCGGCGGGCGGCGGCGGTGGTCATGCCGCCTCCCGCGGTCGGCAGGTACGAATCGACCAGTCCAGCGCACTTTGGATCGTGGTCCGGCACTCGGCCGACGACAGACCGGCCGCCTCACCGGACGCCTGAAAAGCCTCCTCCACCACGTCCCGGGCGATCTCGCCCCAGGCGACGAAGCGCCCCATGGCGCGGGCGCCCACCAACAGCCGGTTGTTCCGCCCGCCTTCCGACGTGCCCCTGACCGCGGCGGTCTCCCGCTCCAGAGCCACCTCAGCGCGCCGGGTGGCTTGGCCCGGGATGAGGAGCGGGGCGGGCGCCCGGTTGGGCGTGGGCGGTGTCTGGAGTCGACTCAGGAGCCAAGCGGGCAGTTCCGCCACCGGGGCGTCGTTGATGACCTCGTAGACGCCCTGGGGGGTGGTGCTGCCCGCGGCCACGATGTTCCCGCCCCACGCGCGAGTGTCCACGTTCGGCGCCACGGTGCGGGCGGTGTTGAACAGCCGGATGCCGGGGTGGACCGCGTAGTACAGGTGCAGTCCGCCGCTGGGCGTCCGCACCGTATAGGTGAGCGGGATTGGCTGTCCGGCGCGCTCGCAGAGCGCCGCAAAGGACGTCGCGCCGTCAGGCGCGTCCGGACTGCCTTTCCCGTCTTTGTCCTTGGGCATGTCCAGGTCGACCACGACCAGCCCGGAGGGTCCGGTGGCGATGCCCACGTTGAACGCGCCCCGGGCCCACGCGGCGCGGATGCGCTCGGGGTCAGTGGTGGCGCGCTGTTCCCATTTCCGGTGCCCGGCAGCGCATCCCCCGGTCTGGGGGCAGGCGCGTTCGCCGTGCAGCGCGGAGCCCTTGGCCCCGGGCCGCAGCGGGTGGACGTGCCATCCGCGGGCGGCGGCTTGCAGCGCTGCGGCCAGCAGCGCGGTTCGTGCGTCATGCGTCATGCTGGAGGTGTCCTGTTCTGTCGAAGGGACGGGAAGAGCCGGGGCGGGCGCGATTCTTTGGCGAGAGGGCGCCCGCCCCGGGCGTATCTAGAACGGCGGCTTCGCGTTGTACTGCGAGTCCGCCGAAGCGCCGGTCGTGGCCCACGGGTCAGCGGACGGATCCGGCTTGCCTGCGGCGGTCTTGCCGTTGATGGCGACGGTGGTGAAGCGCAGCGAGGCGCCGATGTCGTCGACCTCGACCGCGAGCATCGAGCGGTTTTCTCCCTGCTCGGTCTGCCAGTTGTGCTGCCGGATCCGCCCGGACAGCACCACGCGCGAGCCCTTGGTCAGGGAGTCGGCGACGTGCTCGGCGAGGGAGCGCCAGGCGGCGCACCGGAAGAACGTGGACGTGCCGTCCTTCCACTGGTTGGACTCGCGGTCGAACATGCGCGGCGTGGAGGCCACGGTGAACTTCGCGAGCGCCTGGCCGGACTCGGTGACCTTCACTTCCGGGTCGGCGGTCAGGTTGCCGATGATGGTGATCGGGGTCTCTCCGAACGACATGCTCTGTCTCCTGTTCAGTGCTTGGAGCGGGCGAGTTTGAAGGTGAGGCCGCCGATCCCGATGGGTCCGGCGGCGCCGGCGATGACGGTCGCGGTGTGGGCGGCGGCATCGAGCAGCGCGCACAGCGCGGCGACCAGTCCCCAGCCACCGAGGACGGTGGCCCCGGCGATGGCGAACGGGATCAGGACCCGACGCCACGGGACGCTGTTGCGGTCGGTCTTCTGGATGACGATGACGACCGGCTGTCCGGTCGCCTGTGCGCGGCGCCAGTCGTCGGCGGGGATGTGCGGGGCGAGGTTCCCGGGCGGTTCGCGGTGGTGCATGTGGTGCTCCCTTCCAGCGGTCCGGGATAGGCGAGGCGCCCGCCGGGAGTGGCCCGGGCGGGCGCCTGCTGGTCACGGTGTGTGGTTGTAGCGGGGTGCGGTTACTGGGTAGTGGGTAGTGGGGTCCCCAGTAGAAACCCACTGTTGGGACTACTGGGGCGGCTACTGAGGTGTTCTAGTGGGTAGTGGGGCGTACCCCACTACCCACTACCCAGTAGCTGTCTGTGACCGGCTGTCAGGTGTGGTCGGGGTGGACGTAGACCGAGTGCGGCCCGTTGTCGCGGTAGAGCAACTGCCCGCGGTCGACGGCTTGCTGGAGTCCGGCACGGACCGTCTTTCGGTCCTTGCCGACCAGGTCCGCGACGGCGGACGGCTTCATGCCGGCGGCGCCTGCATCGGCGATCGCGGCGATCGCATCGGTCAGCCAGTCCGGCCCGCTCTCCTGCTCCGGCTCGCGGTCCTTCCTGAGCGCGGACAGGTTCAGCCCCGGGCGCTCCGGCCGCTCCCGCTCGGGGCGCGGCTCGCTGCGGGTGGGTTCGGCGGTGGTGCCGAACTGCTCGTCGATCTCCCGCATGAACCGATCCGCGAGCCGGTCAACCTCGGACCGCGGCTCCGGCTGCGATTCGCGCAGCGCGGTCAGGTTCAGCCCGCGCCGTGGCTCACCCGCGTCCGTCTCCCGCTGCGTGGCGGTGTCGGTGCTGCGGTGCGGGCCACGCATCCACGCGGTGCGCTCGGTGTTCCAGCGCTCCGCGTAGGCGGGGCCGGCGGCCTTGGCGGAGATGGCGTCGAGGGTGGGGTGTCGGTCGGAGGTGGCGGCGACGATGTCGCTGATCTGGTTGGGCAGAATCCGCCAGTTCTTGAACAGTCCCACCGGTGACTCCGGGGTGCCCATGAACCCGGAGCCCTTGAACGGTGCCTGCTCGACTTTGAGGCCGCGGCTGCCAGGGAACAGCTTGCCCAGGTCCATGCCCTCAGTTTCCCCGCCGGTGAGCGCCACGCGCACCTTGGCTTCCCGGCGGATCATGAGGTTGCCCAGCACGGAGCTGGTGGCGCCGAGCGCGGTGAGCACGGTGCGGATGCCCATGGCGCGCAGCAGCCGGATCACTTCGAGGATCTTCTTGGCGAGTTCCTTCATGGCCCGGTCGGTGCTGGCCAGGATCTCCGCGCCCTCGTCGATGACCAGCATGATCTGCGGAATCTGCGCACTGATGGGCAGCAGGTCGGTGTTCTCGCGGGCCATCAGGTCCTGATAGGAGATCTTGCGCTGCTCCCCGATCCGCAGCACCGCATCGAGCATGCGGTGCGCCTCCTCCACGGTGCCGGCCAGCCAGTCGATACCGGGCCGCATCTGCCTCTCACCCTCGGCGGGGCGATGGTTGAGCGCGGGCAGCACCCAGGACAGGCCCGCGGATCCGGCGTTGAGGTCGATGACGAAGGTGAGCACGTCCACGGTGCGAGCGAACCCCGCCAGGATGACGTGCACCATGTTCGTCTTGCCCGACCCGGTGGGGCCGACGACCAGCGCGCACTGCTCACGCAGATACGTCTGGATCTTCTCGGCGTTGGAGCGGTACCCCCACGGGATGCCAGTGTGCAGGGACAACGGCCCGTAGTCGGCGGGGTAGGTCTCCTCCTTCGCCAGCACGTTGACCGTGGCCACGTCGATCAGGGTCCGGCCCTGGTGGACGCCGGGGGAGGCCGTCGCGGTGCAGCCGTGCGGCAGGTGTGCATCCGCGGACAGTGCCGCTGCGTGGGAGGCGATGCGGTCGTAGGTGGTGCCGCCGGGCAGTTCGGCATCGATCGTGAAGCCGGTCCCGGTCTCCCACCGCTCCACCCCCACAACCCTCACCGTGATGCCGCACACCCGCTGGATGCGGTCGTTCCACTCCGCTGCGATCGCCCGCCGCTCCGCGGACAACTCCGAAGCGATCTGCCGCTGTTCGGCCGCGAGCGCTTCCTCCTCGCGGGCCTCCTCGTACAGGTTCGTCGACCGGGTCGCGGTGCCGATGCCCACGCCGATCGCGGCCAGCGAGCCGAGCGCTTCCCAGCTGAGCGGCCCGTTCGTGACGGCCCACGTCGTCCAGCCCGCACCCACGAGCCAGGAGGCGGCACGGGCGGCGATGGTACGGCCCGCGTTGCGCAGCCGGATGCCGGCCGCGGTGTGGCCGATCGCGCCCGCGGCACCGACCGCGAGCGCCCAGCCGGGCGGCATGCCGGTGGCGGCTCCCGTGGTGGCCACCGCGAACGCGCCGGTGGTGGCGGACAGGGCGCCGGTCACCGGTCCGTGACCGGCGGCCCAGTCCCACACCGGACCACTGGCCAGCTCGGGTGCCTGCTGCTTGCTCTTCTTCTGCTTGGTCATGGTGGCCTCTGTGTTCGCCATGGTCAGACGTTCCAGCCCTTCTCGGCCTCGGTGCCGTTGCGGGGGTCCTCGTGCCGGGCGATGTCCTGCTCGTGGACCCGGCGGAACAGCGGCACCAACTCCCCGGCCGCGTCCACGGCGGCCATGAGGGTCTTGTAAATGTCGTCGAACCCGGCCGCGACTTCCTTCTCGAAGGCGAACTCGTTGTCCGAGCGCTCCGCGAGGGTCAGGAAGGTCATGGCGATCGAGTTCAGCGCGTCCGGCAGGTTGTCGATCATGGAGAGGACTTCCATGTTCCCGTCGGGGTCGTAGGTGCGGGCGGCGTTCTCCATCTCGGCCGCGGCCTCTTCGAACTTGAAACCAGACACGTGAATGGCCTCCTGACCAGCGAGTTCGGGGATGAGGTGGGTGGGACGCTCCACCCGGTCCTTGATGTCGTTCAGGTCCTGCGCGACCGCCGCATCCGCGGCGGCTTCCTCGGTGGCTTGCTGCCCGCGGATGCGTTCGTCGCGGGCGGCGCGTGCCTCACGGGCGGACTGCATCAGGCGCCGGTACAGGCGCCGTCCGGGGTGCATGAGCCAGCGCCAGCCGAGCTTGCGGCCCAATGGCGTGGTGAGGCAGCCCAGCACCCCCGCCGCGCCGCCAGCCAGTGCAGCGAGCAGGCGACGGCCCTGGAAGCGGGCCGCGGACTTCAGCAGCCCCCAGCGGGCCTTGCGGCGGGCGGGCGCCTTGCGCACCTGGGCACGCTTGGCCGCGACATCCTGCCCGGTGCTGCGATCGCGGGCGGCGCGGGCCTTGTTGACCAGCGCCCGCACTCCCGACGCGGCCTTACCTGCCGTCCATGCCGCGGCGCGGCGGGTCCGGCTCTGCGTGGGTGCCTTGGCGGCGCGGGCGGCGGCCTTGGCGTTGCGGCGGGCATCGGCCACCTGCCGGCGGGCGGCGGTGGTCTGCCGCCGGGCCGCGGAACGGGTCGGTGCCTGGCGCCTGTTGGCCGCACGCAGGGCCCGTGCCTGCCCGATCCGGCCCGCCCCGGCCCGCGAAAGCGGCGAACGCCCGGACGCGGCCCGCGCCGCCGCGGTGCGGCCGGTGGGGCGAGCCCGATGCTTGGCTGCATGCCGCCCGGCACTCGCCCCGGAGCCGTAGCCCCGGCTCGTACCAGCAGAGCCGGTACGGGACTTGGCGGCGCCGCGCCCGCGACGACCGGCCGCAGTACTGCCGGACGTACGAGACGAGGACGGCTTCCGGCCCGCGCGGCGGGAGCTCCCGCCGCGCCGCGCGGACGCTCCGGAGGAGGTGGCGCGGTGCTGCTGGGCGGAACGCTGACGGGCACGGACCATGGCGGCGGCCCCGAGGGCGGCGGCGCCGCCTGCAGCCACCGCCACGGCGACCGGTCCCCCGCCTACCAGGGCGGCGGCACTGACCGCGCCCACGGCGCTGTTACTGCCCGACAGGGCCAGCGGCAGCACCGGGATACCGCCCGACGTGTGCGCCAACTCCCGCCCCTCGGACGGTGCAGGCGCCTGCTCATGCGGCGGGGACGGCTCGGGTGGAGGGGTGGGGGCAGCCGGAACGGCTACCGGTTCGGCTTGGATCTCGGTCATGCTGAGGACCACTCCTTCAGGGGAGTCGAAGGGTCCGGCCGGCTTGCTGTGGAAGGTTCGGCGGCCGGACCCGGTGGGCAATGCAGGATGTTCAGGACTGTTGGACAGGCGGTCGCCGACAGTCGCAGGGCCTTCCCAGTCGCTGTTGGGGCGAGTCCAATTCAGGCGGCGCGCTGTTCGTCGGTGCGGGTGAAGGTGTCGTACTGGCCGGCAGTGATCAGGCCCGACTCGCGCCATTCGGCAAGCAGATCGGTCTGTCCCTCGATGCCGTCGCACTTGGCACACAGCCGCCCGGCCGGGCGGCGGCCCTTGCGCTTGCCCGGCGGCCGCTCGCCCCACTTGCACGCGGGCAGCCCGGCGGCAGCCGCTTCCTGCTCCAGCTCGCGCAGCGGCTTGGCGGCGTGCGGGTAGAAGAACTCGATCTCGTCGAGTTCGCCGGGCTTGGCGAACGCCCCGCACAAGCACTCCCCCGACATGTGCAGGTGCACGGTGACCTCATTGAGCGGCAGCGCGTTGGGGGTGCACAGCATGTGTGCGGCGTGCTCGTGGGGGAGGCTGCAGCGGTAGCGGGCGCGGTATTCGCGCATGTGGGCATCGGTCCAATGCACGATCGGGGACACCCAGATCAGGGCACCTTCCCGGTCGACCTCCTCGGCGTTGCGAAACCGCCGGTCGGTCTCCGCCCACCGCATGCCGCCCAGGTAGACGACATTGCGGGTACGCCCGTGACGGCCGATGATCTGCCCCCGCAGCCGTTGCAGCGGCTCATCCTTCAACCGCCGGTACATCACCGAATGGCCGGCCGGGCCGGGGAAGCCCTTCCACACCTGCCGGCCGATGTTCTTGCCCCGGGTCGACAGGACCCGGCCCATGACCAGGTCGGCGTAGGAGTGCTTGGGGTGCAGCTCATGCAGCGGCAGGCCCCAAGCCGCGACCACGTCCCGCACGTGCTGGGTGGTCTCCGGGATGCCGGTGCCGGTGTTGACGTGCGCGATCGCATCCACCCGGTCGCGGAAGAGGTGATTGACGACGATGGAGTCGTTGCCGCCGGAGAGCAGCCCGATCGTGGCGACCACCGGGAAAGCCGCCAGGACGCGATCGACGATCGCGAACGAGTGGACCATCGCCTCATCCAAGGTCAAGGCTTCAGGCTCAGCCTCTGCCTTCGGTGGCCGCTTCTCGATGCGGTCGGCCATGCCCGGAAACATGTCCCCGACCGGCTGACGGTGCTTGTTGCGTGAGGTCATGACACCCCTCCAAGTCAGCCGGCGATCGCGGCGGGCAGGTCGGCCAGGTACGGCTCACGCGCCTTGACCCGGCCGCGCGCGGTGCGGGCCGTCGACTCCGACGCCCCGAGCCCGATCTCTGCCATCGCCTGGGTCATCCGGGCGGTGCTCGGCTGGGTGAAGTCGGTGCCGTACAGCGCCCGGACCAACTGATCGACCCGGTTCGGGTAGACCACCGGCGCGCACAGAGCGACCGCCGTCGACCGTGCTTCGACGGGAGCCGGATCCGGGATGACGGGCGTCGAAGTCTCATTGACGCCCTGTACCAGCGCGGGGCGTTCTGGCAGTGCTTCGGCCTCACGGGGGCCCTCCGTGGGCGGTGTGGCCGGCGGGCGGTCGACGGTGACCGTGACGGGCGTCGAAGGTGCGTTGACGCCCGGCGGCGGGGCGTCGACGCCCGTCATCGCCCGGCGGGCGAGGTAGGCGTGCACCTGCCGCATCAACGCCCCGAACGCCAACAGGGCGGCCACCGGAGGGACCGCGGCGACCACGTAGTTGAGGGCGTTGGCGTCCTGGCCGACGCCGGCCACGTTCAGCGCGATGGAGGCGCCGTCGCCTGCGGTGACCAGGCCGATTGCCCACCAGTCGACCCGGTGGGCGAGCGAGGCGCGCAGGATCAGCAGTTCACCGATCACGATGAACAGGTCCACCGTGGCGGGCCAGGCCCAGGAGCGGGCGACCGCTTCGGCCATGCCGTGCCGGGCGGCGACCTCTTGCAAGTGCTCGTAGGAGAGCCAGAACGCCACCGCGGTCAGCAGCACGGTCAGTGCCGCGGCGATCGCGGTAATGGCGTGCTCCACGTTGACGGGCGTCGACGCGGCTTCGACGGGCGTCGACCGGGCGTCGACGCGGGTCGCGGCGCTCATGACGCACCCCCGACCAACGCCGGGGTGACGATGTCCGCGAAGCCGGTCAGATGGACTTCCGCGCCCGCGTAGTCGACGACCGTCAACAGCACGCGCGTCCGGCCGTCGCTCTGCTCGCGGTAGGTCACCGCGTCCGGGGCGCCCCCCAGAGCCTCCCGCCACGCCTCGAAGCCGGGCAGGTCGTCGTAGAACGTCAGCTCCAGCCGCTCCGGGTAGATGTGGGACACCCGCACCGACGGCGCCGGCAGGTGCCCGAAGTCCGCGGCCAGCAGGCGCAGTACGCGCAGCGCCACGGCCAGATCGTCCAGGGTCAGCGCGTCACTCATGCCGCAACCCCCGTCTGCAGGCTCCGGCGCTTCGGCGCGGCCGGTGTGGGCAGCGGCGCGAGCCGCAACAGGCCCGCCTCGTCCAGCGCCTTCGCGGCAACCTGCACCGCGCGGTCCGGCAGGTCGGGGTAGTCGGCGAGGATGTCGCGAGCCGCGTCCAGCCGCGCCGCGCGCTCGTGCTCGCTCTCCCCCTCGATTCCGAGCCACAGCTCAACCGGGGTACCGAGGGCAAGTTCGAGGAAGTCCTCTGTGGTGTCGGCCTGGTGGCCGGAAACGTAGTTACGCATCGATTGCTCCTGAGTCGAAGGGACGAGAAGAGCCGGGGGGCCGCGAGACATAGGCGAGAGGGCGGCCAGCCCGAGAAGCGGCCACAGCCGAAAGGCGGCGGGCCGAAGTGCCCCGGTCGGGAGTCGAACCCGGACGTGAACCAGCGGGGCAAGAGAACGTGCGCGTCGTACGAGGCGACGCCGGAAGACCGGGGCCGCCTCGTACGACGAGACCGGCTTCACCGGCCCGCCGTTGCCACGGCGGACCGGTCCCGAGCCGGAGCATCGGGCGCGTCATCGTCACTGCTCTGACGCCAGCAGGGCGGCGCACACCAGGTGGCATCCCAAGGGCTGACCTCCAGTGATGGAGGGATGATCCCCAGTGATGTTCTCCAGAGCCAGTGCGCGGGGAAGTGGCCGCCGACGAACGTCACCCGGTCGTCACGGGGACGGGGAATCTCACCCCGTCGACTTGGCACGCTGTGGAGTTCTCAAGGAACGACCAGCAAGGGGCCCCATGTGGAAGCGAGCTATCCCGAACCGATGTTCAGATTGACCTAGGTCAATCTGACTGTCAAGAGGCTTCGCCTCGCGAACCTGAGATTGACCTAGGTCCGGTTACCCTCGGGGCTATGGATTCGAGTCCCGACGCACCCAAGCCGACGGCTAAGGACATCGCCGCGAGGTTCCGCAGAGAAATCGCAGACGGCCAGCGCGGACCCGGTTCCCGCCTGCCTGCGGCGCGCCATCTGGCCAAGGATCTCGGCGTGCAGCTCATGACCGTGCAAAGCGCGTACGGCCAACTCCGCGAGGAGGGTTTGGTACTCACCCAGCAGGGGCGCGGGACCTTCGTCCGCGATCCTTCGGTGCCCCTCGGGTCGGAGCCGGGCAGTAGCCCCGCGTTCGCAGCCCTGTCGGAAGAGCTCAGCTCGATTCATGACGCCCTCCGCTTGCTCGGTGAGCGCCTGGACCGTCTTGAGCAACTCGTAGGTAGCGAGCCTCCGCCCTCACAGTGAGTTCGTCCGCGCGTTTCAGCAGCCGTTCGGCTGTGGCGCGCGCCTCACTCAACCCCGCTTTGATCAAAGCGAGTTCTGCGGGCGTCAGCCCTCCCAACTCGTCGTTTCGCTCGTTGATCCCTGGCATGTCCACGAGCATGTGGCCACACATGGCAGAGGACCCGGACAGACTGTCCGGGTCCTCTTTCCTTGCAGGTCAGGAGAGTTGACGATGCGTCATCTTGTGGCCGCGTCTACGGCGTCGAGCACCGCGCGCCATGGAAGTTCTCGCCCCGCCGGCGCCTCTCTCGGCTCGTACAGCGGCCAGACCTCCGGCCCGTACACGAGGTGGACGCCTCCCGCCCGCAGAGCGTCGATGTGCCGCTGCCAAGCTGGGTGGCGGGCGTGGGCGGCATTCACTCGAGGGAAGACGACAACCGGCAAGTCGAGCGTGCCAATGGCTTCGCCCACCTGCGTCAGTGCCTGGTTATCCATCACGCCCGCAGCCAGCTTCGCGACCATGTTGGCCGATGCCGGAGCGACCACGTAGCAGTCAACCGGCGGATGCGGCCGGGCATCCCCGGGAAGCCGCGGCGCATCGCGGACGGGCAAGCCGGTCAGCTTCTCCAGCCGCTCAACTTCACCGCTCATCCGCAGCCACTCACCCGCGGTGGGCGTCAACGTCACGGCCACCTGCCACCCACGATCCATCGCGGGCTCGACAAGGCCGGTCCGGAGCGCCTCCACTCCCCCGGCTGCCGAGCCGACGACTCCGAGCACCCCGCGCTTGCCTGAACTCACTGCACCGCCCTGCACCGTTGGGCCATCGCGAACACCTCGGACGAAGGAGAGGCACCGGTCACTGGGGATTGCTTGATCAGGTCTCGTAGTGTCTCGCGCACCCTGGGATTGTTGCGTACGAGCTGCGGCGACGTGCGCTCAGCCGTGCGAAGCTCCACGAACGCCTCGTCACCTTGCCCAGCGAGCGAGAGCGCCCGGGCAAAGTCGATCCGGTGGGAGACGCTGCGCTCCTGCGGCATGTGGTCCACGTTGATCCGCCCGTGTTCCACCACGTACGAGACGTTGTCGAGGTCGAGTTCTACCGAGAGCCGATGAAGGAGGACGTTCGTGGGCCCAAAGCCGGTCTGCCAGTAGTTCTCATCCGAACCGAGGTCATCCGCGAGTTCCTCGGCTCTGTCCAACAGGCCCGTTGCGGTGGGCCGGTCCTGGTGGCGGGCTGCCGCAATGGCGGCCCGTAGGTGGATCATCCCGAGCAGGCTGAGGGCCGCCGGGTCGTTGTCGGCTACCTGCGACGACAGCCACACGGCTGCCGTGTTGCCCAACTCCAGCGCGTCGTCATACCGGCCATTGGCCAGCAGGGCGTGCGTGCCCGATCGTGCCGCCGACGCGAGCACGAGCGGATCGTCCGACTCGTCCGCAGCCCGCATGGCGCGCTCGGCTGCCAACCATGAGATGTCGGACTCACCGATCTTCGCGAGCGTCGTTGCCGCAAGATGGTGCGTACGGGCCGACACTGCCCAGCAGTCGCGACGGTCTTCCCCTCGGCGCGAGGCTCGGTCCTCCAGCTCCTGAGCGGTCTGCAGAAGGGCAGGAAGAGCAGCAATGACGCTCCCGAGACGCCCGCCCTGGTAGTCGTTCCACGCATGTTCCACGCGCACAGCCACCGGCGCGGGGGTAGGGAGCTGCACCTCGGTTTCCCGGCCGAAGAGCAGGCGCGAGAGCCGCCGCGGACTCATGAGCGCGTCGCGTACGGCCGGTACGTCGTCTTGCTGCCTCTCGTCTTCCATGAGCACGGTCTGCCCGAGCAGGTCCCCGAGGGGTACGCGCAGAATGCGCGACAGGTCGGTGAGCATGTCGATACGCGGCGGCTTCCTGCGGCCGGTCTCGATCTTTGCGAGCCAGTCAGTGCTACGGCCGACCAGTCCGGCCAGCACCTCTTGCGTGTAGCCGCGACGCTTCCGGTAGAACGCGATCCGCTCGCCGATACTGAGGTGATCTCCAAGACCACGCATTGCGTGATGCCTCCTGGTCGTAGGGGCCAGCTTCACGGTACCGAGCTGGTCGTCACGCCGGACAGATGGTCTTGCTGTCGGCCGACTGAGCATGAAGGGCTCAACGGCAAAGAACCCGGACGAAGTGTCCGGGTCCTTTGTACGATCGCGCGCAGCTGGACGGGCATCGAGTCCCGACCCGTCCGGACACGCGGAAGGGTTGCAACGTCAGAGGGTTCCAGCCTGCCAGCGGCTCAGGCCCGCTGCCCGATGATGCTTTGGTTACACCGGAATCCAAAAGCAGGCGCGTCAGCCTGGTTGGTGGAAAAAGAAATCAAGCGGATCTACTTGCCGACCGCCGTGCACAACACACTTACCCATCTCCAACTCCCTGACAGCCAGGGAAGCAACGAAATCCCTGGAGTCTCTCCACTCAGCTTTGAGTTGACGCCCGAAGGAGAGACCTACTACGGACACAGCGCCGCCTTGCTTGAGGGCATAAGCAGCGCTGGCCATGGATCCGCCGGTCGTAAAGGTGTCGTCAAATAACAAGACTCGTTTACCCCTAACGGCAGAGCTAGCAGTAAACAAGTCCGGAATTATTCGCTCTCGTCGCATTCCTGCTTTCGAAGCATCATTCTTAACTAGAGCGCCATTAGTCCATTCAGGGGCGAAGTCCCGCACGTGCCCAATAACGGCACCCAGGTGACTCACACCTCCCCGAGTGGAAGAATGGGACGGCATCGCCACGCGCAGGTCAAATGCTCCGCCGTAAAAACTCTCCATGCACTTTAGATGCAATTTCATAAACGTCCACAGAAGCGCCCCTAATGGCCGCCTCAACCAGACATCGGAAGCCTCATTTTTAGCGCGCCACAGGATTCCCTCAAGGCCGCCATGAAGGGAATAGCACATCGGAACAAACCCATCTAGCACAGATGAGAATGTATGTCGGCAGTTGTAGCAGCGCTCATAGGGCGTCCCTTGCGAGCCGACAGGCGTCGGGGTGCGACATAAGGAGCATGTGCCAGCATCGTCAGCCAAAACCGAGGGGGCAACATGTTGCTCGCGCAGCCACCGCACCCAGTTCGCAGTACTCCAATTACGGTCGTCGGGACGCACGAAACGGCGATAGGACAACCTCAACCCCCTGCAGGCAGCTTGGACCCCACGGAAAGGCTAGTCCTACCGTCCGACAGCAGGCAATCACCTAGCGTCAAAAAGGAGCTGCGTAGGGGCAGCGGCCACCCCTGCACGAACAGGATGCTTCAGGATTTCGAGCATCTGTTCGGTATCGGCCACGGGGGCGGCTCGCTTCGCCTCAACCATCTTGCGCGCCCACGGCTGCTGATCCACAAGAGACTGGAGCAACAACACGTGCCGACCTTGCTCGGCTGCCACGCGAGCCTGCATCTTGGCGCCAGAAGTCCCTGACGCTTCGATTACGACGCTCCCCAAACTGATCCCGGACGTGACGTGGTTCCTCCGGGGAAAAGTATCTCGACCTGGAGAGCGAGAAGGCCAGAACTGGGAGACGATTAGGCCTTGTTCGGTGATTTCTTCCGCAAGATCAAGGTGTTCCTTTGGGTAGCACCTTGTGATCCCCGTACCAATAACTGCGATGGTCCGACGGCCGAAATGGAGCGCCGTGCGATGCGCAGCTGAATCTACGCCGCGAGCCAGGCCTGAGGAAATCGTATACCCGGCTGCACTGAGTTCGCGCGCAACTCTGCGGGCACGGGAAAGGCCAAGCTCCGTAGCGTCACGCGTACCTACGACTGCAACTGAGTGCGCGTCGGATTGATGATCGAGATTCCCACGGTAGAACAGGAACGGGGGTAGATCGGCTATGGTCCGCAGATTCTCGGGATACTCAGGGTCTAGCACCGTGACCAGGCTGGCGTCGACCCCCTCCGCCTGCTTCAACTCGCCTTCAACACGGGCGAAGTGCTCACTCAGAGCACGTTCCTTCAGTCCTTCGCGAAGTATCGGAAGGGCCTTGCGTGCTGCGGCAGACTCTTCGGGGATGAACCCCTCACACAGGCTGTCGAGATGCCCCCTCAACGCGCACCGGGCGAGTAGCGACCAATCGACGCTCTTACCCTCTATGCGGAGTGAGCAAAGCGCTAACAAGCGCATCCGTGCTTCATCGATCATCTCTGACTCCTTCTACTCAAAGATCACTGTTCGAAGGATCGATGACTGAAAGTCTAGAGGTCGGACACACCCCGCTGCTACAGATACGCGCTCCGAGAATGGACGGGAGCTGCAGTTGCAGCGGGTGACCTGCGCCGATGGAAGGCAAATCTTCTGTGACAGCTCCGAACTGCCACTCGAACGTGACCCTCCGCCAGCGACGCGCCATGACTCCCCACGTCCAGCCCGTCTTTCTCCTCTCTGTCATTGCGCATCATCCGCGCAGCTGCCTGGCGTCCAGTGCCACCGATGTCGGCGCTTCGCCCCGCCGCGGCCGGGCGGGTGGTGCAGGCCCCCCGCCTCTCCCTCGTCTGGCGGCGACCGACCATCCATGGCGATCGCTTCAGCCTCGATCACCGGGCGGATCTGCTTCCGATAGACGTCCTGGGCTTCGGCCGCGCAGTGGGCAATGCCGGTCTACGCAGATGATCTGCGCAGAAATAAGCACATCGGGTGCCTTCCCTCACCCAACTGCATCAGCGCCACTCTGAGACGCGAACCCAGTCCACACGAACCCACCTAGCGTGATCGTGTGGACGCATCCGACGACAGCCGCTCCGACTTCGGGGACAGAGAGCGGTACGAGGTGGCCCAAACCCGGTCCGCCCCCGATCGAGGGCAGCTTGAGTTGGGCGCAAAACTGCTGGACTCAGTCCCTCCCCCTCGTTCCTACTTCGCTGCGGGTGGTGCCGCGCTTCTCGCGTCCGCTGTGCTAATCGTCTGCCTGGCGCTCATCAGGCCGCCGCACGAGTGGCAAGCCTGGGGATATTACGGCGTTGCCTTCTTGGTCCTCGTTTACGGGGTGGTCGGGCTGGTGTGGGCGCTTGAGCGGCGACGTAGATACGTGATGCTTCTCCATGGGCTGGCCCTGGAGGTACAAGACCGCCTTTACGGTGATGGGCCAGTGCGCGGTCTCGGGGGCGACGAACTGCGGAAGAATCTCCTCCAATACCGAGCAGCCCTCATGGCGGCTGGGGCCGTGCAGCAGGCGTCTGATCTCAACCCGAGTTCACGCCCAGGCACAGACGGCCCATCCCTGGGAGCTCGCTCATGACCACTCCGCAGGGGCCCGCGCCGCCACCTCAGTACCCGCAGACCAGAGGACAGTGGGCGCTGGCGATTCTTGCTCCGCACGTGGCCGCAATCATCGTTGCCGGCCTCGGCTTCCTCGGCTTCGTTGTACAGAGCTCTGACGAACCAGACTGCCTCGCAGAGCTGAAAGCAGCAGTTGCCGTGGTCGACCAGCACCCCGAGCTGATCGGCCGGGTGCCGGTAGATCCGGACGTCGAGCGCGAATGCAAGATCAAGGGATCGCTGCGGCACGTACAACCGAAGGAGCTTCCGCCACCCAAGCCGTAGAGCAGCCGCGAGCTAGAGGCCCCGCGCATGGTATGCGATAGAGATCGGTGCGAACGCCTCACTCCTCGCGGGAAACTCCAGGTCAGACCCCATATCACAGGGCCTATCGGCATGCTCTCCGGAGACATTGCCCATCTTCGGACGATCGGTGCATCGGCGCCTGGCGCGGACCGTCCGAAGTCGACGAGTGTCTGCCGCTATCGACCAACAGCAACTACGAGGGTGCGGCTGGCGACCGCACGTTCGTGACGTATCGGCCCAGGTATGCAGCCACATCCGCGGCCGCCAGTCGATCGCGATGGCCACGCCCTGTTCCAAGATCAGGACGAGCCGGGGACGAGATCTGACTACCTCACTAGGGGCCACGTAAATCCCCAGGTCATCGGGCGTGCAGAGGCGATCTTGGGGACTGCAAATCTGCCGACCTTGTGGCCAGCGCCTTGATGTGCGGCGAGCGTGCTGCTCGCTTCGACTTTGCTGCCTTAAGGCACCCGCGTCGCGGCATCGGGCCGACGCCACGACAAAGGCCGAACCGGGTGATCAACTGGCGAGGTTGCGTGTGTAGAAAGAGAACCTCGCCAATTTGGGGCACCACTGTTGGTAAATGGATACATCCATGATCACTGGAACTTCGGCGTTGATCCGCTCGATCAGTTCTGCCACACGATCTCCCATCGGCGCGTCGGCGGACATGTCTCGTAAGACATCCGTGATCTTGGTAGTCGGGGGCGCTGCTAGAAGGGCTCGGAATACGTCCTCGGCTTGGTGCGGACTGCCCACGAGCAGGGCCAAGAGGATCTGAACCACTTGGTGCTCTCCCTGCGCATCGGTGGAGCCCTCAAATTTGAGAAGCTCGGTGGGAGGTACGCCGATGCGCACCAGCCGGTACAGGTTCACCAACTTCTTGGCAGCGCGGGGCGTCTGAGTAAGGCTGCCTACCCGGGACATGAAAGTAATCTCTTGAGGCTGAAGCTGCAGTTGGACAGGGCCATCGGCCGGCGCCTCCTCGTCCGTGCCTTCACTCGCCGGGATGGACGAGTCGGCGTTCGGACTGGAGGGGGCCACTTCGGTGTCGTCCGGCCCGATGGGGGCCTCCGAGACGGCAGGGGTTTCAAGGAGCGCTGTGATGAGGCGCGCGGTCTTCTCTGGCGTGATGGGTGGGATGACAAAGGGGACCTGGAAGATCTTGTCCAGATAATCCATAGGCGTGGCCGTGTCCTCGGCACCAGTGATGTGTGACGTACCGGCCGAGTCGGTGAAGAGCTCGCTGTAGTGGTGCTCAAGTGACCTGAGTAGCCACCGGGGATCAACTGCCACGACGACGACGAACAGTGGTAGCGCCAGCATCAGATGAACTGCTGCGAGTACCTCAACAACACGCTGCGGGGAGCACCGGTCGAGATCGTCGATGTAAAGGATGATCCGCTCAAGTGGCGGCGGTTGCGTGGACTTGGAGCTTGACCACTCCGCGTGAGCTTCGCGGAGGTTTTCGTCGAGCTGAAACAAATCATGGTGGACACTGCCCAGCAGGCCACGCTGCTCCTGGTAGGTGTCGCTGCGTTCCGTGAGAAAGCCGGAGAGCCGGACGGCCGCGTCTATCTCCGCGAGCAAAGCACGCGAGGTGGCGATTTCTTCGCGCAGAGTGCGCTGGCGTTCCTCCAGCGAGCCCCGGATTTTCCCTGTCCAGGAACGCCCCTGTGAGTGCCAGTGGCGTATGGCCATCCAGAGCGGCAGGACCGGGGCAGCGATTACCACAACGAAGCCGAGGAGAGCCGTCAGCCATGTAGCCAGCCAGGACTTAGCGAGGAGAACGACGCCGATGAGCACCAGCCAGCCTGCGGCGTACAACCAGCCGTGCTTGACATCGCGCAGGCCGAGGCGCACTGCGGAGTAGGTAAGTCGCACACCCTCTGCAGGCGAGCCGAGGAACGTGAGAAAGCCCCTGGGGCGATTCCGCTCGGTGCGGGCCAGTTCCTCGTCGAGTTGCTGTTGCTCCGTCTCGAGCCGTGCCAGTTCGGCGGCGCGCCGTTCGCGCTCTGCAACTGTTGGGTCGGCAACTGTGGCGTCGGGTTCTGGCTCCGGTGCGAGGACGCGAAAGAGATGGTCGACCAGTCCGGACCACACGTGGTCGTCGTTGTAGTGCCAGGCATTGAAGTGGACTTGACGAACGCTGGTGGCAAAGACGCTGGACCCGCTGGGGCTTTCTGCGGAGATCGCAGCCAGGTCGTCGACTCTGCTGCTCATCTGGTTGATGAAGCTTGACTTGCCGGCTCCCCATTCGCCGAGGAGGGCTACCGCCAGTGGAGGAGCGGTGATCTTCGCCATGGCTAGCTTCGCCAGCATGTCCACGTCGGTCTCGTTACCGATGAGGTCGGCGGGGCTGGCCGAGTCGCTGTGCAGTCCGGGCAGTAGCGACGTCTCATCGCCGGGAGGCAGTGAAGGCGTCAGAAAGTAGTGCTGCTGCAACATCTCCGACTCGGCATGAGTGAAGGCCTGGAAGCGCATGATGTTGCGTTTCGCGTTCCAGTCGAGAAGCGCCCGCACCTCCTCGATCGGGATGTCGAAATCCTGGGCGCCAGCAAGGGCGTACATGTACTCCCAAGTCTCGCCACTGTCGTCGGTGTCCCATAGACGTTGGGCTAATTGCGGGTTGTGCCAGATGAGGGCAACCGTACCTCCAAGGTGGAGACGCTTGTCCCCGCTGAAGAACACCCAGTCTCCGGGGGCCATCTTGCGAATTTCGGGGAGATTGGCGCCACTCTTGCCGGGCATGATGCCCCACATTTGGGCGGCCCCACTGGGAAAAAGCCGCTGGAGGGCGTTGAGCGTCGAGGGATCCAGCAGGTCCGCATGATCGCTGAAGACCACGGGGTGGACGATGGTGTCCTGGAAGTGCCGCTCGACCGTCCGATCCGAGCGCCGGGCTGGCTGCGCGAGAACCCTCATGGCGCTACTCCTCCCAGTTCGCGTCTCGGTCCGCCCACCCGACGGCGACGGGTATGGCGGAGCTCATCGGCGCAGAGGACTGCTCCTGGTCGCACTGGTGGGGAAACCGTGCCAGCGCCTCTGGGAATTCTCGGATCGGCATGCCTATATCCCTATCAGCCGCCTCCGACAGTTCGTGCCTTGCGCGCCGGAACTGCCGCTTTCGCGCGCCCAGTTGTGCCAGTTCTGGCACATTCGAGGGCCGTACGAGTGCCCCGCCAGAGGGACGTGGCAGGTAGCGGCCCTCATCTCGGGGCACCGTGAAAGAGTACTTTCCCATGCATCTCCCCACGGCTGAGAGTGTCAGCGAACTGCCAGGAGGTCGGGTCGCAGGGGGCCACTACGAATCTGGTTGCGCTACACCCGGCTCTTGGAGGTCCATCGTCGCAACGTGCTACGCGCTTCGACTCTGCTGCCTCAACGCACCCGTGTCGTGGCGACGGGCCGCCACCACGGTCAAGACCCGCGGCAGCAACGGATGGGGGTCCCGCGGTGATTGCGCGGTGCCGGGCGACGAGTCAGCCTCTCGCTCTCCCCTTCCGCAGTAGACCAACGCAATGAGGGGCGAGAAGTGCCCATATCTCTTCTAGGCGATTACTCGCTCAGCCGGGCACCGTCCTGGGTGGGCAGTCCAGCTGCCCACCCAGCAGCGCGAGACCCCGTCTATCCCTGTTCCGGGGAGATCAGCGTTTGGAGAAAGGCCTGAGTGATCGAATCCGTTGAGTAGAAGCGCGTGCCTCGACTGCCCCTGGTAGCCAGCACACGGTAGGTGTTGAGCGCGTACCGCAGGTAGAGGTGCGGTGGGAGGCCACGTAGCTGGGAGTCGTGGCTTTCCTCAGGACGGGCAATCCACTGCTCGCCTCGCCGGACGAGGTCCCCGCCCATGATGACGGCGTTGTAGGCGTACTCCATGCCCTGGGCTGTGTAGATGCAGCCGACCTGGTCGTGGCCTCCCGTGTCGGTGGCCCAGAAGGGCCGTGCTGGCACGTCAGGGTGGTCGAATGCGGGTTCATCGGCGCGAGAGTTCCATGGGCGTGCCCAGGTACGTGGCCCCTCCGGCCCGTCCCAAGTGATCGCCACTTCCGGCAGCAGGGGAGGAGTCGGTGGGGAGTCCCACGGCCAACAGAAGCCGGCCGTCACCCGGGCGGTCCGGCCGCCGCGGATGTGTTCGGCAAGCCACTGTTCGAGCTGCCCAGGGTCTGCTGCGACTGCCAGGTCGTAGTCGCTGCCCTCCCAGGCCAAGGCGGCGCCTTCCGGCCGGAAGAGGTGATCGACCCACTGCTGGTAGGCGCGTGAGCCGTTGCAGCGGAACTGGCTGACCAGGTCGATGTGGGCGAAGGAAAATCCGCTGCGCTGTGCGTGCTGTTGGAGCTGCTTGAGAGTGAGGCCTTCGGTCGGTCGCACGATCTGCCGCTCGTCGAGGAACAACACCGTCACGGCAGCCTGCTCGATAAGTTTCCCCAGGATCACCGGGAACGCGCCATGTTGGTGTTCGGGATAGGTGCGGGCGCGGTGGGCCTCGTCTAGGACGACCACGCTGTCGCTGGTGATCTGGGCCGGGACCTTGTTGAGGAACGTGACGATCAGGCCTCGGAAGTCTTCACCGACCGTTCTGCGCAGTTGTCGCGTGAGCGTCCCGGACGGGGACAGCAGACGTGGGTTGCCGTTGGGTTGTTTACACAGGTCGCCCAGCAGCCGGCAGGCAATGACGGTCTTGCCGGTGCCCGGCCCGCCGGTCACGACGATGATGCTCTTGGTTCCTCGCCCGCGTGCAGCCTCCACGGCGTGCAGGGCTTCCTGCCGGGCCAGATCCTGGTCGCCGAGGAGGGTGAAGGCATCACGGCCCTGGATGACTTCTCCGGCGCGCTGCAGGAGCGCCGGTGAGGGGCGGTGCTCGATCTGGAGGAAGCGTTCGACATCGTCCCGGCCGATGGCGCTCAGCTCGGCGCAACCGAGCCGTTGGGCCAGGGCTTGAGGGGACGGCTGCGGGATGAGATCGTCACGCCCCAGCATCGGGTAGGCGCCGGCCGGGCCGCGAGCGGCCGGCGCGCGAAGGTCGGCGACCAGCTCGGCGGGAGCATCGTGGAGCACGACGGTGCCACGGACGGTCAGCGGGAAACTGTCGCGGTGCACCCACTGCTGCAGGTAGTGCACGTAGCCGCCGACCTGGCGGGCCGGGTGTTGCACGACCCGCTCTCCGACGCGGGTCATCCCGGGCCGGGCAGGGCTGAGTTGAGCCTGTGTCCACTGCTTCAGCTCGACCGCGACGGCGCACAGGCCCCCGTCGGCGTCTCTGCCGAGGAGGAGAGCGTCGATGCGTTCTCCCGTGGCGGGCAGGGCATACTCCAGCAGCAGGTGCACGTCGTCCAGCCCGGCAGAGCGAAGGATTGCGACGAGGGCCGGCCAGCTGCGACGCCAGCTGTGCACCTCCTCCGCGCTAGGCGCAACACCGAACACCTTCGTGAAGCGTCGTTCGGCCGCCGCGATGAACGCCTCGTCACCCACACTTTGCGCCGCCTCGGCCACCGTGGCCTCATAGAGATGCATACGCGATCTATATCAACCCCAACTGACAACCGTGGTACGGGCTTTGCCGGTGCGAGCGGTGTCGGTGGCGTCTGATACAGCTGTTGCCATGACGCTGCCGTCCCTGCAACAAGTCCTGGCCCGGTTCGCCGCCGAACGCGACTGGGAACAGTTCCACACCCCGAAGAACCTCGCGATGGCGCTGGCCGGTGAGAGCGGAGAGCTGCTGGAGATCTTCCAGTGGTTGACGCCCGAGGAGTCCGCTGCGGTGATGAACGAGCCCGGCCGTGCCGCGCGGGTGCGGGAGGAGATGGCGGACGTGCTTGCCTACCTACTCAGGATGGCGAGCGTTCTCGATCTGGACCTGGAGCAGGCGCTGCTTGAGAAGATCGAAACCAACCGGCGCAAGTATCCCGCCGACCTCGCGCGGGGGCGAGCAGACAAGTACACACACCTGGGGGATGAGTAGGCAGATGCGTATCGTCATGCAGCCGGCAGGTCTGGCACGCAAGGTCGTCAACCGACACTTCCAAGACACGATCGTCACCCCAGTGGTCTTCGACGACCACGCGGACCTGCTTGAGCCTGAGGTGACGGCAGAACTCAAGCGGCTCTTCCCCGAGGGTGCCGCGCCGATGTGGGGCGTCGTGCCCGGCAAGAAGAACGTCAATGTCGCCAGGATCCGCAAGATGCAGCCCGGCGACTGGGTCTTCTTCACCGGCGACAAGAAGGTCTACTTCGGCGGCACGGTCGCGCTCATGTGGCGCAACCGGGACCTGGCCGAGCGTCTGTGGGAGGTCGACGACGACGGCAGCACCTGGGAATACATGTACGCCTTGTCCGGCACCCGTGGCTTCGACATTCCCATGGACGAGGTCCGGGAGCTCCTCGGTTGGAAGTCCAACCGCAACGTCATGGGCATCATCGTGCTCAGCGACAGTGAGAGCGATACCCTTCAGTCGCTCCTGACCTTGGACCCGGCCAACGCGGCAACCACTCCCCTCGGCCCTCAAGCTGAGCAGGCTGCCGTCGAGGCATTCGACGGGGAGTTGGAACGCAAGGCCCAGCGGGCCCAACGAGGGGAACAGGCCGCCCTGAAACGGCGCCTCCTGCCCGGCACCACTAGCGAGTGCGCGCTGTGCGGACGGGAACTGCCCGGCACCTTTCTCGTCGGCGCCCACATCAAGAAGCGCTCGATGTGCACCGACGCCGAGAAGCGCGATCTAGTCAACATCGCCATGCTCGCCTGCACCTTCGGCTGCGACGCCCTGTATGAACACGGCTACGTCACCGTTACCCCCGGTGGCAGCATCCAGGTCAGCCCTCTCGCCCATGACATCCCGGAGGTCGCCGCATACATCCAGGAAAGGCTCGCCTCACGAACTGTCACCTGGTGGACCGAGAGCCGTGAGCCTTACTACGACTGGCACCGCACCCACACTTTTAAAGCCAGTCCACCGATTTAATGTGCTGTTACTCCAATGGAGTTTGGGGATATAGAGGCCGACCTTGTAGGTAGTTGGCTAACATCATACTCGGTATGCACCCCTCTCCTGGTGCAATCAGGCACACACGGAACTTCTCTCTGAGGCAACCGGAGATCCAGTTTGCGCTTCGCTGAATACTTCAGGATCCAACGAACCGATGACGATGACTGGTTCGATGTAGATCTCGAGACAGATTCACCATACTTTCTCGATCCCTACTTGATACTTGGAGACGACGACCTAGCCTGGGCAGAGGCCAGGCGGCGCCTGAATAGCTTCTACAAAGAGGTCTATCACGCGCTGGCATCGATTGATGCCAGCGTCGCAAATCCTAAGACCCCCGAAATTCTAAAACTGTCGGAGCCTCGAGAATTCCGGTTGGGAGTGGGCAAGAGCTCCCATAGAGGACTCGCGATGGGGACGGCCAATCCACTGGGAAGGATGAAACTTCCTTTGTCACGAATGGAAGGTCCATGGGACGTTGGCGTGACACGGTCCTTCCTTCGCCGAATCGCCTCTTTCGATCGCATTAGTGATATTTCTTGCATCGCCCTGAAAGAACCTCTGATTCGGTACACGCAGGACGTGGCTCAGCGCCACAGTATCCCCATCAAGGAGGTCAAAATCGCCAACCTCCACTGGGACTCCGCCACAAAGCGATGGCGGGCCGGAATTGTTCGACTTCCTGTTGACACTACGGGCTGCTCCATCATTCTCATACCGGAAAAGTTTATATCTGGCAGGTCGGCTGAAACAGATAGAGATTTCAGGGAGTCCGAATTTGTAGAATTCTTGACTCTACTACTCGAAAGGTCAGGAGTCGGACGCGTGAATTCTGAAGTTCGACTCTCTCCTGATGCCGTAATAGACATCGCGGTAACAACGAGCCAGGCGCTACACATTATTGAGTGTAAGAAGCGAGTGCCTCAAACGTCTTCCCGATTGGAGGAGGCCGTGGGGCAAATTCGGAGATATTCTTCCGTTGCCAATAAAGGCCAGTATCAAGGATTGGAGCAGAGACTGATCCTTGCTACCCCGGGAAGGCTGGCAGAAACCCACCGCAGCTATCTGTCCACTCACGGTATCTCTCTGTGGGACGGCTCGTGGATTTATCAACGCGCCTCAGTGGTTGGACTGCAAGAAGAGGCGATAAAATACGTAGGATACTTCGATCCACACAGCGATTCGGACGCATTTACGTTCGAGGAGAGACTACTGGCCCTCCAGCCAGGCAAGGAGAATTGGGCTTCCTATCAACGACTTTGTCAGGAAATCTTTGAGTATCTCTTTTGCCCGCCACTTCGTACTCCGATCAGAGAAAGCCGAACCGAGAACGGCGTTAACCGCAGAGATTTCATCCTGCCAAACTATTCTCACGATGGCCATTGGGATTTCCTAAGGAGGGAGTACCGCGCGGACTACATCGTGGTCGATCCCAAGAACTATACGGGAAAGGTGGGAAAGGAGCGAGTTCTGCAAGTGGCAAACTATTTGCAGAGCCACGGGACAGGTCTTTTCGCGATCATCGTCTCTCGCTGCGGTCCAGATAGGGCGGCACTCCTTACAATCCGTGAGCAATGGATCCTGCATGACAAAATGATCCTCGTGCTGCAGGATTCCGACCTTCTTCAAATGCTGACAGACAAAGCGTTCGGCAACAATCCCGTAGAGCTTATTCGCCAGAAGATTGAGGACTTCAGACTCGCCATCTAAGAGTCGGGCTTCAATATACTCGTAGCCCACAACTCGGCGTACGTACCCGGCGACAAAGGTGCAAGGGATGGCTGCCACACTGAGGGAAAAGTCGAGCCGAACGGTCAGATAAGAGGCTCTGGAAGGTCAGCAGAAGGTGGCTTTAGCCGGCCGGAAGCCTTCCGTGTTCAGTACGGATGCGACACATCACTAACCGCATGAGGCGCTCCACTCTGCCTGCACAGCCTCGCGCACGGCTCGACTTCATTAGGAGCCGGTGGTCGTGGTGCACTTGAACCGAGGTTCCTTCACCGGTCGCTATGCCTTTGACGCCGACGGCTTGTTGTCACTGCGCGCGTCAATGAGAACCACAGCAGGGTCCCTTTCGAGGTCAAGTTCGCGGAGGATCCTTTTGGCGCGAAGCTCGTCTTCTTCCGTGTAGCAGATGATCACTTTCACTGACTTGTGAGTGTTGTTGGCCTTCTGGTAGATCTCCACCTGGTTCTGCAGGTTTCGCTTTAGGCTACTACTCTTTGCCAACTTGAACTCAATTAGAGACTTATCTCCTGACCCAAAACTGACCTTAAAGTCAACAGGCCCCCTACCATTATTAGGTTCGCGATTCACGTCAAAATCTGTCTTGCACCAGATCAATCCGAAGAATAGCTGGACCTCCGTCTCCTTAGAGAAGGGTTGTCCGGCGCGATTGATTACTTGGTACCCATCCTGGTGCTCTACGTAGTGCTTGAAAGCACCTACCCGCTCGAGCGCCTCGTCGAAGCTCGTCCACGGCTTCTCATAGAAGTCAGTCTTGCTCTCGATGTCAGGGATAGCCTTCTTGACCTGATTGACCAGCACATCTCTGGCGTCCAGCGCTTTAGCCAAGCTCAAGGGGGCAGCACGGACACCTTCGTCCTCCTTATTCCTGATGTAGAGATCGATCAACTCAGGGAACTGATTAATTACCTTCTGGGCAGCCACGGCACGATCTCTTGCAGTTGGCTTTTTGCCGAGGAGAGACCTGAAATAGTTGTTAATCTGCCCACGCACTTCCGGATCACTAACCGACTGTGGTAGATAGTCGAAACGACTGATCATTTCTGCGTGGCTGATCCACGTGTCATCCCGAGTCAGCAAGTCAAGAGGAGTGAGCAGAATAAAATCACCCCGCAATTCCGGCAGATAGTATCGCCGAGTCTCCCATGACTCCGTATTGTAATTGAATGCAGCACGTTGGACTGAGAAGTGCCGACACTGATCAAGCCTCATGTATCGGTGTGCAAACTCCTGCGTGTATGTCAGGAGGTAATGCTTGATCAGGTTGGTCGTGAAGTCACTGATGCAGTCACGGCCCACCTTTCCAGTAACCAGCGTGAGCTTCTCCAAGTGTGTGCCCTTGGTTACTGTCTCATCGCCGAAGTTCGACAGAATCTTACCCAAGGCGCTATGCAGGGAAGCCGCAAATTCTTTACCGAGGGCACGCCCCTCGTTGCCAAACAAGGTGAATCCGAGCCAGTTCTGCTTAACCTCTTTGAACTGATACCAGTTCTTGATGAGTCCGGGTTCGAGGTCACTCGTAGCTCTATCCCTAAGGAAGCGAAGGTAAATAATGATCTGTTCATGTAGAGCCTGATACTCCTCCTTGTCACTATTAAACAAAAGGAAGGGGTCAATAAAGAGTGGCATGTCCGAGACGACGCTGATGTCGAACGCCCCGTATCCTTCAATGACTTTGGGGTCGATTTCAAAGTAATCAGAGAAGAACAGGTTTGTAGATGCGGAAGAAGTGGCGTTCACGACAAGATCCCCCTCCATATAGAGGAGAGCATCATACGGGGCGCGAGGGCGCGATGGGAGTGGGCTGACGCGAGCAACAGACTCGGGAAAAAGTGTCCTGCACAGCGTTCGAATAGTGGTGCACACATGTCGCTCGGTGTCTGTCAGTGGACAGTGCCACGATCACGCTCGGCCGGACACGCCAAGGTAGGGCGTGCCACTCACGCGACGGTACCGATGGGATACGGCGACCATTCGGCACCCCGGGCCGCTCCTCGGCTGGTCGGTATCTGCACTCATCAGGATGGATCGCGCGTGGTATGCGGTAGAGATCAGCCGCGGAGCTGTCGCAGCAGGGAAAAGACGCAGTTCAGACCTCATTTCTGGATCCGTCTAGGCATGCCCTCCGGAGCCATTGCCGATCTCCGGAACGCCGCCTTCCGGTGAATGCGCGGTGGCGTCGATCGAAGCGTCTGCCTCATGCGGTACTCCGCCGCAGTTCACAGCCTTGATCCTTCAGAAGGAGATCACTCTCTTCTAAGCGCTTGGCCGCAGGTTCGAGTCCTGCCGGGGGCGCATATAGCCTCTCACCTGCGGAAACGCGTGAGGGGCTTTTTCGTGTCCAGATGCACATCGCTCTACGAGCAGGCGCCTTCGCCTATCCGCAATCGCGGGTATCGGTGTAGCACCGGGTAGCACACCTTCGGTATCGTGGACAGCATGACAGCGCAGCCGGAGATCACTCAGCGCGATCTGCGCACCCGCTCCAAAGAGATCATGGACGCCGTCCAGGGAGGACAGGCGTTCACCGTCACCCGCGACGGGCATCGTGTCGGCGAGCTGATCCCGCTCCGCCGCCGTCGCCGCTTCGTTCCCCGCGCCGAGTTCGCGGCCATGTCACGTACCGCCCCTGACATCTCGCTGAACGCCTTCCGCGACGACCAGGACACCGTCGTCGAGCAGGAGTTGGACGACCCGTATGCCCGTTGAGCACAAGCAAGGCCTGCTCGACACCAACATCATGATCCTGCGCAAGTGGATCGACGCCGACGAGCTACCTGCCGAGATGGCCATCAGCTCCATCACCCTCGCGGAACTCTCCGCAGGCCCCCACCAGGTGCGCGGCGGCGAGCAGAGCGACTACGACGAACACGCCGAGCGGGCCCGCCGCATGGACGTCCTGCAGCGCGCCGAAAACGAATTCGACCCCATCCCCTTCGACGTGGAGGCGGCCCGCATCTACGGCAGAATCTGCGCCGCCGTCGTCTCCGCTGGCCGCAAGCCCCGTCGCCGTGTGGCCGACCTGATGATCGCCGCCGTCGCGGCCGCCGAGGGACTCCCCCTGTTCACCACCAATCCCGGCGACTTCAAGGGCCTCGACGACTTGATCACCATCGTGCCCGTCACCCGGCCCGAGATCCTGCACGACCGGTAGTACCCGTCCGCCCCGCCCTGCGCCGGAGGCCAAGGTGGTTCCACTCCCGGTCGCGGACACCACCGCCCGTCACCGACTCACGTCACGCGAGACCTCGATCTGCACGGAGACGGCGCCCGGAGCCTCGGTGCCGGCACGCGCTCAGGCAGGTGTGTCGCAGGCCGTACACCCGCTTGCCGAGCGGCGAGGCGACGTCAGCCGAGCTCACCGAGGCCCCGGAGGCCGACGTAGCCCGCGAGGTGCTCCAGGCCCTGGCCGGCCCCGCTCGTCTCAGCGACCTCTACACCTGACGCGGATCTGCCCCCAGGATGGCCGGGTCCTCGGTCCGGAGTCGAAACTCTGCGGTTACGCCCAAGCTCTTTCGAGCGGCGAGGTAGAACACGTCACGCTTCTCCTGAAACTGCCTGAAGGCCTGCGTCCAGTCCTCCGGCGTTCCCGAGCGCTGATCACGAGCGAACTGCTCCAGGACCCAAGCGTGGCGCTGCAGCGCCCTGGCCGCCGAGATGGTTTCAGCATCTCCCATGAGGAGGACAGCCTCGAACGCGTACATCGTCAGGCCGGCTTCCTGCACGAGTGGCTGAGGGAGATCAGACAGCCCTTTGCCTGCCGCCGTCGTAAGCGCCCTGCCGAAGAGGTGAATCTCTTGATCGCGTCGGCGTACCGGAGATAGGACTCCAGGCGACGTTCATCCCATCACGTCGAGAGTTGGCGACGCCAGCGCGACCTTTCCATGAGGGCTCCGCCCACGTACGACGCCGCCGCGCCGACGAGCACGCCTATCAACGTGAACCGTTGTCCCGACATGGCCCCCCTGTCGATCAGTTCGCTCCAGGGAAGACCCTACTGTCAGCATTGATCGGCCCGGCAACGGCGGGGCAGTGCCCCAGCACGTCCCCTCCTCGGCAGATCTGCCGTGTCCGTCGCGTGCCCGATCCGACGGAGACCGCCGCCGGCGCGCCCTGATCGCACAAATACCCGGACCCCGCCACCCCGACACGGTTATCAGCTAGACCTGGCGACGACCTGCCCGACGACGGAGAGGCGCTGCTCGCACTCCGGGCAGGTCGCCTCGCCGAAGGCGTAAGTCAGGGCGCGCGCGACGTCCTCGTGGCCGTCGGCCAGGGCAAGGCCGTAGAGACGGCGGCCGACACCTTCCAGGGCGCGGGGGTCGGCCGGATGAAGAGGGTAGGTTTCGACGTCGTCGGAGAGGGCGTTGTCTTCCGCCGCACTGAAGAAGCCCCGCTCTCCGGTGATCACCCACAGCGACGCGCACCCGTCGGGATCGGGGCACTCGAGTTCGTATTCCTCGTTGACGACGCCCCAGATCAAGTCCTGTGCCCAGTGGATGTCACCCTCCAGGTTCAGGACCGCCTCAAGCAGTTGGCAGTAGTCATTCCGGTCGGCGGTGACCTGCCGCCACCGGTGTGCGGCGGCCAGCAGGCGTGCGACCTCCGGCGCATGCCGGTCGCGCAGTTCCCGGGTTTCGTACCGCTGATCCGCCTGGACGAGAAGTGCGCCGGCCAGGAACAGGGCCGAAGCTGCCGTGTCGGCATGGTCGCCCTCCGCCATGTCGGTCAGCGTGTGCAGCACCAATGGATTGGCAACATCCAGGGAACCGTTGTGGTAAAGCTCGGTCCAAAGGTCGTTCCAGGCCTGACTGTCCCGCCCCTTGGCGGCACGTTCCAGCAGGGTCCTCAGGCGGTCGGAATCGGCGTCATCCGCGCGGGTAAGAGGAGAACTCGTCGTCATCGCGGCATCCAAGCAGATCGCCGCAAGCGCACTCTCGTGGACCCGTCGATTGCTGTGGATGTGTGCCGGTCGGCATGTCTGGTGGGGCTGGGCCGCCGGCCAAGCGAGCCATAGCCGCGACCGACATGGTCGACGCCGGCGCCAAGGCCGCGCCACCTCCGTCCTGCTCGGCGGCGTGACGCTCGCGTGCGTCGCCGCCGTGCCCGCCGGGGCGCTGCTCACCAACTGTGGGGCTGGCGCTCGGCTTTCTGGGCCATCGCCCTCGTCTCCGTGCCCGCCGTCGTGGCCGTTCGCCCGCTCGGTGCCGGCCGGCCCGGCAGGCGGCGCTCCGCGTGTGCGCGGCGAACTGCGGCCTGCGCAGCGCGCGGCTTGCCGTGACCTCGCCGCGAGGCGCTGGTGAACGGCGCCGCCTTCTGCACGTTCACCTATCTCGCCCCGCTGGTCACCGACGTCGCCGGGCTGGACGCGGTGTGGGTGCCCGCGGTACTCGCGCTGTTCGGCATCGGGTCGTTCGCCGGTGTGACCGTCGCCGGACGGCCGGCCGCCACCCGGCCGCGCCTGGTCCTGGTGCCCGGTGGAGCGGCGCTGCTCGCCGGCTGGGCCGTCCTCGCACTGGGCGGCGCCTGCGCGACCGCCGCCTGCAACGTGGGCGCGGCGCTCGGACCTTCGCTCGGGGGTCCGCGATCGGGGCCGGCTTCGGCTACCGCTCACCCCTGTGGGTGAGCGCCCTGCTGGTGGCCGCGGCGTTGGTCACCGCGCTCACCGCCACGGGTGTGGCGACGGGCGGCCGACGGCCGGCGTCAGCGGTGGCCGCCCTGGGGCACGTCCGACCAGCCCAGCGGATACAGCTCCGCCTCGCGGCCCCCGACGGCGGGTTCCGCGCCCGCCTCGGTGAACGCCCCCAGTGCATCGACAAGTGCCGCTCGCTGCTCCGGGTCGAGCCGGGACACGATCGCGGCGATCTCCTCGCGGCGGCGGCCGGTGACGTCCTCGACGATGCGCCGGCCGTCGTCCGTCAGCCGCAGAACGGTCTCGCGGCGGTTGTCTGGGTTGACCTGCCGGTCCGCCAGACCGGCGGCGATCAGCCGGTCCATCATCCGCAGCGCGGTCGACGGGTTCACCCCGAGCCGCTCGGCCAGGACGACCAGCTTCGCGGGCCCCTCCGTGGACAGTACGACCAGGAGCCGGAACTGGGGCAGCGTGACCCGGTCCTCCACGGCGGCCAGCGAGCGGGCGGAGACCGCGACGAGGAGCCTGGACGCGGTGAGCACCGCGCGGGTCACGGCGTCGACGTCGTCCATGTCCCCTGCGGACCGCGCTGGTTGGTTCATGCCATCTTTCTACCGCGCGGTCCCGGCCGCGGCATCGCCGGTCCCCGGTCAGGCGCGCGACGCGGACTCCGGGCCGGCCGGCTTCCGCTGCGTCGGGCCCGATGGCTAGGGGAGTGCGGCGCACACCAGCAGGACGAAGGCCGCCAGCGTCAGGAGCGTGCGGATCAGGTGCAGCCGGTTCCACCGGCTCTCGAAAGCCGCGCGGACCCGGCTGTCGGACCCGGGCGGGGTGGCGTTCTCGGATGCGGCGAGCGCGTTGTTGAGGGGGATGTTGCCGGCGACGGTGACGAGGTGGTTGAGGACGGCGCAGACGAGCCCGGCGACGATCAGCCACCGTTCGGTGGCGGTGCGGCCCTCGACGGGGACGGCGAGCGCGGCGGCCGGGAAGGCGACGATCGCGACGAAGACGAGGAGGAAGACCGCCCGCGGCACGGTCTCGTTGACGCGGCGCATCGCGGCCACGAACTGATCGTCGGACAACCGGGCGAAGCCGGGCATGATGCCGGTCAGGAAGATGAGCATGAAGCCCGCGTACAGACCGGTGGAGATGACGGCGAGGGCGAGCAGGAGGGTCGGCATGGGCCACATCATGGCGCGGCGGGGTGGGCGGTGCAGCCGAGTTGACGCTCCCGCGCCCCTCGCGGCCCCGCCGCCCCTCCCCTCGGTCCTCCAGGCGCTCCGCCGTCAGTCCTTCAGGCGCACGGCCCGGCGGATCGCGTCCGCCAGGTCACGCACGGCCGTGTCCTCCGTCGAGTCCGCCAGTGCCCGGGCGTGATCGCGCAGTCGGGCAAGACCGGGTGAGCCCGGCACGGAGCCGTCGCGCAGTTCGTCGGCGAAGTACGCCGCCACGGCCGTCACCTGCAGCCACTTGGACGCCGTGTCCCACAGCGCCCCGTCGATCGCGCCGGTCTCCACCGAGCCCGACCGCTCGTGCGGCGCCCGCGTCGCGGGGTCGAGCCAGCGCACGGTCGCCGTGGCGACATGGCCGCTCACGCCCTCCCGGAGGCGTACGGCGTACAGCGCGGTCACCGTGTGGCCGGGGCCGACCTCGCCGCCGTCGACGCGGTCGTCGCGGAAGTCCTCGTCCGCGACGGCCCGGTTCTCGTAGCCGATGAGCCGGAACTGCTTGACGGTCTGCGGGTCGAAGGCGACCTGGGCCTTGGCGTCGCGGGCGCGCAGCTCCACGTGCGCGGGCAGCTGGTCGACGAAGACCTTCCTCGCCTCCTCCTCGTCGGAGACGTACGTCGTGTGCCCGTCGCCCTTGTCGGCGAGGCGTTCCATCAGCGCGTCGCCGTAGTCGCTGCCGACGCCGACGCCGAAGAGGGTTATGCCGTGCTCGCGGCGGGCGTCGTCGATGCGGTCGAGGATCGCGTCGGCCTCCGTCCGCCCGGTGTTGGCGAGCGCGTCGGAGAGCAGCACGACCCGGTTCGTGGCGCCCTTCCTGCGGCCTTCGACGGCCTCCTCGTAGCCCGTGGTGACCCCGGCCTCCACGTTGGTCGAGTCGGTGGGCTCCAGGTCGTCGACGATGTCGTGGATCCGGTCGCGGTTGCCGTCCAGCCGCGTCATGGGCAGCCGGGTCTCCGCCTCGTCGCTGAAGGTGACGACGGCGATCGAGTCGTCGTCGCGCAGCTGGTCGGTGAGGGTGCCGAGCGACTTCTTGACGAGGTCCAGGCGGCCGGGCTCGGACATCGAGCCGGAGATGTCGATGACGAACGTGAGCGCGGCGGGCGGCCGTTCGCTCGTGCGCGCGGGCGCGGCCGTGGACAGTCCCACGCGGACCAGCGACCAGTCCTCGCCGCCGCCGTCCCCGTGCACCTCTCCCTCCGGGGCCTGCGGCCGCGCGCCGTCGACGGTGACGGAGAAACCGTTGCCCTCGGGGCGTTCGTAGTCCTGGCGGAAGCTGTTGACGAACTCCTCGGGCCGCACCTCGTGCGCCTGCGGCAGCCGCCCCTCCTTCAGCGTGCGGCGGGCGTAGCCGTAGGAGGCGGTGTCGACGTCGAGGGCGAAGGTGGACAGGTAGTCCGCGGGCGGTGCGGACTCGCGCACCTTGTCGGCCTCCCCTTCGGCGGCCCCCTCGCCCGGCGCGCCCCCGCCGCCGTCGGGGACGGCCGGGGCGGGCAGCGCGCGGTCCGGCTTGCGGCTGTCGGCCTGGTCGGTGGCGATGTTCTCGGAGCCGGAGCAGGCCGACGTCAGCAGCATGCCGCCGGCCAGCGCGGCGGCCACCGCCGTCCTGGCCGCCCGTCCGCCCCTTCTCCCCCATGAACTGAACGTCATCCGGTTCTCCCCCTCGCATCGAACGGCACTTGTGAATGTGACGTCCGAGACCGCCGGAAGGAGCAGACGAAGGGGTTGCGGAAGGATCTCAATGCGGCAACGGCACAGGGCCGGCCGACCCCTACGACACGATGTCCTTGCGGGAGAAGTTCCGGAAGGCGAGCGCGAACAGCACCAGCGCGTACGTGACCGACACGGACGCCCCCTTCACCATGCCCGTCCACTCCAGCTGCGGCTGGAGCGCGTCGATCCAGGCGAACTGCCAGTGCGCGGGGAGCACTTCGCGCCAGCCGCCCAGCGCCGTGACGGCGTCCAGCACATTGCCGATGATGGTCAGCCCGACCGCGCCGCCGACCGCGCCGAGCGGTGCGTCGGTCTTGGTGGAGAGCCAGAACGCCAGGCCCGCCGTGACCAGTTGGGAGACGAAGACGAACGCCACCACGATCCCCAGCCGCCCCAGTGACGTCCCGGCACCGAGCGATCCGCCCGTCGGCAGTTCGAGCGGCCCCCAGCCGTAGGCGACCGTGCCCGCCACCAGCGCCACCAGCGGCAGCAGCACCATCGCCGCCGCGCTGAAGCCGAGCGCCACGGCGAGCTTGGACCACAGCAGACGCGTCCGGGGCACGGGGGCGGCGAGCAGGTAGCGCAGCGACGACCAGCTCGCCTCCGAGGCGACGGTGTCGCCGTGGAACAGCGCCACGGGCACCACCAGCAGGAAGCCCGCCGAGACGAACAGGCAGGTGGCGGCGAAGTTGGCGCCGGACGCGGTCGCCGTGTCCATCAGGGTGATGCGGCCGTTGTCGCGGCCGTCCGGGGTGCCGCCGATCGCGAACGCCGCGATGAGGACGAACGGCAGCGCGGCCAGGATCCCGGCCATCACCAGGGTCCGGCGCCGCCTCAGCTGCCGGACCGCCTCCACCCGCAGGGGCAGCGTGCGTCCGGCCCGGTAGCCGGGGGCCGACCCGATGGGCGTGGCGTCTTGCACGGGCGCGCTCATGCCGAGCCTCCGATCAGGGTGAGGAACGCGTCCTCCAGGCGGCGGTGCGGTCCGACGCCCGTCAACGGCACGTCCAGACGGACCAGTTCGGTGATCATCGCCGTGGCGCTCGCGCCGTCCAGCCGTACGAGCAGGCCCTCGTCCGTGCGCACGGCCGAGCCGATGCCCGGCAGCGCGGCGATCTTCTCGACGACCGGTTCGGGCACCTCGCCCGCCGTGGTGACGAGAAGGGTGTCGCTCTCGCCGGTGATCTCGGCGACGGGACCGGCCTGTACGAGCCGGCCGCGGTCCATGACGACGAGGTGGGTGCAGGACTGCTCGACCTCCGACAGGAGGTGGCTGGAGACGATGACGGTCCGGCCCCCGGCCGCGTACCGGATCATCACGTCCCGCATCTCGCGGATCTGCGGCGGGTCCAGCCCGTTGGTCGGCTCGTCGAGGATCAGCAGGTCCGGCAGGCCGAGCATGGCCTGCGCGATGGCGAGACGCTGTCGCATGCCCTGGGAGTAGGTGCGTACGGCGCGGGCCAGCGCGTCACCGAGGCCGGCGATCTCCAGCGCCTCCTCGATGTGCGCGTCGGCGGCCGGGCGGCCGGTCGCCCGCCAGTACAGCTCCAGGTTCTCGCGGCCCGACAGGTGCGGCAGGAAACCCGCGCCCTCGACGAACGCGCCGACCCGGGAGAGCACGGGGGCGCCGGGCCTGATGGCGTGGCCGAAGACGCGGATCTCGCCGTCGTCGGGCCGGATCAACCCCATCAGCATGCGCAGGGTGGTCGTCTTGCCGGCGCCGTTGGGCCCGAGCAGTCCGAGCACCTGGCCCTTCTCGACGCGGAAGGAGAGGTCCCGTACGGCGTACCGGTCCGCGGACTTCGCGTAGCGCTTGGTCAGTCCGCTGATCTCCAGCGGTACGCCGGCGCGCTCCGGGTCGGGCGCCGGTGCGACGGCCCGGCGGCGGGCGGTGAACAGCAGGGCGGCCGCGACAAGGGCTCCGGCGGCCGGCAGCGCCCACACCCACCAGGGCAGGCCGGCGGCCTGGGTGCGCACGGCGGGGGCGGTGGGCACGGTGAGCGCTCCGGCGAGGGAGACGGTGTACGTGGCCGGTTCGCCCGGGGAGGCGTAGCCGAGGTCGGTCGCGGACAGGACGAGACGCAGCCGGTGTCCCGCGTCGACCTCGTGGTCCACGGCGGGCAGTGTGAGGGTCACCTTCTGCGCCCGCGCGGCGTCCTCGACCCGGACGGGCGCGACGAGCTGGGCGGGCAGCACCTGCTGCCTGCCGTCGGGCCCGACGTCGTACACCTTCCCGAACAGCACGGCGTCGCCCCGGTCGGCGGCCACCTCGACGGTGACCCGCGGGGAGCCGGTGATCCGGGTGGCGCGGCCCAGCGGCGCGGAGGTGAAGCTCGCGAACTGGCCGGGGAAGTCGAGGGAGAGGCCGACGCCGAGCGACGACAGCGATCCGGCCCCGCCGCCGAGTCCGGGGACGGCGGAGATGGCGGGCGGGTTGGCGCCCGCCGGATTGGCGATGCGCTGTTCGGGTCCGGTGAGGGGGAACGTGCGGGGGCCGCTCGCGAGGCCCGGGTAGCGGTCCGCGGTCGCGCCGCGCAGCAGTGCCTGCCCGTCGGTCGAGTCGACGCCTCCGGTGCGGCTGACACGGAAGGCGGGCCCGGTGTCCGCGCCCTTGTCCTGCCGCAGGTACCGGTCGAACCAGGCGGTGATCCGCGCTTCCACGCGGCTCGTCTCACGGTCTCCGCCGTCGTGCCCGCCGGCGGTCCAGTCGACCGCGACGGGTGCGCCGTTGCCGCTGACGGCCCGGGCCATGGCGTCGGCCTGGGAGAGCGTGAAGAGCGAGTCGGACTGGCCCTGGACGATGAGCGCGGGAACCGCGATCCGGTCCGCCACCGCCGAGGGGCTGCGCTCCTCGAGGAGCGCCCGGGCCTCGGCGTCGGGCCTTCCGGCGACGGCGACGCGCTCGTACATGGCGCACAGCCGCGGCTCGAAGCGGCCGCAGCCGGCCGGGTTCACGGGGCCGGCGGCGGTGCGGCCGCCGGAAGCGTCCGCGGCGCCCTGCTCGGCGGCCTCGCCCGCGGGGGCCTCACCGGCGGGCGGCGGGGCCACTCGCCGGCCGGGGTCGGGTGCCGACCCGGTGGAGAAGAAGATGCCGGCCCACAGCTTCTTGAACACGTCGTCGGGGAACAGGGCCTCGGCGAGGTTCCAGTACGTGATCCGGGGGGCGATGGCGTCGACGCGCTTGTCGTACCCGGCGCCGAGCAGCGAGATCGCGCCGCCGTACGAGGAGCCGGTGATGCCGACGCGCGGATCGCCGTCCTCGTCGAGCTGCACCTCGGGCCGCCGCGCAAGCCAGTCGATCAGCCGGGAGACGTCCTTGACCTCCTTCTGGGGGTCGTTGATGCCGATGCGTCCGGTGGACTTCCCGAAGCCGCGTGCCGACCAGGTCAGGACGGCGTACCCGTCCTGGGCCAGCTTCTCCGCCTGGGCCCGTACGTCCTCCTTGCTGCCCCCGAAGCCGTGGCCGATGAGCACGGCGGGCCGGCGCCCGTCGCCGCCGGCGGTGAAGTACGAGGTGTCGATCTGCGCCCCGGGCATGTCCAGCGCCCGGTCCTCGCGGTGCACGGCGGGCGGGCCGTCGTCGGCGACCGCGGTCCAGGTGCCCGCGCCCGCGAGGACGGCGAAGGCCGCGACACCGGCGAGCCATCGGCCGCGTGGTCCGGTCCTGAGCCGGCCCAGGGACCGGGGAAGTCGGATCTCCATGGGAAAACCCTAAGCGGACGGCCTGTGCGAGCTCGGCTGCCGCCAGGCGGAACCCACGGACCTTCCTGAGGAGTACGCGGCTGGTCCGCGTACACCGGACGCGGTACGAGCACCGGACATTCCGGGCACGAGGCAGGGGCACACAAGACCCACACTTACTGACTGGTAGTCAGATCCCTTTGTTCATGCGGGGACCATCCACCTCCCGCTCCCTTGTGTCGCAGGTCACGTCACACGACTCTGGTGGACAGAACCGCACGTCCTGGCACCATGCACGCCCGTACTTGCCCGTAACCGGTCAACGAAAGGTACAGGTGCACGAGATGGGACCCACTGCCCGTCGCGCGGCGGCGCTGATATCAGCAGTCGCCGCCGCGACCGGTCTCCAGTTCGCCATATCCCCCACCGCGCAGAGCGTGACCCTCGGCGATCTTCGTCTCGCCCCCACTGCAACCGCCGTACACAACAGCTGGATCGTCGTCCTGAAGGACGGCAGCACACGTGCCGCCGATCTCGGTGTCACGCCCAAGCACACCTACCGCAGCGTCCTGAGCGGTTTCTCCGCCTCCATGTCCGAGGAGAAGGCCAAGGAGCTCGCGGCCGACCCGCGGGTGGCGTACGTCGAGCAGAACTCGATCGTCCGTCTCAACGAGACCCAGCCGAACGCCACCTGGGGCATCGACCGCATCGACCAGCGCAGCCTGCCGCTGTCGAAGACATACACGTACAGCACGACCGCGTCGACCGTGAACGCGTACATCATCGACACCGGAATCCGCACCTCGCACAGCGAATTCGGCGGACGCGCGCGCGTCGGAACGGACACGGTGGGCGGCGGCCAGAACGGCCAGGACTGCCAGGGCCACGGCACGCACGTGGCGGGCACGGTCGGCGGCAGGACCTACGGCGTCGCCAAGAACGTCAACCTGGTCGCCGTACGCGTCCTGGACTGCAACGGCTCCGGCACCACCGCCGGTGTGATCGCGGGCGTCGACTGGGTGACCGCCAACGCCAGGAAGCCGGCCGTCGCCAACATGAGCCTCGGCGGCTCGGCGAACACCTCGCTCGACAGCGCGGTGAAGAAGTCGATCGCCTCCGGCGTCAGCTACTCCATCGCCGCGGGCAACGGCCTTCCCGTCCTGGGCCTGCCGGCCAATGCCTGCGACTACTCGCCCGCCCGCGTCCCCGAGGCGATCACGGTCGGCGCGACGGACAGCGCGGACCGCCGGGCGTCGTTCTCCAACTACGGCACCTGCCTGGACCTGTTCGCACCGGGCGTGTCCATCACCTCGGCGTGGAAGGACAACGACACGGCCACGAGCACCATCTCGGGCACGTCGATGGCGGCCCCGCACACCGCGGGCGCGGCCGCGCTCTACCTGTCCACCCACCCCACGGCGACCCCGGCCCAGGTCAGGGACGCCCTGGTCGCCAACGCGACCAGCGGCAAGGTCCAGAACGCGCTCACGGGCTCCCCGAACAAGCTGCTGTACTCGCTGTTCTAGGCGCGCCCCGAAGGAGCGGTACGGACACCGAGGGCGGGCCCGGCGACGGGCCCGCCCCGGTCCTGTGCGTCAGTGGTTGCGCGGGAAGCCCAGGTCCACGCCCGCCGGGGCGTCGGCCGGGTCCGGCCAGCGGGTGGTGACGACCTTGCCGCGGGTGTAGAAGTGCACGCCGTCGTTGCCGTAGATGTGGTGGTCGCCGAAGAGCGAGTCCTTCCAGCCGCCGAAGCTGTGGTAGCCGACGGGGACCGGGATCGGTACGTTGACGCCGACCATGCCGGCCTCGATCTCCAGCTGGAAGCGGCGGGCCGCGCCTCCGTCACGGGTGAAGATCGCGGTGCCGTTGCCGAACGGCGAGGCGTTGATCAGCGCCACGCCCTCCTCGTACGTCTCGGCGCGCAGCACGCACAGCACCGGACCGAAGATCTCGTCGCGGTAGGCGTCGGAGTCGGTGGAGACCTTGTCGAGCAGGGACAGGCCGATCCAGTGGCCGTCCTCGAAGCCGTCTACGCGCAAGCCCGTGCCGTCGAGGACGACCTCGGCGCCCTGGTCGGCGGCGCCCTTGACGTAGGAGGCGACCTTGTCGCGGTGGGCGGCGGTGATGAGCGGGCCCATCTCGGAGGCGGGGTCGTTGCCGGGGCCGATCTTGATCTTCTCGGCGCGCTCGCGGATCTTCTCGACCAGCTCGTCGCCGACCGCGCCGACGGCGACCACCGCGGAGATCGCCATGCAGCGCTCGCCCGCCGAGCCGTACGCTGCCGACACCGCGGCGTCGGCCGCCGCGTCCAGGTCCGCGTCCGGCAGGACCAGCATGTGGTTCTTCGCGCCGCCGAGCGCCTGGACGCGCTTGCCGTTGGCGGAAGCGGTGGTGTGGATGTAGCGGGCGATCGGGGTGGAGCCGACGAAGGAGACCGCGGCGACGTCGGGGTGCGCGAGCAGCGCGTCGACCGCGACCTTGTCGCCGTGGACGACGTTCAGCACGCCGTCGGGCAGGCCGGCCTCGGCGGCGAGCTCCGCGAGCAGGTTCGCGGCGGACGGGTCCTTCTCGCTGGGCTTGAGGACGAAGGTGTTTCCGCAGGCGATCGCCAGCGGGAACATCCACATCGGCACCATCGCCGGGAAGTTGAACGGCGTGATGCCGGCGACGACGCCGAGCGGCTGGCGGATGGCGGCGACGTCGACACGGTTGGAGACCTGGGTCGACAGCTCGCCCTTGAGCTGGGTGGTGATGCCGCAGGCCAGCTCGACGATCTCCAGACCGCGGGCCACCTCGCCCAGTGCGTCCGAGTGGACCTTGCCGTGCTCGGCGGTGATCAGGGCGGCGATGTCGTCGCGGCGGGCGTCGAGCAGCGCCCGGTACCGGAACAGAACCGCCGTGCGCTGCGCCAGCGACGACGTGCCCCACGTCGCGTACGCCTCCCTGGCCGCGGAGACGGCCGCGTCGACCTCCTCCACGGAGGCCAGGGCGACCCGGGTCGTGACCTCTCCCGTCGCCGGGTCGGTCACCGGACCCCAGTTGCCGGACGCACCCTCGACGGTCTTGCCACCGATCCAGTGGTTGACGGTCTTCGTCATGGCGAAAAACTCCTTCAGAGATGGCGGCGTCGGGATGCGACTTGCCGGTCGTACTCCTCCCGGGCCCAGGCCGCCGACGGGCGGGTCGCGGTCTCGGCCACCGGAACATCCCACCACGCCTGTGCCCCGGGCGCGCCCGACACAATGTCTGCCGTTCCGGTCTCCACGTAGACACATGTGGGGGCGTCCGCCGCACGTGCCTCGGCCAGTGCTTCGCGCAGGTCACGCACGGTCCTGGCGCGGATCACCCGCATGCCCAGCGACTCGGCGTTCGCCGCCAGGTCGACGGGCAGCGGCGGTCCTGTGTACGTGCGGCCGGGGCCGGTCCGCTGCCGGTAGTCCGTGCCGAAGCGCTCGGCGCCGACCGTCTCGGACAGGCCTCCGATGGACGCGTACCCGTGGTTCTGAAGGATCACCATCCGGATCGGGACGCCCTCCTGCACGGCGGTGACGATCTCGGTGGGGTTCATCAGATACGTGCCGTCGCCGACCAGCGCCCAGACCGGGCGTCCCGGTGCGGCCATCGCCACGCCGATCGCGGCCGGGATCTCGTAGCCCATGCAGGAGTAGCCGTATTCGACGTGGTACTGGTCGGCGGAGCGGGTGCGCCACAGCTTGTGCAGGTCGCCCGGGAGGGAGCCGGCGGCGTTGATCAGGATGTCGTCCTCGGTCACGAGGGCGTCCAGGACGCCGAGGACCTGGGGCTGGGTGGGCGCCGCGTCCTCGTCACCCGCCGCGTACGCGGCGTCGACCCGTTGCTCCCAGCGCTCCTTCCCCCGCGCGTACTCCTTCTCGTACGCCGCGTCCACGCGGTGGCCCGCGAGGGCGGCGGCCAGCTCGGCGAGTGCGGCGCGGGCGTCGGCGACGAGCGCGAGGCCGGCCATCTTGTGGGCGTCGAAGGCGGCGACGGAGATGTTGACGAAGCGGACGCCGGGGGCGGCGAAGAGGGTCGAGGAGGCGGTGGTGAAGTCGGTCCAGCGGGTGCCGGCACCGATCACCAGGTCGGCGGTGCGGGCCAGGTCGTCGGCGGTGGCGGTACCGGTGTGGCCGATGCCGCCGATGTCGCAGGGATGGTCGTGCGGCAGAGATCCCTTGCCCGCCTGGGTGGAGGCGACGGGGATGCCGGTGGCGTCGGCGAGCGCGCGCAGCGCCTGCTCGGCCTCGCTGTGGCGGACGCCGCCGCCCGCCACGATCAGCGGCCGGTGTGCCCGGCGCACCGCGTCCGCGGCCTGCGCGAGCGCGTCCGTGTCGGGGCGGGCGCGGCGCACGTGCCACACCCGGTCGGTGAAGAACTCCTCCGGCCAGTCGTACGCCTCCGCCTGCACGTCCTGCGGCAGCGCGAGCGTGACGGCGCCGGTCTGCGCGGGGTCGCTGAGGACGCGCATCGCCTGGAGCGCGGCCGGCACCAGGGCCTCGGGGCGGGTGACCCGGTCGAACCAGCGGGAGACGGGGCGCAGGCAGTCGTTGACCGACACGTCGCCCGCGTACGGCACTTCGAGCTGCTGGAGCACGGGGTCGGCGGGGCGGGTGGCGAAGACGTCGCCGGGCAGCAGGAGGACGGGCAGGTGGTTGACGGTGGCGAGCGCGGCGCCGGTGACCAGGTTCGTGGCGCCGGGGCCGATGGAGGTGGTGACCGCGTGCGCGGACAGCCTGCGGGACTGGCGGGCGTAGCCGACGGCGGCGTGCACCATGGACTGCTCGTTGCGGCCCTGGACGAAGGGCATGTCCGCGGAGGACTCGACGAGGGCCTGGCCGATGCCCGCCACGTTGCCGTGCCCGAAGATGCCCCAGGTGGCGGCGATCAGCCGCCGGCGGCGGCCGTCGCGCTCGGTGTACTGGTGGGACAGGAAGCGCACCAGAGCCTGGGCCGTGGTCAGCCGCGTCATCGGTAACCCTCCGCGTGGTCGGGGTGGAAGCGGATCAGCCATTCCCTCTCGGCGGCCGGTCCCGCCATCACGTTGAGGTAGTACATGGCGTGGCCCGGCTCAGCGACGGACGGCCCGTGCCAGCCGTCGGGGACGAGGACCGCGTCGCCGCTGCGGACCTCGGCGAGCACATCGGCGCCGCCGGGACGCGAGGGCGACACCCGCTGGAAGCCGACGCCACCGCCGTCGATCTCGAAGTAGTAGATCTCCTCGAGCTCGCTCTCCTCGCCGGGGACGCGCTCGTCGTGCTTGTGCGGCGGATAGGAGGACCAGTTGCCGCCGGGGGTGAGCACCTCGACAGCGATCAGCCGGTCGCAGGCGAACGCACCGGCAGCCGCGAAGTTGCGCACTTCGCGGGCCTGGATCCCGCTGCCGCGGGCCTCGACGGGTACCTCCGGCGCGGGGCCGTAGCGAGCGGGGAGTCGGCGCTCGCACCTCGCTCCTGCCAGGGCGAAGCGGCCTCCCGCGCCGGAGGCGATCTGGGCATGGGCGTCTCTCGGCACGTACGCGAAGTCGCTCACTCCGCCGAACACGCCGTCCCGCCCCTGCAGTTCAAAGATCTCGCCTTGCGTCTGCACCGTGCAACCGCCGCTGAGGGGCAGCACGATCCATTCGCTGTCGCCGGTGGTGAGCGGATGCGAACCGCCCGGTTCCAGCTCCAGCACGCGCAGCTGGGAATAGCCCCAGCCGGCCTCCTCGGGGGTGATGCTCAGGGCGTACGGTCCATGGGCGGCGCTGCCCGCGGGGACGTGCAGGCCGGGCAGCTTGCCGGCCGGCGTCCCGCCGCCGCGCGGTGTGCCGTTGCGCGGTGCGGCGCCGGCGCCCGGCGCGCCCTGGTGCGGTTGGTCGTGGCTCATGCCTTCTCCGTACCCCCTACAGCAGGCCCACGGCCGTATCGACCGCGCCCGCCACGTCGCCGTCGACCGGATAGAGCAGCGCGCGGCCGGCCACCAGCCCCTGGACCGTGGGCAGTTGCAGTGCGGCGCGCCACCTCTCGTACGCCCTGTCCTGGTCCTTGCCCGCGTCGCCGCCGAGCAGCACCGCGGGGAGGGTGGAGGTCTCCATCACGGATCGCATGTCGTCTAGGTCCTCGGTCACGGGCACCTTGAGCCAGGTGTACGCGGAGGTGCCGGCCAGTCCGGAGGCGATGGCGATGGACCGGGTCACGGCCTCGGCTCCGAGATCGTTGCGCAGCCGGCCGTCGATCCGGTGACAGAGGAACGGCTCCACGAAGACGGGAAGCCGACGCTCGGCCATCTCGTCGACCGCGCGGGCGGCCGCGGCCAGGGTGTCGAGCGAGGCCGGGTCGTCGTAGTCGATGCGCAGCAGCAGCTTTCCCGCGTCGAAGCCGAGCCGGTCCAGATCGCGGGCGCGGTAGCCGGTGAACCGGTCGTCGAGCTCGAACGACGCGCCCGCGAGCCCGCCGCGGTTCATGGAGCCCATGACGACCTTGTCGTCGAGCGCGCCGAGGAGCAGCAGGTCGTCGAGGATGTCGGAGGTGGCGAGGACGCCGTCGACCCCGGGGCGCGAGAGGGCGAGGCAGAGCCGCTCCAGCAGGTCGAGCCGGTTGGCCATGGCGAGCGGGCGGTCGCCGACGGCGAACGTGCCGCGGGCGGGGTGGTCGGCCGCGATGATCACCAGCCGTCCGCGGTCGCCGACGAGGCGCGTGCGTCTGCGCCGCCGCGTGGCGGCCTCGGCGACGGCCTCGGGGTGCCGGGTCCGGATCCCTACGAGCTCGCCGATGTCGACGCGGCTCACGAGGCCCCCCGCGCCCGGTCGATGCGGCTGGGGTCCGAGGGGACGGGGCCGCCCGCGAGGACTTGGGCGACCTCCTCCTCGTACGGCATGGCCGTCGAGCAGGCGAGGCGCGCGGCGACCACCGCTCCCGCCGCGTTGGCGAAGCGCATCACGCGGTCCAACTCCCAGCCCGCGAGCAGCCCGTGGCACAGGGCCCCGCCGAACGCGTCCCCCGCCCCCAGCCCGTTGACCACGTCCACGGGCACGGGCGGTACCTCGGCGCGTGTGCCGTCCCGGTGCACGGCGAGCACCCCCTTGGGGCCCTGCTTGACCACGGCGAGCTCGACGCCCGCGGCCAGCAGCGCCTCGGCGGCCGCGTCCGGCTCACGCTCGCCGGTCGCGATCGCGCACTCCTCTGCATTGCCCACGGCGACGGTCGCCAGAGCGAGTGCCTTCGCGTAGTGCGGGCCGGCCGACTGCGGGTCGGCCCAGAACATCGGCCGCCAGTCGAGGTCGAACACGGTCGTCCCCGACTTGTCCCGGTGCGCGAGCGCGGCCAGCGTCGCCGTCCGGCTGGGCTCCGCGCACAGTCCCGTGCCGGTCATCCAGAAGATCCGCGCCGCCCGGATCGGCTCCGGCTCCAGCTCGCTCTCCCGGATCTCCAGGTCGGGCGCCTTGGGCTGCCGGTAGAAGTAGAGGGGGAAGTCGTCCGGCGGGAACATCTCGCAGAAGGTGACCGGCGTCGGGTACTCCTCGACCGGCGTCACCCACCGGTCGTCCACGCCGAACTCGCGCAGCGCCTGGTGCAGATACTCGCCGAAGGGGTCCTGCCCGGTCCGGGTGATCACGGCCGTCCGCCGGCCCAGCCTGGCCGCCGCGACCGCGACGTTCGTCGCCGAGCCGCCGAGGAACTTCCCGAACGTGTCGACCTGCGCCAACGGGACCCCGGTACGCAGTGGATAGAGGTCCACCCCGATCCGGCCCATCGTGATCACGTCGTACGGCAAAGACATGCGCGTCCCTTCGGTCAGGGGGTGCCCTCAGGTCTAGCCCTCACCCATGAACCCTGTCAATGTTTTGTCCGGACATTCGGACCAAGCCTTGACACCCTTCTCCGGCGGCCGGAAAGCTGACCGGCATGACCTCCTCCGTCCCCGCCCTGAACCGCATCCGGGTCGGCTCGGCCCCCGACTCCTGGGGCGTGTGGTTCCCCGACGATCCCCAGCAGGTCCCCTGGCAGCGCTTCCTCGACGAGGTCGCCCGGGCCGGCTACGAATGGATCGAGCTCGGCCCCTACGGCTATCTCCCGAGCGACCCCGCGCGGCTCACCGAGGAGACCGCCCGAAGGGGACTGAAGGTCTCGGCCGGCACCGTCTTCACCGCACTGCACCACGGCCCCGCCGTCTGGGAGCAGACGTGGGCCCACGTCTCGGACATCGCCGCGCTCACCCGCGCCATGGGCGCGGAGCACCTGGTCGTCATCCCCTCCTTCTGGCGCGACGACAAGACGGGCCGGGTGCTGGAGGACCGCACGCTGACCTCTCGGCAGTGGCGCGATCTCACCGCCCAGAGCGAACGCCTCGGCCGCGAGGTGCGCGAACGCCACGGGCTGAAGATCGTCGTCCATCCGCACGCGGACACCCACATCGACACGGAGGAGAACGTCAGCCGCTTCCTCGACGCCACCGACCCCGACCTCGTCTCCCTCTGCCTCGACACCGGCCACTACGCCTACTGCGGCGGTGACAGCGTGAAGCTCATCGAGACGTACGGCGAGCGGATCGGCTACCTCCACCTCAAGCAGGTCGACCCCGCGGTGCTCGCCCAAGTGGTGGCCGACGAGGTGCCCTTCGGCCCGGCGGTCGGCCGCGGTGTCATGTGCGAACCCCCGGCCGGCGTACCCGCGCTGGAGCCCGTCCTGAACGCGGCCTCGGCTCTCGGTGTCGACCTCTTCGCCATCGTCGAACAGGACATGTACCCCTGCCCGCCGGACAAACCCCTCCCGATCGCGGAACGCACGCGCGGATTTCTGCGGTCCTGCGGCGTCTGAGCGCCTGCTGCGCATCTGTCACGGTTGTCACCGCCTGATCACGCATGTCGCCATTACGCATGCGTTACGTCACAGGCGGTCGACAGCCCTGCCCCCTCCTCCTCCCACCGTCGTTCACGGGGCAAAGGCTCAGCGTCGCCAGCGTCCGCGCGGCAGCACCCCCGACGGCATCCCGCCCGCCGCTGCTGCGCGCAGGGAGGTGCCGGACACATGACGGACAGAAAGCTCTGGTCCTACAAGGACATCGCCGTGCACATCAAGGTGCAGACGGACACGGTCCGTTCGTATCGGAAGCACGGCCTTCTTCCGCCCCCCGACCATGTGGAGGCCGGTAAGCCGTACTGGTTCGCCGACACCATCCGCCTCTGGGTGGCCAACAGGCCCGGGAACAGAGGCCGCAGAAGGTGAGGCCCCCGCATGCGGTGCGGAGCCCCGGATCCACCGGTTCCCGGCGAGGCGGCACCCACCTGTTGGCCTCATACCCCCTGGGGGTATAAAGTGTCTGCGTCAGGGAGCTTCGGCCTTCCCGTGGGCTCCTGGCGCATCATGCACGTGTACGTTCCGCTCATGAGGAGAACGCGATGACCACCGAGACGAAGATCGAGATCGAGACCGTCCAGGGCTCCGGTTCCTGCTGCTCGGCCGACGGCTCCTGCCACGACACCGGGGCGGACGCCCAGGCCGGCGCTGTCACCACGGTCTACCAGGTCTCCGGCATGACCTGCGGCCACTGCGAAGGCGCGGTCAGCAGCGAGATCTCCGAGATCCCGGGGGTCAGCTCGGTGAGGGCCGTCGCGGCCACCGGCACGGTGACCGTGGTCTCCGACGCGCCGCTCGACGAGGCCGCCGTGCGCGCAGCCGTCGACGAGGCGGGCTACGAGCTGGTCGGCCGGGCCTGAACGCCACCGGAACCGAGCGCGCCAGGACCTGTCGGCGCGTCGCACCGTACGTACCGGGGACCGGGCTCCTCCCGATCGGTCCGATACTGGTCGGGTAAGGCCCGGCCCTCGGTACGCATGGAGTCCCGAACGTGGAAACAGCCCAGGTGGAGCTCACCATCGGCGGGATGACCTGCGCCTCCTGCGCGGCCCGCGTCGAGAAGAAGCTGAACCGCATGGACGGCGTGAGCGCCACGGTCAATTACGCGACCGAGAAGGCCCACGTCAGCTACCCGCCGGACATGCCGGTCGCCGACCTCATCGCCACCGTGGTCAAGACCGGTTATACCGCCGCGGAGCCGCCGCCCCCGGCCCCCGAGCCGCAGGACGCGACCCCGTCGGCCGGGACCGGCGAAGGGAACGAGGCCGGGACGGACACGGAGCAGCGCACCCTGTGGCAGCGTCTCGTCGTCTCCGCCGCCCTCTCCGCGCCCGTCGTCCTCATGTCGATGATCGGCGCCCTGCAGTTCGACAACTGGCAGTGGCTCTCGCTCACCCTCGCCGCTCCCGTCGTGGTCTGGGGCGGGCTGCCCTTCCACCGCGCCGCCTGGACGAACCTGCGGCACGGCGCGGCCACCATGGACACGCTGGTGTCCACCGGCACACTGGCCGCGTTCGGCTGGTCCCTGTGGGCGCTGTTCTTCGGGCAGGCGGGCATGCCGGGCATGCGTCACGCCTTCGATCCGGCCGTCTCCCGCACGGACGGGGGCTCGGCGATCTATCTCGAAGTGGCCGCCGGGGTGATCACGTTCATCCTGCTCGGCCGCTACCTGGAGGCCCGCTCCAAGCGCCGGGCGGGTGCCGCCCTGCGCGCGCTGATGGAGCTGGGCGCGAAGGACGTGGCCGTGCTGCGGAACGGCGCGGAGGTACGCGTTCCGGTCGACCGCCTGACGGTGGGCGACCGCTTCGTCGTACGGCCTGGGGAGAAGATCGCCACCGACGGCACGGTCGTCGAGGGGGCGTCGGCCGTGGACGTCTCGATGCTCACCGGCGAGTCCCTGCCGGTGGACGTGACCGCGGGCGACCAGGTCACCGGCGCCACCCTCAACGCCTCCGGCCGGCTCGTCGTCGAAGCCACCCGTGTCGGCGCCGACACCCGCCTCGCCCGCATGGCGAAGCTCGTCGAGGACGCGCAGAACGGCAAGGCCGAGGTCCAGCGTCTCGCGGACCGGGTGTCGGCGGTCTTCGTGCCCGTCGTGCTGCTGATCTCGCTGACGACGCTCGTGGTCTGGCTGCTCGCGACCGACGACGCGACCGCCGCGTTCACCGCCGCCGTCGCGGTACTGATCATCGCGTGCCCCTGCGCCCTCGGCCTCGCCACCCCGACGGCCCTGATGGTGGGCACCGGCCGGGGCGCGCAGCTCGGGATCCTCATCAAGGGACCCGAGGTCCTGGAGTCGACCCGCACGGTCGACACGGTCGTCCTGGACAAGACCGGAACGGTCACCACCGGCCGGATGACCCTTCAGGGCGTGCACCCCGCCGAAAACGCCGACGAGGCGGCACTCCTGCGCTTCGCGGGCGCCTTGGAGCACGCCTCCGAGCACCCGATCGCACGCGCCGTCGCCGAGGGCGCCGAGGGGCGCGTCGGCCCGCTGCCCGCCGCCGAGACGTTCGCGAACGTCCCCGGCCTCGGGGTCCGCGGAACGGTCGAGGGCCATGAGGTGCTCGTCGGGCGCGCGGCGCTGCTGCGGGACGCCGGTGTGGAGCTGCCCGAGGCGCTCGTGACGGCCGCGGCCGGCGACCGGGGCCGTACCGCCGTCTACGCCGCCCGGGACGGCAAGGCGCTCGGGGTGCTCACCGTCGCGGACGCGGTGAAGGAGACCAGCGCCGAGGCGGTACGGGAGCTGCGGGCCCTCGGGCTCACCCCGGTGCTGCTGACCGGCGACGGGCGGGCCGTGGCGGAGGCGGTGGCCGCCGAGGTGGGCGTGGACGAGGTGTACGCGGAGGTCCTGCCCGAGGAGAAGGTGCGGGTCGTCGAGAGGCTGCGGGCCGAGGGCCGGACGGTCGCGATGGTCGGCGACGGTGTGAACGACGCCGCAGCGCTCGCGACCGCCGATCTCGGCCTGGCGATGGGCACCGGCACGGACGCGGCGATCGAGGCCGGGGACCTGACCCTGGTGCGGGGTGATCTGCGGGTCGCCGCGGACGCGATCCGTCTCGCCCGTCGGACTCTGGCGACGATCAAAGGGAATCTTTACTGGGCCTTCGGCTACAACGTCGCGGCCCTGCCTCTGGCCGCGTTCGGCCTGCTCAACCCCATGATCGCGGGTTTCGCCATGGCCTTTTCGTCCGTGTTTGTCGTCACCAACAGCCTGCGCCTGCGCTCCTTCTCGTGACTACAAACAGGTCACAAGACCTTCACAAGGAGACCTAGATCACAGATATTTGGGGGTAACCATTAAGACTCCTCGCGAGTCTAAGTGGGCGATGCCGAGAACGTCTTGGGGGACGTTCATGGAATGTCTTGGGGGACGTTCCAGGCAAGCGTTGGCCGGGGCACGTGCCCGGGGAGCTTTGAGCGGCCCTCCCGTGCGTACGTACCCCGGCAGACCGCGCGAGGAGCTTCTGCTGCCCAGCAGACGCCCGGCCGGATCCCGTGGGGGGAATCCGCTCGGGGATATGGGAAGCGCCCCGTCGCCGACCCGTGGGGGGATCGGCAGCGGGGCGCTTTCCGCGCTTGCTCGCCTGGTGGCTCGCTCGTCCGGAGGACGCGCCCCCTGAGGGGCAGCGGGGCCCGAGGAAACAGGCTCTGGACCGGGGCGCAGCCCACCGGACCGGGGCCGGGCCCGGTCCGGGAAGGCTCGGCCGCGAGCGGCCGGTCTTCGCGCGCCTTCGGCGCGTCTAGCGGGCCTCGACGGGGACGAAGTCGCGCAGGACCTCGCCGGTGTAGATCTGGCGCGGACGGCCGATGCGGGAGCCGGGCTCCTTGATCATCTCGTGCCACTGGGCGATCCAGCCCGGCAGACGGCCGAGGGCGAAGAGCACGGTGAACATCTCCGTCGGGAAGCCCATCGCGCGGTAGATCAGACCCGTGTAGAAGTCCACGTTCGGGTAGAGGTTGCGCGAGACGAAGTACTCGTCGGAGAGCGCGTGCTCCTCCAGCTTCAGGGCGATGTCCAGCAGCTCGTCGGACTTGCCGAGGGCCGAGAGGACGTCGTGCGCCGCCGCCTTGATGATCTTCGCCCGGGGGTCGAAGCTCTTGTAGACGCGGTGGCCGAAGCCCATCAGGCGGACGCCGTCCTCCTTGTTCTTCACCTTGCGGATGAAGGAGTCGACGTCGCCGCCGCCTGCCTGGATGCCCTCGAGCATCTCCAGGACGGACTGGTTGGCGCCACCGTGCAGCGGGCCCCACAGGGCGCTGATGCCGGCGGAGATCGAGGCGAACATGTTCGCCTGCGAGGAGCCGACGAGGCGCACCGTGGAGGTGGAACAGTTCTGCTCGTGGTCCGCGTGGAGGATCAGCAGCTTGTCGAGCGCGGAGACCACGACCGGGTCCAGCTCGTACTCCTGGGCGGGGACCGAGAAGGTCATGCGCAGGAAGTTCTCGACGTACCCGAGGTCGTTGCGCGGGTAGACGAAGGGGTGACCGATCGACTTCTTGTACGCGTAGGCCGCGATCGTCGGCAGCTTGGCCAGCAGCCGGATCGTGGACAGGTGGCGCTGCTTCTCGTCGAACGGGTTGTGGCTGTCCTGGTAGAACGTCGACAGCGCGCTGACCACGGAGGAGAGCATGGCCATGGGGTGGGCGTCGCGCGGGAAGCCGTCGAAGAAACGCTTGACGTCCTCGTGCAGCAGGGTGTGCTGCGTGATCTCGCCCTTGAACCCCGCCAGCTGGTCGACCGTGGGAAGCTCACCGTTGATCAGCAGGTACGCCACCTCGAGGAAGGTGGAGCGCTCGGCCAGCTGCTCGATCGGGTAGCCGCGGTAGCGCAGAATGCCCTGCTCGCCGTCGAGGTAGGTGATCGCGGATTTGTAGGCGGCGGTATTGCCGTATCCACTGTCCAGGGTCACCAGACCGGTCTGGGCTCGGAGCTTCCCGATGTCGAAGCCCTTGTCACCGACGGTGCTCTCGACCACCGGGTAGGTGTATTCACCGTCCGCGTACCGCAGTACTACAGAGTTGTCGCTCACGTCATCCCTCACCGACGTAGTGCCTCTACTTCGAGGTGCCCTGACTGTCTCTACCATCCCCCATTTGGCTCAGGAGAGTGCACTCGGGGTCGACCATTGGGCCCATCGGCGGCACTCAGTGCCGCCAACCTGCTCATCTTGCCCCCTTCGCCCTGGTTCTGAAAGCCGGGACGGGGCAGGCGTGGTGTTTCCCACCCTTCCCGGCGCCTTCCCTCGGGGCGGGGCCCCCGAACCGCCGCCGGGCCGCTCAGCCGACCGGCGGCCCGCCAGCCAGCCGGTGGTCCAGCGCGGTGAAGCGCCTGCCTGCGGAAACCGTACGCACGGCCTGCCCTATCGCCTTGCGGGAGCCGACCAGCACGACGAGCTTTCTGGCGCGGGTGACGGCCGTGTAGAGCAGGTTCCGCTGGAGCATCATCCAGGCCCCGGTGGTGACCGGGATCACCACGGCCGGGTACTCGCTGCCCTGGGAGCGGTGGATCGTGACCGCGTACGCGTGCGCCAGCTCGTCCAGCTCGTCGAAGTCGTACGGCACCTCCTCGTCCTCGTCCGTCAGGACGGTCAGGCGCTGGTCGTCGGGCTGGAGCGAGGTGACGACCCCGACCGTGCCGTTGAAGACGCCGTTGCGCCCCTTGTCGTAGTTGTTGCGGATCTGGGTCACCTTGTCGCCCACACGGAACACCCGCCCGCCGAACCTCTTCTCCGGCAGGTCCGGCCGGGCCGGGGTGATGGCCTGCTGCAGCAGTCCGTTGAGCGTGCCCGCGCCGGCCGGCCCGCGGTGCATCGGCGCGAGGACCTGCACATCCCGCCGCGGGTCGAGCCCGAACTTCGCCGGAATCCGCCGCGCCGCCACGTCCACGGTCAGCCTGCCCGCGTCCTCCGTCTCCTCCGCCACGAAGAGGAAGAAATCCGTCATCCCCGAGGTGACCGGCTGCATACCGGAGTTGATCCGGTGGGCGTTGGTGACGACGCCCGACTGCTGGGCCTGCCGGAAGATGCGCGTCAGCCGCACGCTCGGCACCGGCCCGCCGTCCGTCAGCAGATCGCGCAGCACCTCGCCCGCGCCGACGCTCGGCAGCTGGTCCACGTCCCCGACGAGCAGCAGGTGCGCGCCCATCGCCACCGCCTTGACCAGCTTGTTGGCGAGCAGCAGATCGAGCATCGACGCCTCGTCGACGACGACCAGGTCCGCGTCCAGCGGCCGGTCCCGGTCGTACGCCGCGTCCCCGCCCGGCTTGAGCTCCAGCAGCCGGTGCACCGTCGACGCCTCGGCCCCGGTCAGCTCGGCGAGCCGCTTGGCCGCCCGGCCGGTGGGCGCCGCCAGCACGACCTTCGCCTTCTTCGCCCGCGCGAGCTCCACGATCGACCGCACCGTGAACGACTTCCCGCAGCCCGGGCCGCCGGTCAGTACGGCCACCCGGCTCGTGAGCGCCAGCCTGACCGCGGCCTCCTGCTCGGGCGCCAGCTCGGCGCCCGTGCGCTCCGCGAGCCAGGCCAGTGCCCTGCCCCAGTCGACGTCCCGGAAGGCCGGCATCCGGTCCTCCTCGGCGCGCAGCAGCCTGCGCAGCTGGCCCGCGAGGGACAGCTCGGCCCGGTGGAAGGGCACCAGGTAGACCGCCGTGAGCGGCTCACCGCCGTCGGGACCGGGCACCTGCTCCCGGACGACCCCTTCCTCGTCGGCCGCGAGCTCCGCGAGACAGTCGATGACCAGCCCCGTGTCCACCTGGAGCAGCTTCACGGCGTCCGCGATCAACTGCTCCTCCGGCAGGAAGCAGTGCCCCTGCTCCGTGGACTGGGACAGCGCGTACTGCAGGCCCGCCTTGACCCTCTCCGGGCTGTCGTGCGGGATGCCGACCGCCTGCGCGATCCTGTCCGCGGTCAGGAAGCCGATGCCCCACACGTCGGCGGCGAGGCGGTACGGCTGGTTCTTGACGACGGAGATCGAGGCGTCCTCGTACTTCTTGTAGATGCGCACGGCGATGGACGTCGAGACGCCCACGCCCTGGAGGAAGACCATGACCTCCTTGATGGCCTTCTGCTCCTCCCAGGCGGCCCCGATCAGCTTCGTCCGCTTCGGCCCGAGACCGGGCACCTCGATGAGCCGCTTCGGCTCCTGCTCGATGACGTCGAGCGTGTCGACGCCGAAGTGGTCGACGATCCGCTCGGCGATGCGCGGCCCGATCCCCTTGATCAGCCCGGAGCCGAGGTAGCGCCGTATGCCCTGGACGGTGGCGGGCAGGACGGTGGTGTAGTTCTCCACCGTGAACTGCTTGCCGTACTGCGGGTGGGAGCCCCAACGCCCCTCCATGCGCAGCGACTCCCCGACCTGCGCGCCGAGGAGCGACCCGACGACGGTGAGCAGCTCACCGGCACCCCGGCCGGTGTCGACGCGGGCGACCGTGTAGCCGTTCTCCTCGTTGGCGTACGTGATCCGCTCGAGAACGCCTTCGAGGACGGCGAGGCGGGGCATGACCTGGTTGGACATGAGGCGACGGTATCGCCGGGGTCGGACAGCGCGGGAGGCCTGTGGACAACTGCGCGGTTCACGGGTCCGCGCCGTCGTCCGTCGCCGCTCGCGGGAACGCGCGCTTGACGCCACGGCGCCGCTCGACACCCTGTTCGCCGGCCGGCACCCGCCGACCACGTGCCCGGCCGCGGGGTTTCCCCCGCAGCCCGGCGCTCAGAACACCTCCCCCGCGAACCTCGCCACCGTCTCCTCCAGTACCTCCACCCCGTCCCGCGCCCACAACCCGTCGTTGAACAGCTCGACCTCGATGCTGCCCGTCCAGCCCGTCGCCTCCACGCGCTCGCGCCACTCGCGCATGTCGATCGCGCCGTCGCCCAGTTGGCCACGGCCGTTGAGGACGCCCGCCGGAAGGGGGGTCGTCCAGTCCGCCAGTTGGAAGGAGTGGATGCGGCCCTGTGCGCCCGCGCGGGCGACCTCGGCGGGGGCCCGGTCGTCCCACCAGATGTGGTACGTGTCCACCACCACGCCCACCTGCGTTGCCGGGAAGCGTTCCGCGAGGTCCAGGGCCTGGGTCAGGGTCGAGACCACGCAGCGGTCCGCCGCGTACATCGGGTGGAGCGGCTCGATCGCCAGGCGGACGCCGCGTTCGCCGGCGTAGGGCGCCAGCGCCGAGAGCGCGTCCGCGATCCGTTCGCGCGCCGCGACCAGGTCGCGACTGCCCGGCGGGAGGCCGCCCGAGACCAGGACCAGGGTGTCCGTGCCCAGGGCGGCCGCCTCGTCGATCGCCGCGCGGTTGTCGTCCAGGGCGCGAGTGCGTTCGGCCGGGTCCGGAGCGGTGAGGAAGCCGCCGCGGCACAGAGACGTGACCGTCAGGCCCGCGTCGCGTACCAGCTTCGCCGTCGCCTGCAGGCCGTACGCCGCGACCGGTTCACGCCACAGGCCGACGGCCGGCACGCCCAGGCGGGCGCAGGCCTCGACGAGCGACGGCAGCGACAGCTGCTTCACCGTCATCTGGTTGATGCTGAAGCGCGAGAGGGCGTTCACCGCGGGACTCCGTAGACCGTCAGCAGGGACTTCATGCGGGACTCGGCCGTCGCAGGGTCGGGGAACAGGCCGAGGCCGTCGGCCAGTTCGTACGCCCGTGCGAGGTGCGGCAGAGAGCGCGCGGACTGCAGACCGCCCACCATCGAGAAGTGCGTCTGGTGGCCGGCCAGCCAGGCGAGGAACACCACACCTGTCTTGTAGAAGCGCGTCGGCGCCTGGAAGAGGTGGCGGGACAGCTCGACCGTGGGGTCGAGGAGTTTGCGGAAGCCCGCGGTGTCGCCCGTGTCAAGCACCCGCACCGCTTCCGCCGCCAGCGGGCCCAGCGGGTCCAAGATGCCGAGCAGCGCGTGACTGAAGCCCTGTTCGTCGCCTGCGATCAGTTCCGGGTAGTGGAAGTCGTCGCCCGTGTAGCAGCGCACGCCCTGCGGCAGGCGGCGGCGCAGGTCGACCTCGCGCCGGGCGTCCAGCAGGGAGACCTTGATGCCGTCGACCTTGTCCGGGTGGGCGGCGATCACGTCGAGGAAGACCGACGTGGCCGCGTCCAGGTCCAAAGACCCCCAGTAGCCCTCCAGGGCCGGGTCGAACATGGGGCCCAGCCAGTGCAGGATCACCGGCTCCGACGCCTGGCGCAGCAGGTCCGTGTAGACGGTGACGTAGTCGTCGGCCGACCGGGCCGCGGCGGCCAGCGCGCGGGAGGCCATCAGGATCGCCTGTGCGCCGGTGGACTCGACGAGGGCGAGCTGTTCCTCGTACGCCGCGCGGACCTCGTCGAGCGTCGCGGGCCCGGTCAGCTGGTCCGTGCCCACCCCGCACGCGATCGTGCCGCCGACCGCCTTCGCCTCGGCCGCCGAGCGGCGGATGAGCTCGGCCGCGCCCGACCAGTCCAGGCCCATCCCGCGCTGCGCGGTGTCCATCGCCTCCGCGACGCCCAGACCGTGCGACCACAGGTGGCGGCGGAAGGCGAGGGTGGCGTCCCAGTCGAGGGCGGCGGGAGCGTCGGGGGTGGTGTCGGCGTACGGGTCGGCCACCACATGGGCGGCGGAGAAGACCGTACGGGAGGTGAGAGGCGCACCCGTGGTGAAGGTCAGCGGCTCCGTACGGGGTTCGTACGCGCGGAGCGTGCCGTCGGGGTGCGGGAGCCGGATCGTCACAGCGCGAGCTCCGGAACGCTGATGCGGCGGCCCTCCGCGGACGAGCGCAGTCCGAGCTCGGCGAGCTGCACGCCCCGCGCGCCGGCCAGCAGGTCCCAGTGGTACGGCTCGTCCAGCGCGACATGGCGCAGGAACAGCTCCCACTGGGCCTTGAAGCCGTTGTCGAACTCGGTGTTGTCCGGGATCTCCTGCCACTGGTCGCGGAAGGACTCGGTGACGGGCAGGTCAGGGTTCCACACCGGCTTCGGCGTGGCGGAACGGTGCTGGACGCGGCAGTTGCGCAGGCCCGCGACCGCCGATCCGTGGGTGCCGTCGACCTGGAACTCGACCAGCTCGTCCCGGTTGACGCGGACCGCCCAGGAGGAGTTGATCTGGGCGATCGCGCCGCCCTCCAGCCCGAAGATGCCGTACGCGGCGTCGTCGGCGGTCGCCTCGTACGGCTTGCCGTCCTCGTCCCAGCGCCGCGGAATGTGTGTGGCGACCTGCGCGGTGACGGAGGTGACCCGGCCGAACAGCTCGTGCAGGACGTACTCCCAGTGCGGGAACATGTCGACGACGATGCCCCCGCCGTCCTCGGCGCGGTAGTTCCAGCTCGGGCGCTGCGCCTCCTGCCAGTCGCCCTCGAAGACCCAGTAGCCGAACTCGCCGCGCACGGACAGGATCTCGCCGAAGAAGCCGCCGTCGACCAGGCGCTTCAGCTTCAGCAGGCCCGGCAGGAAGATCTTGTCCTGGACCACGCCGTGCTTGATGCCCGCGGCGGCGGCGAGACGTGCCAGTTCGAGGGCGCCCGCGAGGTCGGTGGCGGTGGGCTTCTCCGTGTAGAGGTGCTTGCCGGCGGCGACGGCCTTCTTGAGCGCCTCCACCCGGGCCGAGGTGACCTGGGCGTCGAAGTAGACGTCGATCGTGTCGTCGGCGAGTACGGCGTCGAGGTCGGTGGAGATCTCCGTCAGTCCGTGCCGGTCGGCGATGGCGCGCAGCGCGTGCTCGCGGCGGCCGACGAGGACGGGCTCGGGCCACAGGACCTCGCCGTCGCCGAGGTCGAGACCGCCCTGTTCGCGGATCGCGAGGAGGGACCGGACCAGGTGCTGGCGGTAGCCCATCCGTCCGGTGACGCCGTTCATGGCGATCCGCACTGTCCTGCGTGTCACGAAGGTACCTCCACGTTCCGCTCGGGTTTCCCGAGATCCCCGATATGAGCGTAGCAAGCGCTTTCTACACGGTATGAAGCTAGCCTGCCGACAGCGGCCCGGACAAGGGGGGCCGGTTCATCTCCTGCGGAGGAAGCGATGACAGTCACCCTGGCGGATGTGGCGGCGCGCGCCCGGGTGTCCCCGGCGACCGTCTCCCGCGTGTTGAACGGCAACTACCCGGTCGCGGCGTCGACCCGGGAACGGGTCCTGCGTGCGGTCGACGAACTGGACTACGTGCTGAACGGCCCGGCGAGCTCGCTCGCCGCGGCGACGTCCGACCTGGTCGGCATCCTCGTCAACGACATCGCCGACCCCTTCTTCGGGATCATGGCCGGGGCGGCCCAGACCGAGATCGGCGGACAGGAGGGCTCGGGGCGGGCCGGCGGCGAGAAGCTGGCCGTGGTGTGCAACACCGGCGGCTCCCCGGAGCGTGAACTGACCTACCTGACCCTCCTCCAGCGCCAGCGGGCCGCGGCGGTGATCCTGACCGGCGGGGCGGTCGAGGACCCGGAGCACATCGCGGCGATGAGCGCCAAGCTGACGAAGCTGGCGGACGCGGGGACGCGCGTGGTGCTCTGCGGGCGGCCCCCTCTGCCCGGGAGCGACGCGGTCCTCGCGGCCCTCGCCTTCGACAATCGGGGCGGCGGGCGGCGCCTCACCGAGCACCTGATCTCGCTCGGGCACCGGCGGATCGGATACGTCGCCGGGCCCGTGGAGCGCACGACGACCCGGCACCGGCTGGAGGGGCACCGTGCGGCGATGGCCGCGGCGGGGCTGGCCGGCGGGGAGGCCGAACAGGACCGGCTGACGGTGCACGGACCGTACGACCGGCGCTCGGGATACGAGGCCACGCTCGAACTGCTGCGGCGGGAGCCCGCGTTGACGGCCGTGGTGGCCGCGAACGACACGGTGGCGCTGGGCGCCTGCGCGGCGCTGCGCGACCAGGGGGTGCGCATCCCGGACGACATCTCGGTGGCGGGCTTCGACGACCTGCCGTTCTCGATCGACGCGGTGCCGGCGCTGACGACGGTGCGACTGCCGCTGTTCGAGGCGGGGGCGCGCGCGGGGCGGCTGGCGATGGGGATCGAGGCGCCGCCGCCGGGAGGCATCGCGACGATCGCGGCGGAGCTGATGGTGCGCGCGTCGACGGCCCGCCCGGGTGCGGGCCTGGGGCGGACGGCGGACGAGGGCTGACGGCGGGCGCGTCGACGGTCCACCCCGGCCGGGGACTCGGGCGGGCGGCGGGTGGGTCTGCGGCTGCGGGGTGAGGCGCGGACCGGGGTGAGCCGGGGCGGAGTCGGGGGCGCCGGGGGAAGCCCGCACGTCCGGAGCGGCGACATGGGGGGCGCGCACGGGCGGCGGGCGCAAGCCGCCCCGTGACTCGCGCGCCCCGTCCACACCACCCGCAGGCTCTTGCTGCCGGTCACGGCGCGGGCATAGCTTTGACTCAGTCAAAGGTATGCCTCTGGAGGCCGCCATGTCCGTCCACGAAATCCGCGCCTTCAACCGCTTCTACACGAACCTCATCGGCGCCCTCGACTACGGCAAGCACCTCTACACGCCGTACACCCTCACCGAGTCCCGCGTGCTCTACGAGCTCGCCCACAGCCCTCGCACCGACGCCGCCGACCTGCGGGCGGAGCTGTCGCTCGACGCGGGATATCTGAGCCGGCTGCTCGGCAAGTTCGAGCGGGACGAGCTCGTCGAGCGGGCGCCGTCCGAGGCCGATCCGCGGCGGCAGCGGATCACGCTCACCCCGCGCGGGCGGGAGGCCGCGGCCCTGCTGGACGAGCGGTCGCGCCGGGCCGTCGGGACGCTGCTGGACGGGGTGCCGGAGCCGGAGCGCAAGCGGCTCGCCATGGCGATGCGCACGGTCCGCGAGGTGCTGTCCGACACCCGGCCCGACGGCGGCCCGGAGCCCGTGCTGCGCGACCCCGGCCCCGGTGATCTCGGCTGGATCGTGCAGCGTCACGGCGCGCTGTACGCGGCGGAGTACGGGTGGAACACCGAGTTCGAGGGCCTCGTCGCGAAGATCGTCGCCGACTTCGCGCAGGGCCACGACCCGAGCCGGGAGCGGGTGTGGATAGCGGAGCTGTACGGCCGTCCGGTGGGTTCCGTGATGTGTGTACGGGACGACGCCCCGTCCACCGCGCGGCTGCGCCTGCTGCTCGTCGAGCCGGAGGCCCGCGGGCACGGCCTGGGCGACCGGCTCGTGCGCACGGCCGTGGATTTCGCGCGGGGGGCCGGGTATCGGGACATGGTGTTGTGGACGAACGACGTGCTGCACAGCGCCCGCCGGATATATCAGCGGGCGGGCTTCACGCTCGTCGCGGAGAAACCGCATCGCTCGTACGGGGCGGAGCTGGTCGGCCAGGACTGGCGGCTGCCCCTGCGCGAACCGCCCCTGCAGGAAGGACAGACCCCATGAAGTTCGCTTTCTCGACCCTCGGCGTTCCCGGCATGCCCGTCGCGGACGTGGCCGCGCTCGCCGCCGCGACCGGATACCAGGGCGTGGAGCTGCGCACGCACCCCGAGGAGCCGGTGCACCTGGGCCTCACCACGCCCGAACGGCAGGCGGTGGTGAAGGAGTTCGGGCAAGCGGGTGTCGAGATCCTGACCGTCGCCGGGTACGCGCGGGTCGCGGCGGCGGGTGACGACGGTCCCGTCCTGCAGGAGCTGGACCAGTTGGTCCGCCTGGCCGGCGACCTGGGGGCCGCGTTCGTCCGGGTGTTCCCGGGCGGCGGCGACCAGGACCCGTCGGAGGCCGACGCGATCGCGGCGCGGCGGCTGGGCGCGGCCGCGGAAACCGCGGCGAGCGCGGGGGTGCGGATCCTGCTGGAGACGCACGACTCGCACCGCACGGGCGCCGATGTCTCGCGCGTCCTCGGCACCGTCGGCCACAAGCACGCGGGCGCGCTGTGGGACGTGATGCACCCGTGGCTCGGCGGCGAGGATCCCCGGACGACGCACGCCGGCCTGAGCCCGTTCCTCGGCTACCTCCAGGTCAAGGACGTGGCCTCGCGCGGCGACCTCACCCCGCTCCCGCTCGGCGCCGGTCTGCTTCCGCTCGCCGAGTGCCTGTCCTTGGCCGACCCGGACGGCTGGGTGTGCTGGGAGTACGAGAAGCGCTGGTACGAGGGAGCGGCCGAGCTGCCGGGGCTGCTCGTGGCGGGCCGGGAGCATCTGCAGGGACTGATCTGAGGGGGCGCGAGGACGGTTCGGCCGGGGCCGAAGGGATGAGCGCCCAGCATGTGGGGGACGGCGTCCCACCGAGGAACGAGGTCCCATGTTCGAGCAGGAAGTAGCCGACCGATTCCGGCGGATCAACGGCGACCATCCGATGACACCCGCGGACGACGCGTATGTCACCGCGCAGTTCGCCGTACTGGACGAGCTGTGCGCGACCGAGGCCCGCGATCCCGGAGCCGTACGCCTGACGATGCTGGCGGGACTGCTGCCGCTGCCCGGCTACCTGCGCTCCGACGGCGCGCAGATGGTCCCCCGGGACCTGTTCGCTCTGACGGAGCGGGCCGGCGGACCGGAGCGGCTGGAGGCGTGGTTCACGGCGCACTGGGCGGACGGGGCGACGGGACGGCGGGAGTGGGAGGCGTACCTGAGCGGGCAGTACGTGTGCCTGCACGAGGTGAGCCCGGCCACGATCCGGCGCAAGGAGCGTCTGACGGCGGCCATCACGGCGGCCCCGTCCGCGCCGGACGCGGGCTCGGCCGGGTGGACGGCCCGGCTGCACGCGCTCATCGACGAACTGGACGCGCTGGAGCCGGCGTTCACGGGTTACGACCGCCTCCGCTTCGGCGGCCCCACCTCGCGTGACGTGTGCATCGACGCGATGCGGGCGCGTTACCCGCGTCCCGGGTCGGCTATCGCCACGGGAGCGTGAGCCAGGGGCTCTCCGGGTCGGAGGTGAGCACCTTGCAGCTCTCCGCGACCTCCCTGTACCAGGGGCCGAACTCCTCCTCGTCGAAGTGGAGACACCTCCCCAGCACGAACCCGGCGCCGAAGTCCTCCCAGGAGCGGTACGCGACCTGGGCGGCCTGGCCGGCGCGCAGGACCGCGGCTTCCGCCTCCGCCACGTCGCCGAAGCGGGCGGCCACTCCCCACCGGGCCATGCTGACCGCCCGGCCGTAGTCCCAGGCGAGGACGGAACGGACATGACGGCCCTCCGGCAGCAGGCCGTCCGCGCGGAAGCGGGCCTCGTAGCGGGTGATGCGGCCGATCAGCTGCTGCACACCGTTGAGGGCCGACTCGGGCACCGTCTCGGGTTCCGCGTTGCGGCGCATGACGTGGGCCGCGGCTTCCCGCCACAGGGAGGTGTCGACCGTCCCACCGTACTGCCGCGCGAGGGACTGGCGGACGGACAGGGCGAACTCCCAGACGCGGCTGACGTACTCCGCGTTCAGGAGAGAGTGCAGGGTCTTCCGCCAGTCTTCGGGGCTCTTCACCCCCCACCACTTCTCGAGCGAGTTCCGCTCGTCGACGAAGCCGGCGCCGTGGAAGGCCAAGGCATTCCACAGTTCGCCGTTCTTCACCGCGAAGAGGGCTCCGCAGCCCAGTCCGTGAGCAACCGCCCCCTGGAGCGGCCCGCCGACCCGCAGGGTGCGGAGCGTGCCGCATTCGGCGGGCGAAATGCGCTCCGCGTGCTGCCGCCACAGGTGGAGCGTCTGCGGGTTCGCGGGGAAGTACGCCTCGCCCGGTGTGCCGGGGTTGATGGCGAGCCAGCGGTTGTCGTTGCCCCAGGTGCGCACCACGTACGAGAAGGGCCGGGGTTCGAACACGGGGTCGGGCTGCGGTACCGGGAGGACGCCCTCGGTGTAGTAGGCGAAGCACCAGGTGCCGGTCACCGGGCTGCGGAACGGGGCGTGCGGCGTCCTGCCCGCCTCGGCCTCGGCACGGGACACGGGCCAGTAGAGATACGTCCCGGCGAGCACGTCGAAGAACGCGGCCCAGTCGCCCCGCATCTTCGCCTCGTACAGCCTGCGTTCGACGTCCGTCGGTGCCAGCCAGCCGCCCGCCGACGTGCCTCCCGTCACCATGTCACCGGTTCCTCAGGGGCCGGAGGCACATGGCCACCGCGTCCGGCGCGTCCTCGACGCGCATCAGGTACTCCTCGCCCGTGTGCGCCTGGTAATGGTGCTGGGCGGTGGGGCCCTGCTGGACGAAGCCCTGATGGTGGGGCGGCGGCATGGACACGATGTACTCCCCCGGTTGGTCAGCCGGAGGACACCTTAGAACCTCAGGTCCGGCCGGCCGCGACCGGATCCGGCTCCGCCTCCCCCTGCCGGCTCGACCGCACAGCCTTGCGGCCGCCGGACAGCGACGTCAGGGCCACACCGCCCACGAGCAGCGCCGCCGCGCACCAGCGCAACGGGCTGACCGACTCGTCGAGGAACAGGGCCGCCGACGACATGCCGAACACCGGTACCAGCAAGGAGAACGGCGCGACCGAGGAGGCCGGGTGATGGCGCATCAGGTGGCCCCAGGCGCCGAAGCCGAAGATCGTGGTGATCCAGGCGACGTAGATCACGACGCCGGCGCCGGTCCAGTCCAGGGAGCGGAGGGCCGCCATGTCGCGGTCCACGCCTTCCATGAGCAGGGAGAGCCCGAGCAGCGGGAGGATCGGGACGAGGCTCACCCACACCATGAAGTTCAGGGCGTCGGGCGGGGCCGCCTTGCGGGTCATGACGTTGGAGACGCCCCAGCAGGCGGCCGCGGCGATGCAGAGCAGGAAGCCCAGCAGCGGGCCCGACGCGCCTTCGTCGACCGCCGCGACCGCGATGCCGCCGAGAGCGACGGCCATGCCGACCGTCCGTACGGGGCCCGGCCGTTCACCGAGGGCCACGAAGGCGAACAGGGCGGTGAAGACCGCCTGCACCTGCAGGATCAGCGACGACAGACCGGCCGGCGCCCCCTGGTCCATGCCCGTGAAGAGCAGGCCGAACTTGGCCACGCCCAGCACCAGTCCCACGCCGATGATCCACTTCCAGGCGACCTTGGGCCGGCCGACGAAGAAGACCGCGGGCAGGGCCGCCGCGAGGAAGCGCAGCGCGGAGAAGAGGAGCGGCGGGAAGTGGTCGAGGCCGATCTCGATGACGACGAAGTTGACGCCCCAGACGGCGGCGACCAGGGCGGCGAGGGCGATGTGGGCGGGCGGCATGACCCGAGCGGGAGGCATGGCATCGAGCATCGCCGCCGGGGACCGTGCAGGACCAGCACGGATTTCTTCATGGTTGGATGAAGCGCTGCTTACGAGAGGAGGCGCCGTGCTCGATCTCGGCCGACTGCGCGCCCTGCACGCCGTCTCTGTCCACGGCACGGTCGGCGCTGCCGCCGCAGCGCTCGGCTACACGCCGTCGGCGGTCTCCCAGCAGATCGCCAAACTGGAGCGGGAGACCCGTACGACGCTGCTGGAACGGCAGGGCCGCGGAGTGCGGCTGACCGACGAGGCACAGCAACTCGCGGCGACGGCAGAGCAGTTGCTGTCCCTCGTCGAGGAGGCCGAGGTGCGCCTCGAGGAGCAGCGCGGCGTGCCGTCCGGGCGGCTCGCCGTCGCTTGTTTCGCCAGCGCGGCGCGGGGCCTGATGCCCCTCGCGCTCGCCGATCTCGCCCGCCGCCACCCCGCCCTGGACGCGCGGCTGCAGGAGCTCGATCCGCACGTGTCGGTCGACCTCGTCGCCCGCGGCGCCATCGACCTGGCCGTGGCGCACGACTGGGACATCGCCCCGATGCCGGCCCCGCCCGGTGTGGAGCAGGCCCTGATCGGTGACGACCTGTGCGACGTGCTCGTCCCGACGGGCCATCCGCTGGCCGCCGAAGAGTCCGTACGCCGTGCGGATCTCGTGGACGAACGGTGGATCACCCAGCCGCCCGGCACCGTCTGCCACGACTGGCTGATGCGCACCCTGCGGGCAGCGGGCCATGAGCCGTTGATCGCCCATCAGGCAGAGGAGAACCACACCCAGGTCGCCCTGGTGGCCTCCGGGCTCGGCATCGCACTGGTGCCACGGCTCGGCCGCGGGCCGCTTCCGCCTGAGGTGGCGGCCGTACGGCTGGAACCGGTGCCGAGACGCCGGCTGTGCGCGCTGTGGCGTGCGGGGGCGGCGAGGCGGCCCGCGATCAGGGAGACGGTCCGCACGTTGCAGCGGCTGTGGCCGCAGGTCGCCGCCCAGGGGTGAGGAGCCGGCCCGGACGGCGGCAGCCCGGCGATCCGCCGTCGGCGGTGCAGCCGCGGCCGGAGGCGCCATTCGTGCCGGTTCTGCGCGGGGCCTTGACCTGGCAGTTACTTTCCGGATATCCGTGGCACCTTGGAAGTTTCCTTCAACCCCCCTTGTGCAACTCCCTTGTCGAGCAAGGCCGGAAGGAGCACCAGTGCACGACCGGAACCTCTCCAGACGCACCCTTCTCACCGCGACCGCGGTCGCCGCCGGGACGGTGGCGGTGGCGTCGCCCGCCGTCGCGTCGCCCGCCGCCGCCGGCACCCGAGACCGCCTCAAGCGCCTCATCTCCCGGATGAGCCTGGAGGAGAAGGTCGGCCAGCTCTTCGTGATGCGCGTCTACGGGCACTCCGCCACCGCGCCCGACCAGGCCGACATCGACGCGAACCTCAAGGAGATCGGTGTCCGCACGGCCGCCGAGCTCGTCGCCCGGTACCACGTCGGCGGCATCATCTACTTCGTCTGGGCGCACAACACCCGTGACCCGCACCAGATCGCGGACCTGTCGAACGGGATCCAGCGGGCCGGGCTCGCCCAGCCCACGCCCGTGCCGCTGCTGATCTCCACCGACCAGGAGCACGGGATCGTCGCCCGCGTCGGCAAGCCGGCCACGCTGATGCCGGGCGCGATGGCGCTGGGGGCCGGCGGCTCGCGGTCGGCGGCCCGTACCGCCGCGCACATCGCCGGGACCGAGCTCGCCGCCATGGGCATCGTGCAGAACTACGCGCCCGACGCCGACGTGAACGTGAACCCGGCCAACCCGGTCATCGGCGTACGGTCCTTCGGCGCCGATCCGGCCGCCGTCGCCCGGATGGCCGCCGCACAGGTGACGGGCTATCAGGCAGCGGGCATCGCCGCGACGGCCAAGCACTTCCCGGGCCACGGGGACACCACCGTGGACAGCCACACCGGCATCCCGGTCATCACCCACACCCGTGAGGAGTGGGAGCGGATCGACGCACCGCCCTTCCGGGCGGCGATCGACGCCGGGATCGACTCGATCATGACGGCACACATCCAGTTCCCCGCGCTGGACCCGAGCAACGACCCGGCCACGCTCTCCCGCCCGATCCTCACCGGCATCCTGCGCGAGGAGCTCGGCTACGACGGCGTCGTCGTGACGGACGCGCTCAACATGCAGGGCGTGCGGGACAAGTACGGCGACCACCGGGTGCCGGTGCTCGCACTGCTCGCGGGCGTGGACCAGCTCCTCAATCCGCCGGATCTGGCGGTCGCCTGGCACGGCGTGATGGGCGCGGTCAGGAGCGGCGAGCTCAGCGTCGCCCGCATCGAGGAATCGATCCTGCGGATTCTGCTGCTCAAGGAGAAGCTCGGGCTGTTCCGCGACCCGTTCGTCACCCACCGGGGCGTGGACCTCGCCGTCGGCACGGCCCCGCACCTGGCGGCCGCCGACCGGATCGCCGAGGGCACCACCACCCTGCTGACCAACCCGGACGGGCTGCTGCCGCTCAGCCGCCGCAGCAGGCCCAACCTGCTGGTCGTCGGCGCCGACCCGGCGTCCCCCAGCGGCACGACGGGCCCGCCGACGACCGTGCTGGCGAACGCCTTCACCGAGCTGGGCTTCAGGGCGAGCGCCCTGTCCACGGGCACCGCACCCAGCAGCGCCAAGATCGCCGAGGCGGTGGCCGCCGCCCAGGGCAAGGACGTCGTCGTCGTGGGCACCTACAACGTCTCGGCGACCAGTTCGCAGCGCACGCTGGTGGACCGGCTGGTCGCCACGGGGGTGCCGGTCGTCGCGCTCGCGATCCGCAATCCGTACGACATCGCCCGGCTCAGCGGGGTGAAGGCGGCGCTCACGAGCTACTCGTGGACCGACGTCGAACTCCGCGCCGCCGCCCGGGTCGTCGCGGGCGCGGCCGAACCGCAGGGCCGGCTGCCGGTCCCGGTGCAGCGCGCCGACGACCCGTCACGGGTGCTGTTCCCGATCGGCCACGGGCTGTCGTACAGCTGACGCACGAAGGGGCTGTGTCCGCCGTACCGCGGACACAGCCCCTCCTGTCGCCCGGGGGTCACGGACGCAGCGTGCGCTCCGTGTCCCGCTTGTCGAGCTTGGCGTCCGCCTTCGCGAGCGGCCTGGCCTTCGTCGGGTCCTCCTGGACGGCGGCCGAGGCGACGCCCGCCCAGGTCAGGATCGTGGCGGTGGCCTTCGCCTTCTCGTCAGCGGCGAGACGGGCGACACTGGCGCCGTGGTTGGCGCCCGGCGCGGTGTAGACGTAGCTGTCGCGCGCGCCCGCACCGAGACGGAACGGTTCGGCGCTCCACGGGTCGTTCTGGCCGTTGACGAACATCATCCGGGTGGCGTTGTGGCGCACCCAGGTGTCGACGTTCTTCATGACCCACGGCTTGAACCGCATCGGGATGTCACGCGGCACGAAGTTCCGCGGCGGCTGGTAGCCGTAGCGGCTCAGACCGTCGAGGTGCGGCTGCTCGATGTCGGGGGAGCCCAGCTCGGTGCCCGCCTGGTAGTAGTACGGGGTGTAGGTCGAAAGACCCTGGTCCGCGTAGGCGGAGAAGCCCGAGATCGCGTCGATGCTGTCCCAGATCTCCTGGTCCGTGGCGGTGGCCGCGGCCGGGATCGAGTCGCAGTCCGCGAGCAGGCTGTACTGCCAGAACGCCCACACGTAGTCGAGGACGACGGCCTCGAAGGCACGGTCCAGGCCGCCGACGGTCTCGAACGTGAGCTTGTTGTCCGCCGCGTACTTCTCGAACACGGCCTCCAGCGGCTCACGGCGCACGAGGGCCTCGCGCTGCACCGCGTTCAGCCTGTCGCGGCACTCCTTGGTGCCGACGTTCTCGAAGAAGCGGTCGTAGGCGCTGTCCTCGTTGTTGACGACGTCGTTGGGCGCGACGTAGGCGACGACACCGTCCATGTCGCGCGGGTAGTGGCGCTCGTAGTACGTGGCGGTCATGCCGCCCTTGGAGCCGCCGGTGGACAGCCACTTCTTGGTGTAGATCTTCTTCAGCTCGGCGAAGACCCGGTGCTGGTCGCTGGCGGCCTGCCAGATGTCCAGCGTGGACCAGTCCGCGGGAGCGGGCCGTGACGGCGTGAAGAAACGGTACTCCAGGGAGACCTGGTTGCCGTCGATGATGGTCGTCGGCTCACTCCGGCGCGGCGTGGTGGACACGTTGTAGCCGGAGGTGAAGAAGACGGTGGGGCGGTTGGTGTCCTTGTGCAGCAGGGTGATCCGCTGCTTGAAGGTGCCCTTGTCCGGGCGCCGGTGGTCGACCGGCTGTGTGTAGTTGAGGACGAAGAACCGGTAACCCGGGTACGGCTTCTCCTCGATGAGACTCATGCCCGGAATCGCCAGGATCCGGTCCTTGATGTCCGTGCCGGCCGTCGGCTCGGCGGCGGTCGCCGCACCGGCCGTCGCTCCGGCCGCGCTCACGGTGCCTATGAGCACCACCAGCGACAGCAGCCATCTGAACGCCTTGCGCATTCACCCTCCCCTGAAGATCTCCCCTTGAGATCAAACGGTCGCGGTGAACTTAGCGGTGCCAACCCCCGTCCCACCACCCCCAGTTGGCCATGGCGTGGCTGGCGGAGGAGCGCTCAGCACAGGATCCAGCCGGTCGAGCGGGAGGTGCCGGAGACCGAACCGGTGGCCTTCACGCAGCGGCCGCGCGCCGGCACGGTGACCGGTCCGGCCTGGCGCCTGAAGCTCCCGCTGTCCGTCTCCGCACGGTCGCCGCGCACCTGGAGGGAGACGGACATGGGCCGCCTGGCACCCGGGTTCCTGGCGAGGGTGACGGCGCAGACCTGCTGCCTGTTCTGATAGACCCTCAGCTCCCCGGTGGCGAAGGAGAGGGACTTCACCAGGCGTCCGGCGCACGGCGCCGCCGCCTGGGCGCTCTGGAGGCCTGGGCCCGCCAGCGCCATGGCGGACGCGGCCGTCAGCACGGCGAGCGCCCGGGCCGCTCGCCGCGCGTGCTTGTTCCCGTTCCCCACCCGATCGACCACGTCCGCTCCCCACTGCCACTGCTCCGTACACGCGTACGACGCACACACGGCGGGATTGGTTGCGATGCGCCGCGTCGGGCCCCGCGCGGTTGGCCGGGTCGGGCAACCGCGCGGACCTCCGCGTCGGGTCTCGCGCGGGCTACTGCGTGCGGGCCGCGCGGCGGCGCATCGCGACGACGACGCCGGCGCCCGCGACCACAGCCGCTGCCGCGCCGGCCGCGACCGGCAGGGCCGAACCGGAGCCGGTGGAGGCCAGGTTGCCGCCGGTCGTGGCCGATCCGGTGCTGCCGCCCGTCGATGAGGAGGAACCGCCCGCCGAGGCCGATCCGGTGCTGCCGCCCGTCGACGAGGCGGAACCGCCCGCGCCGCCGGAGCCGCCCGTCGCGGAGCCGCCGCCCGACTCGGAGCCGCCGCTGCCGCCGGAGCCGCCCGTGGCCGATCCGCCGGTGGCCGATCCGCCGGTGGCCGATCCGCCGCCCGACGTCCCGTCCGCCGCCTCGACGACGATCTCGGCCGTGTCGTTCGCCGCGTTCTTGTCGAACGGCCGCGGTCCGCCGGTGAGCGCCACCGTGCCCTTGGCTCCGGGCACCAGCTTCTCGACCTTCAGCTGGAAGGTGAGCCGCTCGACGCGGTCCACCTCCACCCAGTGGTTCCAGCTGCCGCAGGTGAAGCGGCGCGGATCGTCGGTGGCCTTGCAGAGGTCGGCGACCCTCGCGGCCTTCGTGCCGGCGGGGAGGGTGACGGTGACCTCGTGCGCGGGGATGCCCGCCTCACCCAGCACCCAGCCGGGCCCGGCATTGCGGAACGACAGCTCGGCGGGGGCCGTGTCACCCGCGCGGGCCTTCAGCCGCGCACCCGTCACCTGGAAGTCGGCCGTGCTGTCCGCGTTCACCGGCACGGTGACCAAGCGCTGCGAGAAGCCGGCCCCGTCGGACGTCTGCTCGACGAGTTTCTGCGCCGGTCCCGTGCCCTGCACGGGCTGGGCGCCGCTGTCGCCGGGCCCCTCGCCGTAGCGCCCGACGGACACGTGCACCACGTCGTGCAGCGCCCAGCCCTGGGCGTTCAGCGCGAGCGGCTTCTCGGGCGCGTACACCGCACCCGCCTCGATCGGCTGCACGTACTCGCACTGCGCCATGGAGTTACGCGGCGACTCGTCGGCCGAAGGAATGTCGTAGCGCACGCAGTTGGAGGGCAGCTCGGTGTGGGCGAGGCCCTGGGTGACGGCGTACGTGAGCCAGACCTTGTCCAGTGCTTCGGTGCCCTCGTTCCGGAAGGTGACCGGCAGCTCGAAGCCGCTGCCCGGCTTCACCCCCTCGACGGGCGCGATCGGCCCCAGGACGAGTCCCTTGCCGTCCTCCGCGGCGGCGGGCACGGAACCGAGGGCGATCAGGGCGACGGCGCTCGCCGCGCCGAGGACGGCACGGCGGCGGGCACGAGATGTGGGCATGGAGTCCCTCCGCACAAGACGGTGAACGGACGAGAACGCGCCGTTGAACGCGTTCGGTACGCAAGACAACCGCCCGCACCGAAAGGTTGTACGTGCCCCGCACCTCCCCTCACACGGTCGCGGGCTCGTCCTCCCCTATGAAGGTGCGCCACAGGGCGGCGTAGTGGCCGTCGCGGGCGAGGAGTTCGTCGTGCGTGCCGTCCTCGGCGATCCGCCCGTGGTCCATCACCACGACCCGGTCCGCACGGGCCGCGGTGGTGAGCCGGTGCGCGACCACCAGCGTGGTGCGGCGGCCGGTCAGCCGGTCCGTGGCCTGGTTGACCTGTGCCTCGGTCGCCAGGTCCAGGGCGGCGGTCGCCTCGTCGAGCAGCAGCACGTCGGGGTCGACCAGTTCGGCGCGGGCGAGGGCGATCAGCTGGCGCTGTCCGGCCGAGAGATTGCGCCCGCGCTCGGAGACCTCGTGCAGGTAGCCGCCGTCGAGGGTGGCGATCATGTCGTGCGCGCCGACGGCCCTGGCCGCGGCCTCCACTTCGGCGTCGCTCGCGCCGGGCCGGCCGTAGGCGATGGCGTCGCGGACCGTGCCGGAGAAGAGGTACGCCTCCTGGGGGACGACGCCGAGCCGGTGCCGGTAGGCGGTCAGGTCCAGCTCGCGCAGGTCGTGGCCTTCCCCGGGGCCCTCGCCCTGGTCGTCGTGGGAGGAGTCGTCGAGAGTGACCGAGATACGGCCGTCGGTCGGGTCGTAGAACCGGGCCACGAGCTTGACCAGCGTGGACTTGCCCGCACCGGTCTCTCCGACGAACGCGACGGTCTGCCCGGCCGGGATGCGCAGGTCGATGCCGGTCAGCGCCTCCTCCTCGTCGCCGCCGGAACCGTAGGCGAACGACACGTTCTCGAAGGCGATGTCGCCGCGCAGCTTGCGCACCTCGCGCGGCCGTTCCGCGGTGGCCGTCGATGTCGGCTCCCGCAGCAGCTCCTGCACCCGGCCCAGCGACACGGAGGCCTGCTGGTAGCCGTCGAAGACCTGCGAGAGCTGCTGTACGGGCGCGAAGAAGAGGTCGATGTACAGGAGGTAGGCGACGAGCGCACCCGTGGTGAGGGTCCCGGCCTCCACCCGCCCCGCGCCGACGATCAGCACGGCCGCGGCCGCCACCGACGACAGCAGCTGGACGAAGGGGAAGTAGACGGAGATCAGCCACTGGCCGCGGACACGGGCCTCGCGGTAGCTGTCGCTGCGCGCCGTGAAGTCGGCCACGCCGTCGCGCTCGCGCCGGAACGCCTGCACGATCCGCAGCCCGGAGACGGACTCCTGGAGATCGGCGTTGACGACGCTGATGCGCTCACGGGCCAGCTCGTAGGCCTTCACGCTCTTCCTGCGGAAGAAGTACGTGCCGACGATCAGGACCGGCAGGGTGGCGAACACGACGAGCGCCAGCTGCACGTCGATGACGACGAGCGCGACCATGATGCCGAAGAAGGTGACCACCGAGACGAACGCGGTGACAAGGCCCGTCTGCAGGAACGTGGACAGGGCGTCCACGTCCGTCGTCATCCGGGTCATGATCCGGCCGGTCAGCTCCCGCTCGTAGTAGTCGAGGCCGAGCCGCTGGAGCTGGGCGAAGATCTTCAGGCGCAGGGCGTACAGGACCCGCTCGCCGGTGCGTCCCGTCTTGCGGATCTCGCCGGTCTGGGCGGCCCACTGGACGACGACGGTGCCGAGCGCGAGGAGGGACGCCGTCCACACCGCTCCGAGCGCGACCTGTTCGACGCCCTCGTCGATGCCGTGCCGGATCAGCACGGGCAGCAGCAGGCCCATGCCCGCGTCGACGGCGACGAGCAGCAGGCTGACCAGCAGGGGCAGGCCGAAGCCGCGCAGGAGCGATCGGAGCCGGCCGCCCTCCCCCGCGCGGGCGCCGGCCGGTTCGGCCCCTACGGCCCGTGCCTCGTCGATGTCGGGCGTGTCCGTGGCCGGGGGAAGCGCCTCGACCTGGGCGAGCAGTTCGGGAGTGGCACTCGCGTCCTCCTTGGCCTCCCTGGCCTCGTCGGCTCGTTCGTCGCGCACCCACAGCCGGCGGGTGATGCCGCGCTCGGCGTCGAACTCCGCGTCCAGTTCGTCCCGCACGGTGCGGTCCTCGTCCGGATCGGGCGCGGGCTGCGGGAGCACGTGGCCGGGCGAGACGCCTCCGAGCTCGTCCGGGTCGGTCAGCAGCCGGCGGTAGAGCGCGGAGCGCTCCTGGAGCTCCTCGTGCGTGCCGATGTCGGCGAGCCGGCCGCCGTCCAGGACGGCGATCCGGTCGGCGAGGCCCAGAGTGGAGCGGCGGTGGGCGATGAGCAGGGTCGTCCGGCCCGCCATGACCTGCCGCAGCGCTTCGTGGATCTCGTGCTCCACGCGGGCGTCGACGGCCGAGGTGGCGTCGTCCAGGAGGAGCAGGCGCGGGTCGGTGAGGATCGCGCGGGCCAGCGCGATGCGCTGGCGCTGGCCGCCCGAGAGGGTCAGTCCGTGCTCGCCGACCTTGGTGTCGTAGCCGTCGGGCAGCTCGGCGATGAACCGGTCGGCCTGGGCGGCGCGGGCGGCCCGGTCGATCTCGTCCTGCGTCGCGTCCGGCTTCCCGTACGCGATGTTCGCGCGGACGGTGTCGGAGAACAGGAAGCTGTCCTCGGGCACGATTCCGATGGCGGCCCGCAGCGAGTCGAGGGTCAGCTCGCGCACGTCGTGGCCGCCGACGAGGACGGCGCCGCGGGTGACGTCGTAGAAGCGCGGCAGCAGGAGCGAGACGGTGGACTTGCCGCTGCCGGACGCCCCGACGACCGCGACGGTCTCGCCGGGCCGGATCTCCAGCGAGAAGCCGTCCAGGACCGGCCTGCCGTCCGCGTACGCGAAGCTCACGTCGTCGAACTCGACGCTCGCCTCGGCGTCCGCCGGCAGCTCCTTCGTGCCCTCGCTCAGGGACGGCCGGGTGTCGATGAGCTCCAGCACCCGCTCCACACCGGCCCGTGCCTGCTGACCGACGGTGAGCACCATGGCCAGCATCCGGACCGGTCCGACGAGCTGCGCGAGGTACGTCGAGAAGGCGACGAACGTGCCGAGCGTGATCTCGCCCTTCGTCGCCAGCCACCCGCCGACCGCGAGCATGGCCACCTGGCCGAGCGCCGGGACGGCCTGCAGGGCGGGCGTGTACCGCGCGTTGAGCCGGATCGTCCGCAGCCTGCCCGCGAACAGCTTCCGGCTCGCCTCGCGCAGCTTCCCGGTCTCCTGGTCCTCCTGCCCGAACCCCTTCACGACCCGCACGCCCGACACCGCCCCGTCGACGACTCCGGCGACGGCCCCGGCCTGGCTCTGCGCGTACCAGGTGGCCGGATGGAGCCGGGTACGGCTGCGCTTGGCGATGATCCACAGGGCGGGGGCGACGGCGAGGGCGATCAGGGTGAGCGGCAGGGACAGCCACGCCATGATGGCCAGGGAGATCGCGAACAGCAGGAAGTTGCCGATGGTCATCGGCAGCATGAAGAGCAGGCCCTGGATGAGCTGGAGGTCGCTGGTCGCCCGTCCGACGACCTGGCCGGTCGACAGCTCGTCCTGGCGCCGCCCGTCGAGCCGGGTGATCGTGCCGTACATATCGGTGCGCAGGTCGTGCTGGACGTCGAGCGCGAGCCGGCCGCCGTAGTAGCGGCGGATGTAGGTGAGGACGTACACCGCGACGGCCGCGGCGATCAGCAGACCGGTCCACACGGCGAGCGAGCGGGTTTTGGCCCCGATGACGTCATCGATGACAACCTTGGTGATGAGCGGTACGAGCGCCATGACGGCCATGCCGCCGAGCGAGGACCCGAGCGCGAGCACCACGTTGCGCCGGTAACGCCAGGCGTAACCGGCCAGACGCCGCGCCCAGCCGTCCTCTTTTCGAGCCGCCGCAGCCACCTGGGCCTCCCCGTCCGCACACTCGGATCCCGCTGATCCCGACGATCTGATCTTCCGGAAGGCACCAACGCGGACCGGAACGGATTTCATCCCTCCGCAACAAATCCCCGTCCCTGGTCCTAGGACCGCCCGGATGCGGGACGGGCGCGCCCACGCCATGAAGGGCGCCGGCGCCACCCTTGACCTCAATCATGCTTGAGGTACCAGGATCGCGGTCATGGACATCACCCAGATGCGGCTCGAGCTGCGCGCGCTGACCGACCGGGCCGAGATCACCGACCTCCTCGCCCGCTACCTCCGCTCCCTGGACGAGGGCGTCCTCGACGAGGAGTGGGCCCGCGCCTTCCACACCGAGGACGTCACCGCCGAGATGCCCGTGGGCACGGTCCACGGACGCGACGCCGTGCTGGCGACGGTCGGCCGTGCCATGGCCCTGTTCGACCGGACGGTGCACCTGGGCGGCAGCCCCGTGATCGAGATCGACGGCGACCGGGCCACGGCCCGCGGCCCGCAGTTGAGCACCCACATCCTGGCGGACGGGTCGGAGGACGTCTTCGTCTCCGCCGGCCTCTCGGAGACGGAGCTGGTCAGGACGGCGGACGGCTGGCGCATCTCGGCGACGGCCCTGCGCGTCGTGTGGACGCGGGGGACCCCTCCGCGCCTGCCGGAGGGACTGGGCCCCCAGGCAGGCGCCGGTTCGCCGGACGCGGCCGTGGGTAGTCACTGACGGCGCCCGGGCGGGCATCGCCCGGGCCCTTGCGAGGGAGGGGACATGCCCGACGCTCCGCCGAGCCGTGGTCATCTCTGCGGCCAGCTGTACGCGACCCTTCGGGCGCTGGAGGCCCTCGGCGCCGCCCACCGGAAGCTGGAGGACCTGCGCCCGAACGACAAGGTGCGGACCAGCCCGCTGAAGTGGCTGCCGGGCATGCTGCGCAAGGCGGGCGAGCACCTGGTGAGGGCCCGGGGCCGGGGACCCGCGCACGGCGCGGCGGCCGACGAGCTGTTCCGGGCCATACCGGACTGCCTGCCGCCCAAGGGCAACCTGCCCGGCTTCCTCCAGGACGGGGAGCCGGACAGGTTCGAGGAGGGGTACCGCCTGCGGATGGCCGCGTACACGGCCGCTCACGGCGCACTGCTGGAGTGACCGGGGAGCGCCTCACGCGTCCCGTCGCGTCAGCCGCCGGCCGCCCGCCCACAGGGCCGCCGCCACCCACAGCACCAGGACGCCGGTACCGGTCCAGGGGCCCAGCGGGCCGTCCGGCTCCTGGAGGAGGATCTGCTGCCCGGCCCTGTCGGGCAGGAAGTCGACCCAGCTGCCGCCCTGCGACACGTCACCGAGGACGAACGACAGCATCAGCAGGAACGGGATGAGGATGCCCATGACCGCAGGGGCACTGCGCAGCAGGGCGGCGAGCCCGGCGGCGAACAGGGTGATCAGCGCCAGATAGAGCCCGCACCCCACGACCGCCCGCAGCGCCCCGGCCGCGCCGATGCCCACACCGTGGTCGCCGAGGAGCATCTGGCCCAGCGCGAAGCAGGCCGCGCTCGTGGCCAGGCCGACCGCGAGCGACAGCAGTCCGACCACCGCGATCTTGCCCGCCCAGAAGACTCCTCTGCGCGGAACGGCGGCCAGCGAGACGCGGATGCCGCCGTCGCGGTACTCACCCGCGACGGCGATCGAGCCGAAGCAGATGGCCGCGATCTGGCCGAAGTCGATACCGAAGAACGACGAGTGGACGGGGTCGAACCCGGGCTCGGACAGCTCTTCGGCGCTGAGCGTCGCGCACACCAGGGCCGAGAACCCCACGGTCGCCGCGAACACGGAGGCGAGCGTGAGGCACTGGGAGCGCACGGTGCGGATCTTCAGCCACTCGGAGCGCAGGACGGGCCGGACGGACAGGGTGGCCGAGGCGCTCGGGGTGGTCGGGGTCGGGGCGGGAACGACGGACATGGTTCATGCCTCCTGTACGGCCGGGGCGGGGCGGGTGGCGGTGTACTCGGCCTCGTCGGCGGTGAGCGCGAGGTACGCGTCCTCCAACGAGGGCTCCTCCGCGGCGAGTTCGAGGATCGGGATGCCTTCCCTTGCGGCGAGCGGCCCGATGTCCTCGACCCGCGCGCCGTCGACGGTCCACCGGCCGTCCTGCCCTTCGACGGGGGCAAGCCCCCTGCCGGCGAGGACGGCCCGCAGCCGCGCGCCGTCCGTCGTGCGCAGCCGCACCCGCGGGGTGGTCCAGGCGTCGACGAACTCCCGCATCCCGGTGTCCGCCAGCAGCCGCCCCCGGCCCAGCACGACGAGATGGTCCGCGAACGACGCCGTCTCCCCCATCAGATGGCTCGAGACGAGGACGGTCCTTCCCTCCCGGGCCATGTCCCTCATCAGCTCGCGGATCCAGATGATGCCCTCGGGGTCGAGGCCGTTGGACGGTTCGTCCAGCACGATCACCGCCGGGTCGCCGAGCAGCGCCGCGGCGATCCCGAGCCGTTGGCGCATGCCGAGGGAGAACGTCCGGATCCTGCGCCGGGCGACGGACGCGATCCCGGTCCGCTCCAGGACGTCGTCCACCCGCGACGCCGGAATGCGGCCCGCCGCGGCGAGGATGCGCAGATGGTCGCGGGCGGTCCGCGCCCCGTGCGCGGCCTGCGCGTCGAGCAGTGCGCCGACGTGCCGCATCGGCTCGTCGAGCGCCGCGTAGGGACGCCCGCCGATCGTGGCCGTTCCCGAGGTGGGCCGGTCCAGGCCGAGGACCAGGCGCATGGTGGTCGACTTCCCGGCGCCGTTGGGCCCGAGGAAGCCGGTGACACGGCCCGGCCGGACAGTGAACGTCACGCGGTCCAGCGCGAACCGCCCGCCGTACTCCTTGGTGAGGTCTGTGATGTCGATGCTGGTCATGGCAGCAAGCCTGGCCGGGCGGCGGGTTCCCGGGCCTCCCTCGCCCGTGGGGATCCTCTCCCCCGTGCGGGGGAGCCTCGGACCCCGGAGCCGCTGGCACGATGGCGGAATGCTCCGCTTCCTCCGCCCGCTGACCCGGCGGGTCACCTACACCCGCTGGCTGCATCTGCTCATCAGCACCCTCGTGATCGGCGTGTGGCTCTTCATCACGGAGGACGCCCTCTACGTGCCGGTGATCGCGCTCGCGCTGCTGGGTTTCCTTCCGGCGATGCGGCTGGTCGAGGGCCTCCAGGCAAGGCTGCTGCTGTCGCCGTACGGGTACAAGGACGACGCCTCGGGCATCGCCGTGTCCTCGTCGACGACCTGGGCGGACCGGTGGCGGACCGTGCTGTGGCTGGAACTCCGGCTCGGCCTCGGGGTGCTGACCGGCCGGGCCACGGTCCACCTGCTCGGGCTCTCGTTCGACCTCGCGCTGAAGGCGGGCGACGGCAGCGCCGACTCGGGTTCACTCGTCCCCCTGCCGGCCGGCGACGGGCACTGGTGGTACGCGCTGCTCGTCCCCGTACCGATCGCTCTCCTCCTCGCCTGCGTCGTCGGGCTCGGCGAGCTGATCGCCTTCCTCGCCCGCCGGCTGCTGGGCCCCTCGGCGGCGGAACGTCTCGCCGCCCTGGAGGAGCGCACTGAGCAACTCCTCGAACGCAACCGCATCGCCCGCGAGTTGCACGACTCGATCGGGCACGCGCTGACCGTGGCGGTGGTGCAGGCGGGTGCGGCACGGGCGGCGGGGAACGCGGAGTTCACCGAGCGCGCGCTGTCCGCGATCGAGGAGACCGGGCGCAGTGCGCTGGAGGACCTGGAACGCGTGCTGCTTGTGCTGCGCGAGTCCGGGCAGCCCGTCGGCAGCCGCCCCACGCTCGCCGACGCCGACCGGCTGCTGGAGTCGGCGCGCGCGTCCGGCGCCGAGGTGGACGCCGAGGTGACCGGCCCGCTGACGCAGGTGCCGGCGCCGGTGTCCCGGGAGGGCTACCGCATCGTCCAGGAGGCCCTGACCAATGTCCTGCGGCACGCGGGTCCGGTGCCGACGCGCGTGCGGATAGCCGTCGCGGACGGCCGGCTCGAGCTGGAGGTGCAGAGCGCGCTCGCCGGACCCGTCGCCCCTGTCGCGACGGGCTCCCGCGGCAGTGGGCTGCGCGGCATCCGGGAGCGGGCGGCGCTGCTCGGCGGGGAGGCGACGACGGGTCCGCACGAGGGCCGGTGGAGGGTGCGGGTGGGGCTGCCGCTGGACGGCCTACGCTGAGCGGGTGCCGATCACCGTACTGATTGTCGACGACGAACCACTCGTACGGGCGGGCCTGCGTGCCGTGCTGGAGGCGCAGCCGGACATCGAGGTGGCCGGCGAGGCCGCGGACGGGGCGGCCGTCATCCCGCTGGTACGGCAACTGCGGCCGGACGTCGTGGCGATGGACGTCCGGATGCCGCTGCTCGACGGCATCGAGGCGACCCGCGCGGTCCTGCGGACCGTCGACGACCCGCCCAAGATCCTGGTGGTCACGACGTTCGAGAACGACGAGTACGTGTACGAGGCGCTGCGCGCGGGCGCCGACGGCTTCCTGCTCAAGCGGGCCCGCCCGGCCGAGATCGTGCACGCGGTGCGGCTCGTCGCGGAGGGCGAGTCGCTGCTCTTCCCGGCGGCGGTCCGCTCGCTGGCCGCCGAGTACGGGACCACGGCGGCACGCTCGGCGATGGAGCGGGCCGCCCTGACGGACCGCGAGGCGGCGGTGCTGCGGCTGATGGCACGGGGCATGTCCAACGCGGAGATCGCCGCGCAGCTGGTCGTCGGCACGGAGACCGTCAAGACGCATGTGAGCGCCGTGCTGGCCAAACTGGGGGCGAGGGACCGGACGCAGGCGGTCATCGCGGCGTACGAGTCGGGGTTCGTCACACCGGCGTGAGCGATGAGATCCGGCTCGCGGCCGGGTCCGAACTCGCCGAGCGTCCCCGAGACCCGGCTGCGGCTCACCGTCGGCTCCGCGAGGAGCGGGGCCGCTGGCTGGTGGCGCACGAGCACCACTCGTTCGCCGGCACGACCTGACGGGCGCTCCGGAGACGAGCCCGGCCCCGCCGGCCCGGGGAGGGCGGGCGGCGGGGCCGGGAGCCGCGGGTCACGCCGCGTGCGTCACAGGTGCGTCGGGGCGAACATCCGCAGCAGGGCGGGGAGCACGACCACCGAGGGCCCGGGCTGCGCCAGGGCCTTGGCCAGGTCCTCGGACAGCGTCTCGGGGCTCGTCCGGGTCGCCGGGACGCCGAAGGCCTCCGCCAGCGCGACGAAGTCCGGGCGCGCCAGTTCCGTCGCCGTGGCCTGCCCGAACGCGTCGTTCATGTACTCGCGCAGGATGCCGTAGCCGCCGTCGTCCACGATCAGCCAGGTGACCGGCAGGTCGTACTGGCGGGCCGTGGCCAGCTCGGCGATCGAGTACATCGCGCCGCCGTCGCCCGAGACGGCGAGTACCGGGCGGGTGGGGTCGGCGGCGGCCGCGCCGAGCGCCGCCGGGAAGCCGTAGCCGAGGCCGCCGGCGCCCTGGGCGGAGTGCATCGTGTTGGGCCGGCGGGCGTCGAAGGCGGACCACGCCCAGTACGCGAGGATCGTCATGTCCCAGAAGCTGGGCGAGTCGTCCGGCAGGGCCTCGCGCACGGAGGCCAGGACCTGCTGCTCCAGGGTCAGTTCCTGGGAGTCGATCCGCGCGCGGACCGCGGCGAGGACCTCGCGCACGGCGTCGGCCGCCGACGGGTCGCGGCGGTCCTCCACCGTCTCCAGCAGGGCCGACAGCGCGAGGCGCGCGTCCGCGTGAATGCCGAGCCCGGCGTGGTTGGACTCCAGCTTGCCGAGATCGGCCTCGATCTGGATCACGCGGCCGCGCGGGGCGAACGTGTGGTAGTTCGAGGACAGTTCACCGAGGCCCGAGCCGACGACGAGCAGCACGTCGGCCGACTCCAGGAAGTCGGTCGTGTGGCGGTCCTCCAGCCAGGACTGGAGGGACAGCGGGTGCTCCCAGGGGAAGGCGCCCTTGCCGCCGAAGGTGGTGACGACCGGCGCGTCGATCTTCTCCGCGAGCGCGCGCAGCTTGCCCGAGGCGTCGGAGCGCACCACGCCGCCGCCGGCGATGATCACGGGGCGCTCGGCGGTGGACAGCAGGTGGGCGGCCACGGCGGTCAGTTCGGGGCGCGGCACGACGTCCTCGGGTGTGGCGTCCACCGCCGTGACGACCGGCACAGCGGTCTCGGCGAGCAGGACGTCCTGGGGAATCTCGACCCACACGGGTCCGTGCGGTGCGGTCAGCGCCGACTCCCACGCCGCCGCGATCGCCGACGGGATCTGCGAGGCGGTGCGCACGGTGTGCACGGACTTCACGATGTCGCGGAACGACGCCTGCTGGTCGCGCAGTTCGTGCAGGTAGCCGTGGCGTCCGCCGCCGAGCCCGGCCACCGGGATCTGGCTGCCGATCGCCAGCACGGGCGCCGACGCCGCGGCGGCCTCCTGGAGCGCGGCCAGGGACATCAGCGCGCCGGGGCCGGTGGACAGCAGCAGCGGCGCGGCCTCGCCGGTGACGCGGCCGTAGGCGTCGGCGGCGAAGCCCGCGTTGTTCTCGACGCGCAGCCCGACGTAGGTGAGGGTCGAGCGGCGCAGCGCGTCGAACATGCCGAGCGCGTGCTGCCCGGGCAGCCCGAAGACGGTCGTCGCCCCGAGGCCCCGCAGGGTCTCGACGACGAGGTCGCCGCCGTTGCGCCCGGCGGGCGGGTTCAGCGCGGCCTCGGTCTGCGCGGCGGTGGGCCGCAGGACGAGGTCGTGGTCGTGGGTCACCGTGGCGTCCTTAGCGTCTCGATCGTTGCGTACGTCTGCCTCCGGGCGCATGGGCCCGGCGTCGGGGGCCTTCCGGCCTCCCGGCTCGACGTTACGCGCGCGCCCCGGCCGGCAGGCCGGTGCCGGTCCCGGTGACGGGACCGGCCGCGCGGTCACTTCCCGGTCTGCTCCGCCCCGGAGGCACGGTTCGCGGCGATCTGGCGCGACATGATCGTGGTCAGCTCGTACGCCGTGTGCGAGGCGGCGACCGCGGTGATCTCGGCGTGGTCGTACGCCGGGGCCACCTCCACCACGTCGGCCGAGACCAGGTTGCAGGAGGACAGGCCGCGCAGGATCTCCAGGAGCTCGCGGGAGGTCATGCCACCCGCCTCGGGGGTTCCGGTGCCGGGCGCGTGCGCCGGGTCGAGGCAGTCGATGTCGATGGAGATGTAGAGGGGCCGGTCGCCGATGCGCTGGCGCAGCTGGTCGGCGACCTCGTCGGCGCCACGGCGGTAGATGTCGGACGAGGTGACGATGCCGAAGCCCATCTTCTCGTCGTCGGTCAGGTCCTGCTTGCCGTACAGCGGGCCGCGGGTGCCGACGTGGGACAGCGCCTCGGTGTCGAGGATGCCCTCCTCGACGGCCCGGCGGAACGGCGTGCCGTGGGTGTACTCGGCGCCGAAGTAGGTGTCCCAGGTGTCCAGGTGCGCGTCGAAGTGCAGCAGGGCGACCGGGCCGTGCTTCTTGGCGACCGCGCGCAGCAGCGGCAGCGCGATGGTGTGGTCGCCGCCGAGCGTCATCATCCGGGCGCCGGTGGCGAGCAGGTCGTCGGCCGCGGCCTCGACCGTCTCGACGGCCTCGTTGATGTTGAACGGGTTGGCCGCGATGTCACCCGCGTCGGCGACCTGGGCGAGCGCGAAGGGCGAGGCGTCCTGCGCCGGGTTGTAGGGGCGCAGGAGCCTCGACGCCTCACGGATGGCGTTGCCGCCGAAGCGCGCACCGGGGCGGTAGGAGACCCCGGAGTCGAAGGGCACGCCGACCACGGCGACGTCGGCGGAGCCGACCTCGTCGAGCCGCGGCAGCCGGGCGAACGTGGCGGGTCCGGCGTACCGCGGGATGCGGGACGAGTCGATCGGACCGCGCGGCTGCTCGTTGCTGCTCATGTGTGATGCCTTCCTTCTCGCGCTTCGTTGCGCATTCATCCGCTTGAGGACGTTTGTCCGATTTTAGCTGTGGAGCGGGGCGGGCTCGGCGGCCGGGGCCTCCGGCTCGGCGTCGTCGCCACCGCGGCCGGCCAGCCGCTCACGCCAGTTGGCGAGCACGGCCGGGTCGGTGGGCCGGGTGACCAGGCTGACGACCATGTATGCGGCGAGCGAGGCCAGCAGACCGTAGTAGACGGGCTGGTTGGCGAGGATGCCGTAGGTCGCCATCAGGCCGACGACCGAGAGACCTCCGACGGTCACCGCGGCGAGCGCGCCCTGCACGGTGCCGCGCTTCCACAGCAGGCCGCCGAGGATGGGCACCAGCAGGCCGCCGACGAGCAGGTTGTACGCGACGGTGAGGGCCTGGACGACGTCGTTGAGGGCGATGGCGATCAGGACGACGGCCACACCCATGATCAGGATGAAGGCGCGGTTGCCCTTGACCTCGTCGTGCTCGCCCTCCGCCTTCTTCGCGGTGAGACCGCGCAGCCGGGACCAGATGTCGTTGTTGGCGACGGTGGCACAGGCGATGAGCGCGCCGGAGGAGGTGGACATGACGGCGGCGAGCGCGGCGGCCAGCACCAGGCCCCGCACACCCATCGGCAGCTCGTCCTTGACGATGGTGGCGAAGGCGTCGTCGGCGCTGGGCAGCTTCGGGTAGAGCACCTTGGCGGCGGTGCCGATGACGGCGCCGGCCAGGGCGTACGCGAGACAGTACGTACCGGCGACGGTGCCGCCCCACTTGGCGACCTTGTCGGTGCGGGCGGTGAAGACCCGCTGCCAGATGTCCTGACCGATGAGCATGCCGAAGGTGTAGATCAGGACGTAGGTGAAGATCGTCTCGCCGCCGATGCCGAGCGGCTCGAAGTACGCGGTCGGCAGCGCGGCCTTCATCTCGGCGAAGCCGCCCGCCTTGACGACGGCGATGGGCAGGAGCAGCAGCAGTACGCCGATGGTCTTCACCACGAACTGCACCATGTCGGTGATGGTGATGGACCACATGCCGCCGAGGGTCGAGTAGGCGACGACGATCGTGCCGCCGAGGACGATCGCGGCGGAGCGGGGCAGGTCGAAGAGGACGTCGAAGATCGTGGCGTAGGCGATGGTCGAGGTGACCGCCAGCATCAGCGTGTACGCCCACATGACGACGCCCGAGATGACACCGGCCTTGCCGCCGTAGCGCAGGTCGAGCATCTCGGAGACGGTGTAGACCTTGAGCCGGGCGATCCGCGCGGAGAAGAAGACGGACAGCGCGAGCAGGCCGAGGCCGATGGTGAAGACCATCCAGGCGCCCGAGAGTCCGTACTTGTAGCCGAGTCCGACGCCGCCGATGGTGGACGCGCCGCCGAGGACGATGGCGGCCATGGTCCCGGAGTACATCCAGGGGCCGAGGCGGCGGCCCGCGACCAGGAACTCGCTCTTGGACTTGGCGCGTCGCATGCCCCACCAGCCCATCGCCAGCATGCTGGCCAAATACAGGACGATCACTGTGTAGTCGACGGCCATGGGGCCCTCCTCTGCTCACCTCGGTGGCGTGTCGTGCGGGGAAAGGTGCCAGGGCCGTTCGCGGGGACATCCGCCCGTACCCGCTGCCGCTGGATGGCACGACAGTAGGTGGCCGGAAAGCGACGCTGAAGTGTACGTTTCCTCCACTGTTCCTACGATGGATGTACGAAGGGTCCACGGTCATGTCCGCACAGGAGCCCGCATCCACCCCACCGGCGCCACCGGTCCCGCTCGCCGCACTGCTCGCCCGCCGGGACCTCGGGCTGCGCCTGCTCGCGGGTCCCGAGGACGCCGCCCTCCACTGGGTGCACACCTCCGAGATGGCGGACCCCTATCCGTACCTCCTGGGCGGTGAGCTGCTGATGACGGCGGGCGTGCAGCTCAGCGACCCGGCTCGCTACGTGGAACGGGTCGTGGAGGCGGGCGCGGCGGCACTCGGTTTCGGCGTGACACCGGTGTACGACACCGTCCCGGCGGAGCTTGTCGAGGCGTGCACACGGCACGGCCTGCCGCTGATCGAGGTGCCGCCGCAGACGCCGTTCACGGCGGTGGCCAGGGCGCTGTGGCGGCTGATGGCGCAGGCCCGCCTCCAGGAACTGCGCCGGGTGACCGAGGCCCAGCAGTCACTGGCGACGGCGGCGGCCCGGCCCGCCCCGGTCCCGGCGGTGCTCGGCGCATTGGCCTCGCGGCTCGGCGGACGTGCCGTGCTCTTCGCACCGGACGGTACGGAGTCGGCGGCGGCGGGCCGGTCGATCCCCGACGCGGCGAGCCGGGCCCTCGCGGATCTGGCGGGCGTGGTGGGCCCGCGCCCGGGCGGACCGGCGACGGCGAGCGGGAACAGCGGCGGGCTGCGGCTCGCCGCGTACGCACTCGGCGGCGGCGACGGCCTCACCCTCGGGGTGGCGTCCGAGCACCACGAGCCCGGGAACCACACGATCGCGGGAGTGGCGGTCGTTCTGCTCTCCCTGCTCACGGCCCCGCGACAGGCCGCGGACTCGGCGGTACGCGACGCGGCCCTGGTCCGTCTGCTCGTCGGCGAGTCCCCGGCCGACACGGCGCGCATCCTGGATCCGGGCCCCTGGACGGTGGTCCACGCCCGGGGCGGCGACGCGACCCCGTTCGCGGCGGCGGCGCTGGCGGCGGCGCTGGGCACCCCCCTGTTCGAGACACCGGAGCCCACGGCCGTGCGGCTGCTGCTGCCGGCGAGCACGGCCGTCGTGGCCCAGCCGGACTGGACGCTCGGGGTGAGCGCCCCCGTCGAGGCGCGGGACCTGGCCGCCGCCGACACGCAGGCGGCCCGTGCCGTGCGCCGTGCGCTGACGACCCGCAAACCCCTGGTGCGCCACCGCGACGCGGGCCCGTTCTCCGCCGACGCCGCCCGCGCGCGCCTGGCCCCGCTCGCGGCCTCCCCCGCGCTCGTCGAGACGCTGCGGACCTGGCTCTCGCTGCACGGCAACTGGGACCGGACGGCGGCGGCGATGGAGATCCACCGCAACACGGTCCGTCAGCGCATCGCGCGCGTCGGCACGCTGCTGGACGAGGACCTGGACGATCCGGACGTCCGGATGGAGCTGTGGTTCGCACTGCGGCACGAGTGAGAAGCCGGACGTCCACGGATCCGTGGGAAGCCCACCACGAACCCCTTCCAGGACTGTCGGGACAAAGCCAAGTCCCTTGAGGGGCAAGTGTGTTGGAATTTCTGCATGACCATCGCCCCTGACGGCACCACCCGGTCCACACCGGACGAGCCCGCCCGCCGTCTGCGCGCCGAGATCACGCGGCTGCGCGAGGAAGCGGAGCGGCAGCGCAGGCTCGCCCACCGCAGGGCGGAGTTCTGGACCAAGGTCGACATCGCCCTCGGCTTCCCCGCGGCCCTCCTCGCCGCGACGGCCGGCGCCACGGGGCTGGCCACGGCGAACGCCCGTGTCCCCGCGGCGCTGGCGGCCCTGGCCGCGGCCGGGTTCGCGGCGGGCGCGGGCTTCCTCCGCAGCGACAACCGCCGCAGAGCCAACAAGCGGGCCCGCCACGCGTGGGCGGCGACGGAGGGCCGGGCCACGGTGAAGCTGACGCAGGAACACCTGACCCACGAGGACCTGGCCGAACTGCTGGAGTACCGCCAGGCAGCCCTGGCGGCCTACGACGTCGACGAGCCGTCGGCCTGAGCGGCCGGGGCCGCGACGGCGTTCCGGTTCGAGCGTAGCCACCGGGGACAAAGCGCCCCTTCGGGGCGAGGGCGCGGCGGCGGCCCCTCTGCGTGCGCAGCATCACTCTGGACAGCTTCAACAACCGCCCGGTAACTTGTGCCTGAGCAAGCGCTTAGACATTGTCGTACCCAGTCACGAGGAGGCGTCCGTGCGCCGGACCGTATTCAACGAGGACCACGAGGCGTTCCGGGACACCATCCGCGCCTTCATCGAGGCCGAGGTCGTCCCCGTCTACGACGAGTGGTTCGCGGCGGGCCAGGCGCCCCGCGACTTCTACTACAAGCTCGCCGAGCTCGGCGTCTTCGGCATCCGCGTCGACGAGGAGTACGGCGGCGCCGGCATCGACTCGTACAAGTTCGAGGCCGTGATGTACGAGGAGACCTCCCGTGCCGGCGTCCAGTTCGGCGGCTCCGGCGTGCATGTGCTGCTCGGCCTGCCGTACATCAAGATGCTCGCCACCGACGAGCAGAAGAAGCGGTTCCTGCCGAAGTTCGTCTCCGGTGAGGAGATGTGGGCACTGGCGATGACCGAGCCGGGCACCGGCTCCGACCTCGCGGGCATGAAGACCACCGCCAAGCTCTCCGAGGACGGCACCCACTACGTCCTCAACGGCGCCAAGACCTTCATCACCGGCGGCGTGCACGCCGACCGCGTGATCGTCTGCGCCCGCACGGACGCGCCCAGCGCCGAGGACCGCCGCCACGGCATCTCCCTGTTCGCCGTGGACACCAAGTCCGAGGGCTACTCCGTCGGCCGCAAGCTCGACAAGCTCGGCCTGAAGACGTCCGACACCGCCGAGCTGGCCTTCGTCGACGTCAAGGTCCCGGTCGAGGACCTGCTCGGCGAGGAGAACAAGGGCTTCTACTACCTCGGCCACAACCTGGCCTCCGAGCGCTGGGGCATCGCCTTCGGCGCCTACGCGCAGGCCAAGGCCGCCGTGCGGTTCGCCAAGGAGTACGTCCAGGAGCGCACGGTCTTCGGCAAGCCGGTCGCCGCCTTCCAGAACACCAAGTTCGAGCTGGCCGCCTGCCAGGCCGAGGTGGACGCCGCCGAGGCCGTTGCCGACCGCGCGCTGGAGGCCCTCGACGCGGGCGAGCTGACCCCGGCCGAGGCCGCGTCCGCGAAGCTCTTCTGCACCGAGGTCGCGCACCGGGTGATCGACCGCTGCCTGCAGCTGCACGGCGGCTACGGCTTCATGAACGAGTACCCGATCGCCCGCCTGTACGCGGACAACCGCGTCAACCGCATCTACGGCGGTACCAGCGAGATCATGAAGTCGATCATCGCGAAGGACATGGGTCTGTAAGAGGCCGGGAGAACCGGAGCTGTACGTTCCTGACATGAGCTCAGCACTCGAAGGTCTGCTCGATCTGCTCGACCTGGAGCAGATCGAGCAGAACATCTTCCGCGGGCGTTCCCGGTCCGCCGTCGTCCCCAGGGTCTTCGGCGGGCAGGTCGCGGCCCAGGCGCTGGTCGCCGCGGGCCGTACGGTCCCGGCGGACCGCACGGCGCACTCCCTGCACTCGTACTTCCTGCGCATGGGCGACCCGGGCGCGCCGATCGTCTACACGGTCGACCGCATCCGCGACGGCCGGTCCTTCACGACCCGCCGCGTGGTCGCGGTCCAGCACGGGCAGCCGATCTTCCACCTCTCCGCGTCGTTCCAGACGTACGAGGAGGGCCTGGAGCACCAGGAGGAGATGCCGGACTCCCCGGACCCGGAGACACTGCCCACGGCGGCCGAGATTCTGCCGCGGTACGCGGACCGGTTCGTCGACCCGGGCGTGGTCGACCGGCTGCTCGAGGCGCGGGCGGCGGTCGACCTGCGGTACGTGGACGAGCCGCCGTACGCCACTGCGGGCCGGCCGCGCGAGCCACGCTCCCAGGTGTGGTTCCGCGCGAACGGCAAGCTCGCCGACGACCCTCTGCTGCACGTCTGCCTGGCCACGTATGTCTCCGACATGACGCTGCTGGACTCGGTCCTGCTCGCGCACGGGCGCGGCGGGTGGGCGGTCGGCGACGTGGTCGGTGCCTCACTGGACCACGCGATGTGGTTCCACCGGCCGTTCCGCGCGGACGAATGGCTGCTGTACGACCAGGAGTCGCCGTCCGCCTCGGGCGGACGCGGTCTGGGCCAGGCCCGCATCTGGACGCAGGACGGTCGCCTGGCGATCACGGTCATCCAGGAGGGCGTGGTCCGCGTCCCCCGCGGCTGAGAACGGCCCCACTCGTACGCCCGCTGCTCAGGCAGCGGGCGTGTGTGCGTGGAACGCCACGCGCGAGGTGTCGCCGTCCAGCTCCAGGCCGAGCGCGGCGTCGAGAGCCCGCGCGAGGCGGGCGAGCAGCGGCAACGTCGGCATGGTGCCGAGTTCCCCTCGGAGACGCGGATGCGCTCTCAGGCGTCCCGAGCCGGCGGACCGGACGGGCCGGGCAGGGGCAGGAGCGCGGCGAGCGCGTAGCCGCCGTCCGGTGTCGGGCACGCGGACAGCGTGCCGCCCAGCGCCGCCACGCGGGTGCGCAGACCCGGCAGACCCTGGCCGCCACGGTCGGGAGCCGGGCGCGGCGGCCCGGCGGGCGGGGTGTTGCGGACGATGATGCGCAAGCCGTCGTCCGTACGGCGGACCGAGACCTTGGCCTCGGCCCCCGGCGCGTGACGGCGGACGTTCGCCAGCCCCTCCTGCACGATCCGGTACGCGGCGTGCTGGACCTCCGGCGGGCACTCGGCCGCCTCCAGCCGGTCCAGCTCGGCCCGTACACCGTCGCCCGCCGCCTCGACGAGCTCCGGGAGCTGCGCGAGACCCTGGCCGGGGCGGCGGATCGTCCGGCGCAGGTCGGCCGCGGCCCGCCGGGCCAGCTCGCCGAGCGTCTCCGCCTCCTCCCGGCAGGCGGGGGACTCCACGGACGCGGCGAGCACCGACGACCGCAGGCTGATCAGGCTCAGATGGTGGGCCGCGGTGTCGTGCACGTCGCGGGCCAGGCGTTCCCGCTCCCGCAGCGCGGCCTGTTCGGCGGCGTACAGGCGTTCACGCTCCCGCGACAGGGCCAACTCGGCGAGGCGGGCGGCCAGTTCCCGGCGGGCCCGGCCGAGGAGGCCCAGGGCGGCGGGAGCGACGGCCAGCAGCCCCGAGAGCAGGACCCCGAGGGTGACGTCGGGGAGGGACCACGGATAGTCGTCCATGTTCTGCCACGGCACGAACGACACGACGGCCACGGCCGCCGCCGAGGCGACCACCTCGACGCGGCGCCGCTCGGACGCGGCGACGGCGTGCAGCGCGGCCATCGCCGGGATCCACAGCACGCCGGTGGCCAGGGTCGGCAGGGCGAGGAGCATCAAGGCGCGGGGGAAGCGCCGGCGCAGCGGAAGCACACACGCGACGGCCGGCGCGGCCCAGACCGCCCAGCCGGGGAGCCAGTGCCCGGTGGCCAGCGCTTCGGCGAGGGCGGCGGCCACGACCAGGGCCTCGACGGCGACGGTCCCCGGTTCGGGCCCGCGCCGGGGACGGCCGGGGCGCGGGAGGCGGAGCCGCGGGCGCGCGGGCCCGCGGCGGCCGGCCCCGGCCCGGTCGGATCCCCGGCCGCCGGCCCCCGCACGGCCGGACCGGAGCCGGTCGGATCCCGGCCCGTCGGTCCCTGGACGCGTCGCCCCCTCGCGCCCCCGTCCCCGCGCGCCCGCGCTCATGGCGTGTCCGACCGGTGAACCACGGTCGCCAGCGCGACACGGCTGCCGACCGACAGCTTCCGCTTGAGGGCGCCGATGTGGGTCTTGACCGTCGTCACGCCCATGCCGAGATGGGCCGCGATGTCGGCGTTGGACAGGCCGGCCGCGATCAGTGCCAGGACGTCGCGTTCGCGGGCCGTGAGGTGGTCGAGGGCTTCGGGCGCGCAGGGAGCGGGCGCCGGGGCCGCGGCCGCGTACCGGGAGAGCGCCTCGGCGCTGCCGGACGGTGTGCAGACCACCCCGCCCGCCGCGAGGAGCCGCACCGCCTCGGTGAACAGCCGCGGCTCGGTGGTCTTGAGCAGGAAGCCCGAGGCGCCCTCGCGCAGCGCGCGTTCCACGTCGGCCGCGGTGTCGAGGGCGGTGAGCATCGCGACGGCGGGCGGCCGCGGCAGGCCCTTCAGGGCGCGCAGCACGTCGAAGCCGTGCGCGCGCGGCATGTCGATGTCCAGCAGGACCAGGTCGGGCACGAGGTCGCGCACGGCGTCGACGGCGTCCGGGCCGTCGCAGGTCCCGGCGACGGTCACGCCGTCGGCCGAGCCGAGAACCTGCTGGAGCGCGGTGCGTACGAGTTCCTCGTCGTCGACGACCAGGACACGCACCGGCCTCAAGTCGTAGGGCAAAGGTCGTCCTGTGGTCTGAGCGATGCGGCAGCGGCTGCTGGGAGCCTGGATGCAGATCCTAGGCAGTACCCGCAGGGCATCCCCGTGCGCCCCACACGCACGGGGCGGCTCGCGGTCACTGCCCCGCGGCGCCACAAGCGCTCGGTGCGGATCCCCGGGGGCCGACCACCCCCCGGGACCATGCCTGCCCGGGCAGCGCGCCGGGACCGTCAAGGGGAACGGACACCGTGAGCGCTCAGCCGCCGGCCGAGGAGGAACCGTCGTACGACGAACCGTCGTACGACGCGGCCGGGACCACCGGATGGGCGACGGCGTCTCCCGCCGCACGGGTGCTGTGGACCGTCGGCGGGGGCACGCTCATCCTGGGCGCGGTCGTGCTCCTGATGGTCCTGCGTGACTGGTCCGCCGGTCTCACCGGCGGAGTCCGTCAGGCTCTCGGGCTCGCGGTGCGGGGCGCGCTGATGGTCATGCTGCTGGGCGGCGCGTACGGAGTCGTGCGCGGCACCTGGCGCGACTGAGGGCCGGGCGGCCCCGGCGTCACGCGGCCGGGCCGAGCCCGGCCGCGTCCAGCAGGTACGCCGTCATCGGGTCGTAGAAGCGCGGGTCGGTCACGTGGTCGTCCAGCGGGACCGTCACCTGGAGCGTGCCCTCGGCCTCGCCGATGAACAGGGCCGGGTCGTTGCAGTCCGCGTAGCCGACGGCGTCGATGCCGCGCTGGCCCGCGCAGCCCGCCCAGCCGTGGTCGGCCACCACCAGGTCGGGCAGCGGGCGGCCCTCGCGCGCGAGACCGTCGAGGATCGCGGCCATCGGCGCGGGCGAGTGGGTGTGCCACAGGGTCGCGCCCCGCTCCAGCACGGCGACGTCGGCGAACTGGAAGACCATGCCCTCGTCGGCCATCAGCCCGCCCGGGATCCGTACGATCTCGCATCCGGCGGCCCGCAGCGCCTCCGCGGTCTGCCGGTGCACGTCCAGCAGGCCGCCGGGGTGCCCGGTCGCGAACAGCACGCGCTCCTGCGCGTCGGCGGCCTTGCGCAGGCGCGCGGCCATGCGCTCCAGGGCGTCGACGGTCAGCTCGGGGTCGATGGTGTCCTGGCCCTGCCGGTGCTCGGGGTCGTCGTTGACGCCGCACCGCTCGGCCATGACGGCCAGCACGTCCTGCTCGTCGCTCCAGCGGTCGCCGAGCTCCAGCCCCAGCCAGTAGTGCCGGTCGCCGTTGGCGAGCCTGCGGTAGTGGGAGAGGTTGTTGTCGCGGGGGGTGGCGACGTCTCCGGCGATACGTGAGCGGACGAGGTGGTCGACCAGAGCGGCGCGGCTGGGTATCGGCATGAGCCCATTGTGCCGTGGGGTGCGCGGAGCGTACGCACCGTCTTGTCCTGCGGACGTGGCGCCCGTCCGGGCGACGGGAGCCTGCGGGCCTTCGGCCGGCCGAAGAAGGGTCCCTCAGCCGCCCAGGGACGCGAACGCCCCGTGCGCCAGCCGCCGCAGGAGCGACTCGGTGGCCGCGCGGCCGAGCGGGCCTCCCCCGTTCGCACCGAGGTGAGGGGTCGAGTTGAGCAGGCCGAACACCGCGTGCACGGCGGCCCGCGCCTCCGACTCCGCCACGGCCGGGTGCAGCTCGCGCACCACCGTCACCCACAGCTCCACGTACTGGCGCTGCAGCTGGCGGACCAGCTTGCGGTCGCTGTCCCGCAGGCGGTCCAGCTCCCGGTCGTGCAGAGTGATCAGCGGGCGGTCGTCGAGCGCGAAGTCGATGTGGCCGTCGATCAGGGACTCCAGGACCGCGTCCGGGCCCGCCGACGCCTCCTCGACCCGCAGCCGGCCACCGCTCAGGAGCCGTTCGCTGATGCCCACGAGCAGCTCCGCGAGCATCGCGTCCTTGCCGGGGAAGTGGCGGTAGAGACCGGGTCCGCTGATGCCCACCGCGGCCCCTATCTCGTCGACGCCCACGCCGTGGAAGCCGCGCTCGGCGAAGAGGCGCGCGGCCTCCTTGAGGATCTGCTCGCGGCGCGTCGGGGCCGAGGTCCTGGTGCTCATGGGAATTCATTCTAGACAGGGCTGTTAGCGGTCGTTAACCTAGGAGAAACACGTTAACGCTCATTAACCGAGCAAGGGAGCTCGAGCAATGCAGCAGGCACCAGTGCTGGCGTGCGCCGCGGACCCGGCGTCCGAGGCCTGGCAGGCCAACGAGGCGGCACACCAGGAGCTCGCCGACGGTCTGCGCTCACGCCTGGCGGCGGCCCGCCTCGGCGGCGGCGAGAAGGCGCGCGCCCGCCACACCGCGCGCGGGAAGCTGCTTCCGCGCGACCGCGTGGACACCCTTCTCGACCCCGGCTCACCGTTCCTGGAGCTCGCGCCCCTCGCCGCCGAGGGAATGTACGACGGGCAGGCGCCGGCGGCCGGGGTGATCGCCGGGATCGGCCGGGTCAGCGGCCGCGAGGTCGTCGTCGTGGCCAATGACGCCACCGTCAAGGGCGGCACCTACTACCCGATGACGGTCAAGAAGCACCTGCGCGCCCAGGAGGTGGCCCTGGAGAACCGGCTGCCCTGCGTGTACCTGGTCGACTCCGGCGGCGCGTTCCTGCCGATGCAGGACGAGGTCTTCCCCGACCGCGAGCACTTCGGCCGGATCTTCTACAACCAGGCCCGCATGTCCGGCGCGGGCATCCCCCAGATCGCCGCGGTGCTCGGCTCCTGCACCGCCGGCGGGGCGTATGTGCCGGCCATGAGCGACGAGGCCGTGATCGTGCGCAATCAGGGCACGATCTTCCTCGGCGGCCCGCCGCTGGTGAAGGCCGCCACCGGCGAGGTCGTCACCGCCGAGGAACTCGGCGGCGGCGAGGTCCATTCGCGGATCTCCGGCGTCACCGACCACCTCGCCGAGGACGACGCGCACGCGCTGCGGATCGTGCGGAACATCGTGGCGACCCTGCCGGAGCGCGGGCCGCTGCCGTGGTCCGTCGAGGCCGCCGAGGAGCCCAAGGCCGACCCGGCCGGGCTGTACGGCGCCGTCCCGGTCGACTCGCGCACGCCCTACGACGTCCGCGAGGTGATCGCCCGGATCACCGACGGCTCCCGGTTCGCCGAGTTCAAGTCGGAGTTCGGGCAGACGCTGGTCACCGGCTTCGCCCGGATCCACGGCCACCCGGTCGGCATCGTCGCCAACAACGGCATCCTGTTCGCCGAGTCCGCCCAGAAGGGCGCCCACTTCATCGAGCTGTGCGACCAGCGCGGCATCCCCCTGCTCTTCCTGCAGAACATCTCCGGCTTCATGGTCGGCAAGGACTACGAGGCCGGCGGCATCGCCAAGCACGGCGCCAAGATGGTCACGGCCGTGGCGTGCACGCGTGTGCCCAAGCTGACGGTGGTCGTCGGCGGTTCGTACGGCGCGGGCAACTACTCGATGTGCGGCCGGGCGTACGGCCCCCGCTTCCTGTGGATGTGGCCCAACGCCAAGATCTCGGTGATGGGCGGCGAGCAGGCCGCGTCCGTGCTGGCCACGGTCAAGCGCGACCAGCTGGAGGGCCGCGGCGAGGAGTGGTCCGCCGAGGAGGAGGAGTCCTTCAAGGCCCCGATCCGCGCCCAGTACGAACAGCAGGGCAACGCCTACTACGCGACGGCCCGCCTGTGGGACGACGGCGTGATCGACCCGATGGACACCCGGCAGGTGCTGGGTCTTGCCCTGACCGCGTGTGCCAACGCCCCGCTGGGTGAGCCCGGCTTCGGCGTCTTCCGGATGTGAGGGACCTTCCACGATGACGATGTTCGACACCGTTCTGGTCGCCAACCGCGGCGAGATCGCGGTACGCGTGATCCGCACCCTGCGGTCCCTCGGCGTGCGCTCCGTGGCCGTCTTCAGCGACGCGGACGCCGGCGCCCGCCACGTGCGCGAGGCGGACACCGCCGTGCGCATCGGGCCCGCGCCGGCCGCCGAGAGCTACCTCTCGATCGACCGCCTGCTGGACGCGGCCGTGCGCACCGGCGCCCAGGCCGTCCACCCCGGCTACGGCTTCCTCGCGGAGAACGCGGGCTTCGCCCAGGCGTGCGCCGAGGCCGGCCTGGTCTTCATCGGCCCGCCCCCGTCCGCGATCTCGCTGATGGGCGACAAGATCCGCGCCAAGGAGACCGTGCGGGCGGCCGGGGTCCCGGTCGTCCCCGGGTCCTCGGGCAGCGGGCTCACCGACGACGAACTGGCCGCGGCCGCCCGTGAGATCGGCATGCCGGTGCTGCTCAAGCCCTCGGCGGGCGGCGGCGGCAAGGGCATGCGCCTCACCCGCGTCGAGTCGGCGCTGCTCGACGAGATCGCGGCGGCCCGGCGCGAGGCGCGCGCCTCGTTCGGCGACGACACACTGCTCGTCGAGCGCTGGATCGACCGCCCCCGCCACATCGAGATCCAGGTGCTGGCCGACGGCCACGGCAACGTGGTCCATCTCGGCGAGCGCGAGTGCTCGCTCCAGCGCCGCCACCAGAAGATCATCGAGGAGGCGCCGTCCGTCCTGCTGGACGAGGCGACGCGTGCCGCGATGGGCGAGGCGGCCGTGCAGGCGGCCCGTTCCTGCGGCTACCGGGGCGCGGGCACGGTGGAGTTCATCGTCCCGGGCACCGACCCTTCGCAGTACTACTTCATGGAGATGAACACCCGTCTCCAGGTCGAGCACCCGGTCACCGAGCTCATCACCGGTCTCGACCTGGTGGAGTGGCAGCTGCGGGTGGCGGCCGGAGAGCGCCTGCCGTTCGCCCAGGACGACATCACCCTCACGGGCCACGCCGTCGAGGCGCGTGTCTGCGCCGAAGACCCCTCGCGCGGCTTCCTGCCCTCCGGCGGCACGGTGCTGCGCCTCCACGAGCCCCAGGGCGACGGAGTGCGCACCGATTCCGGCCTGACCGAGGGCCTGGAGGTGGGCAGCCTCTACGACCCGATGCTCTCCAAGGTCATCGCGTACGGCCCCGACCGGGCCACCGCGCTGCGCAAGCTGCGCGCGGCCCTCGCGGAGACGGTGACGCTGGGCGTCCCGACCAACGCCGGGTTCCTGCGCCGGCTGCTCGCCCATCCGGCGGTCGTCTCCGGCGAGATGGACACCGGCCTGGTCGAGCGGGAGGCGGACGCGCTCGTTCCCGACGGGGTGCCGGACGAGGTGTACGAGGCGGCGGCGGCCGTGCGGGCCGCCGAGCTGGCGCCCCCGGCGACAGGAGGCTGGACGGACCCGTTCTCGGTGCCCAGCGGCTGGCGGATGGGCGGCGAGGCGGCCCCGCTCGCCTTCTCGCTGCGCGTGCCGGGACTCGACCCCGTCACCCACACCGTGAGGCGCCAGGCGGCCCCCCGGGTCGAGGAGGACACGGTCGCCGTCGAGGTGCACGGCGTCACGCACACCTTCCACCGCGCGAGCGACTGGCTCGGCCGGGACGGCGACTCCTGGCACGTGCTGGACCACGACCCCGTCGAGGCGGCCCTCAGCGGGACCGCGCACAGCGGCGTGGACACCCTGGCCGCGCCGATGCCCGGCACCGTCACCGTCGTCAAGGTGGCGGTGGGCGACGTGGTGGCGGCCGGTCAGAGCCTGCTGGTGGTGGAGGCGATGAAGATGGAGCACGTCATCTCCGCCCCGCACGCGGGCACGGTCACCGAGCTCGACGTCACCGCGGGCTCGACCGTCGCCATGGACCAGGTGCTCGCCGTGGTCACCCCGGACGAGACCGACGAGGAGGCGCGGGCATGACCGGCACCGAAGGACTGCCGATGACGGTGCGGGCCCCCGGCCTCCCGCCGCAGGTACGTATCCACGAGGTCGGCCCCCGCGACGGCCTGCAGAACGAGAAGTCGGTGGTTCCGGTCGAGGTCAAGGCGGAGTTCATCCGCCGGCTGGCCGGCGCCGGTCTCACCACCGTGGAGGCGACGAGCTTCGTCCGTCCCACGTGGGTGCCCCAACTGGCGGACGCGGAGCAGCTGTTCCCGATGGTCGCCGACCTTCCCGGGGTGCGGCTGCCCGTCCTCGTGCCGAACGACCGCGGCCTGGACCGGGCCCTGGGCCTCGGCGCCCGCGAGATCGCCGTGTTCGCCAGCGCCACGGAGTCGTTCGCCAAGGCCAATCTCAACCGTACGGTCGACGAGGCGCTCGCCATGTTCGAGCCGGTCGTCACCAGGGCCGTCGAGCACGGCCTGCGGGTGCGCGGCTATCTGTCGATGTGCTTCGGCGACCCGTGGGAGGGCCCGGTCCCGGTCGACCAGGTCGTCGCGGTGTCCCGGCGCCTGATCGACATGGGCTGCGACGAGCTCAGCCTCGGCGACACCATCGGCGTGGCCACCGCCGGCCACGTGCGCGCGCTGGTCACCGCGCTGAACGACAAGGGCGTGCCGAGCACCAGGATCGCGGTGCACTTCCACGACACCTACGGCCAGGCCCTCGCCAACACCCTCTCCGCGCTCGAGTGCGGAGTGACCACGGTGGACGCCTCGGCGGGCGGCCTCGGCGGCTGCCCGTACGCGAAGAGCGCCACCGGAAACCTCGCCACCGAAGACCTCGTGTGGATGCTCGACGGCCTCGGCATCGAGACCGGGGTCGACCTCGGCCGGCTCACCGCCACCAGCGTGTGGATGGCCGAACAGCTGGGCCGTCCCAGCCCGTCCCGTACCGTCCGCGCCCTCTCCCACAAGGAGTGACTCCCTGATGTCCCTGGACCACCGGCTCTCCGCCGAGCACGAGGAACTCCGCCGCACGGTGGAGGAGTTCGCGCACGACGTGATAGCGCCCAAGATCGGCGACTTCTACGAGCGCCACGAGTTCCCCTACGAGATCGTCCGCGAGATGGGCCGCATGGGCCTGTTCGGGCTGCCGTTCCCCGAGGAGTACGGCGGCATGGGCGGTGACTACCTCGCCCTCGGCATCGCCCTGGAGGAGCTGGCCCGCGTCGACTCGTCCGTGGCCATCACCCTGGAGGCCGGCGTCTCGCTGGGCGCCATGCCGGTCTACCGCTTCGGCACCGAGGAGCAGAAGCGGGAGTGGCTGCCGCGGCTGTGCTCGGGTGAACTGCTGGGCGCGTTCGGCCTGACCGAGCCGGAGTGCGGTTCGGACGCGGGCGGCACCCGGACGACGGCCGTGCGCGACGGCGACGAGTGGGTCGTCAACGGCTCCAAGTGCTTCATCACCAACTCCGGCACGGACATCACGGGCCTGGTGACGGTGACGGCCGTGACGGGCCGCAAGCCCGACGGCCGTCCGGAGATCTCGTCCATCATCGTCCCCTCCGGCACACCGGGCTTCACGGTGGCCGCCCCCTACTCCAAGGTGGGGTGGAACGCGTCGGACACCCGCGAGCTGTCGTTCTCCGACGTCCGCGTCCCGCTCTCCAACCTGCTGGGCGAGGAGGGCCGGGGCTACGCGCAGTTCCTGCGCATCCTCGACGAGGGCCGCATCGCCATCTCGGCGCTGGCGACGGGTCTCGCGCAGGGCTGTGTCGACGAGTCGGTGAAGTACGCGAAGGAACGTCACGCCTTCGGGCGGCCGATCGGCGACAACCAGGCCATCCAGTTCAAGATCGCCGACATGGAGATGCGCGCGCACATGGCGCGGGTCGGCTGGCGCGACGCGGCGTCCCGGCTGGTGCGGGGCGAGCCGTTCAAGAAGGAGGCGGCGCTCGCCAAGCTGTACTCGTCGACGGTGGCGGTGGACAACGCCCGTGAGGCGACCCAGATCCACGGCGGCTACGGCTTCATGAACGAGTACCCGGTCGCCCGGATGTGGCGCGACTCCAAGATCCTGGAGATCGGCGAGGGCACGAGCGAGGTCCAGCGGATGCTGATCGCACGGGAGTTGGGCCTCGGCGGCTGACCCGCCGCGCCGAGCGCGCGCGACCTGCCGGACGGCGGGCCGCGCGCGTTCGCGTATCGGCCGCCGGTCCGTCATGTCCAGGATCACGCCCTCGCCCGATGCCGTACGAGGAGAGGGCCCCTGGGCGCGTACTGAGGTTAGGCTAACCTACCTTCGAACCTGCCAGTGGCCGAATCAGCACGTACGAAAGCGGACACCATCATGTCCAACGCCCGCGCACATCACCTCACTCGCCGCGGCATCCTCGCCGCCGGCGGCGCCCTCGGGCTCGGCGTCGCACTCGCCGCCTGCGGCAGGGGCGACGCCACGAGCAGCGGCTCGGGCAAGGACGCCGCGAAGGACGCGGGCCCCTGGTCCTTCAAGGACGACCGCGGTACCACCGCCGAGTCGAAGGCCGTCCCCAGGAACGTCGTCGCCTTCACCGGCACCGCGGCTGCGCTGTACGACTACGGAATCCAGGTCAAGGGCGTTTTCGGCCCGACCAGGACGCCGGAGGGCAAGCCCGACGTCCAGGCCGGCGACCTGGACATCAGCAAGGTCGAGATCCTGGGCAACGTCTGGGGCGAGTTCAACGTCGAGAAGTACGCGGCCCTCGCGCCCGAACTGCTCGTCACCGACATGTGGGACAAGGGCGCCCTCTGGTACGTGCCGGACCAGTCGAAGGACAAGATCCTCAAGCTGGCCCCGAGCGCGGCCCTGTGGGCCGCCGGGGTCGACATGCCCGCCGCGCTCGCCCGCCGCGCCCAGCTGGCCGAGTCCCTCGGCGCGGACCTGACGTCGCGGAAGGTCACCGACGCCAAGGCCCGCTTCGAGAAGGCCGCCGAGCGCCTGCGCCGGGCGGCGAAGGCCAACCCCGGCATCAAGGTGCTCATCGGCTCCGGCAGCGCCGACCTGTTCTACGTCTCGACGCCGGACCGCCCCACCGACCTCACGTACTTCAAGGAGCTCGGCGTCGACATCATCACGCCGTCGAAGCTCGACGCGACCGGCTGGTTCGAGGAGCTCAGCTGGGAGAACGCCGCCAAGTACGAGGCGGACATCATCATGATGGACAACCGCACCGGCACGCTGCAGCCCGCGGACCTCCACACGTCCAAGCCGACCTGGGCGAAGCTCCCCGCCGTCAAGGCCGGTCAGGTCATCCCGCGCGTCACCGAGCCCATCCACTCGTACGCCAAGTGCGCGCCGATCCTCGAGGACCTGGCCAAGGCCATCGAGAACGCCAAGAAGGTCTCCTGACGATGACGACGCAGGCCGAGTCCGCCCCTTTCCGTTTCTTCGGCCTGAAGGTCGCACGGACCCGGCGGCTCGGCTCGTCGTTCGTCCGGGTCACCTTCACCGGAGCCGACGGCGGTCTCGACGGTTTCGCGGCCGGCGGCCGTGACCAGTCCCTCTCGCTCTTCCTCCCCCACCCCGGCCAGGACGCCCCTGTCGTCCCCGTCGACGCGGGCGACGGCAGCGCGGTCTTCGCCGCGTGGCGGGCGCTGCCCGACGACGTACGGGCCGTGATGCGTTCGTACACCGTCCGGGAGCAGCGCGCGGACGCCGGCGAGGTCGACATCGACTTCGCCGTCCACGAGGACGGCGGCCCGGCGTGCCGCTGGGCGCTCGCGGCCGAGCCCGGCCACCGCGTGATGGTGCTCGGACCGGCCGTCGCGGACAACACGGCGGTGCGCTGCCGCCCGCCCGAGGACACCGACTGGGTGCTCGTGTGGGGCGACGAGACGGCGCTGCCCGCCGCCGCGGCGATCCTCGAATGGCTGCCCAAGGGCATGAAGGCCAAGGTGTGGCTGGAGGTCCCGCACGCAGGCGACCGGATACCGCTCGCCACCGAAGCGGACGCCGACATCAGCTGGCTGGTGCGGGAGGAGAACGCTCCGCCCGCCCTGGAGGCCGTGGCCGCCGCCGAGTTGCCCGAGGGCACGCCGTACGCGTGGATCGCGGGAGAGTCGGGCAGCGTCAAGGCGCTGCGCCGCCATCTGGTGAACGACCGTCACATGGACCGCACGCGCGTGACGTTCGTCGGCTACTGGAAGCAGGGCCTGAGCGAGGACGGTCTGCGCGAGGAGGCCGACTCCGCGTAGGCGCGAGGACGCGGCACTTCTGCCCGAACGGACCGGCGGGCCGCTCGGAGCGCTTGGCCGCACGCTCGTCGATGTCCTGGACGCGCGGCTTGTGGGCCGGCAGTCCGGGATCGGCGAACGGGTCCTCGTCACGCTG